>NZ_JAPEPF010000001.1:3680974-3987722 GCF_026340595.1 Streptomyces sp. NBC_01363
TGCGCTCGCGCCCGGCGAGCGCGGCCATCACGGCGTACGCGGTGGCCAGCGCCGCGATCGAGTCGGCGAGCCCGAACGGCGGCAGCGTGGGCGGCCCGTCCGGCTCCCCGGTGATCGCGGCGAACCCGCTCATCGCCTCGGCCAGGGTGCCGAAGCCGGGGCGGTGGGCGTACGGGCCGAACTGCCCGAAACCGGTGACCCGGACCAGGACCAGCCGCGGGTTGACCGCGTGCAGCTCCGCCCAGCCGAGACCCCAGCGCTCCAGCGTCCCGGGCCGGAAGTTCTCGATGATCACATCGGTTTCGGCGGCCAGTCGGAGCAGGACGTCACGGCCGCCGGGACTGGACAGATCGAGGGTCAGATTGCGCTTGTTGCGGCCGAGCAGCTTCCACCACAGGCCGACGCCGTCCTTCGTGGGGCCGTGCCCGCGCGAGGGGTCGGGCCTGCGCGGATGTTCGACCTTGATCACCTCGGCGCCGAAGTCGCCGAGCATGGTGGCGGAGAGCGGACCGGCGAAGAGCGTGGCGAGGTCGACGACCCGCAGCCCGGTCAGGGGGGCCTGCGCGGGCGCGTTCACGCGGCGTCGATCTCGGTGCGGTACGGCATGGAGGTCGAGGCGCCCGGCCGCTGCACGCAGAGCGCGGCGGCCGACGACGCCCAGGCCAGCGACTCCGGTACGGACCGTCGCTCGCCGAGCGCGACGGCGAG
Organism: Streptomyces sp. NBC_01363; assembly: GCF_026340595.1. Classification (GTDB taxonomy): domain Bacteria; phylum Actinomycetota; class Actinomycetes; order Streptomycetales; family Streptomycetaceae; genus Streptomyces. Next base: position 3,681,683 of record NZ_JAPEPF010000001.1, read on the forward strand.
CGTGCCGACGAAGGTGTCGCCCGCCCCCGTGGTGTCGACGGCGGTGACCTCGGGGGCGGGGAAGAGGACGGGCTCGCCGCCCCGGGCCGCGTACAGACAGCCCTTCGCGCCGAGCGTGATGACGACCGCAGGGACCTGACCGAGCAGGTGCTGCGCCGCCGCATGGGGGTCGGTGAAGCCGGAGAGTGCCGCCGCCTCGTGCTCGTTGGGGATCAACAGATCGACGCAGTCGAGGAGTTCGGACGGCAGGGGCTGTACGGGGGACGGGGCGAGGATGGTCCGTACGCCCTGGGCGTGGGCCACCCGCGCGCCCTCGATCACCGCGGACAGCGGCAGCTCCAGCTGGAGGAGCAGCAGATCGGCGCCCGCGATGGCGGCCATCTCGCCGGGGCCGAGGGTGGTGATGGTGCCATTGGCGCCGGGGACCACCACGATGGAGTTGGCACCCGTGTCGTCGACGACGATGTGCGCGGTACCGCTGGGGCCCTCGGCGGTGTGCAGCAGATCGGTGTCGACGCCCGCGTGCTCCAGGTTCGACCGCAGCCGGGTGCCGTACTCGTCGTCGCCCACCGCGCCGATCATCAGCACGTCGCCGCCCGCGCGGGCCGCGGCGACGGCCTGGTTGGCGCCCTTGCCGCCCGGGACGGTGCGGAACTCCCGTCCGGTGACGGTCTCTCCGCGCTCAGGAGTCCGTGCGACGTAGGCGACGAGGTCCATGTTGGTGCTGCCGAGCACCGCGATGCCGGTCATGGGCACAGTGCCTCCTTCTGGATGAGCCGGTGGGTCTGTTCGGCGAGTGCGTCGAAGCCGATGGAGTCGAAACCGGGTACGGACGAGGCGAGGCGGTTCTTCAGCGGGATGGTCCAGTGGTCGGGCAGCCGCTCCGGGGCCCCGGCCAGCAGCCCGGCGAGCGAACCGGCGGTCGCGCCGTTGGAGTCGGTGTCCCAGCCGCCCGACACCGCGCGGCAGACGGAGCGCGAGAAGTCGCCGTCGGCATGGGTGAGGGCGGCGGCGAGCAGCGCGGCGTTGGGCAGTACGTGGACCCAGTGGTACCCGCCGTACTCGGCGTGCAGCCGGTCCGCCACCGCGTCGAAATCGGCGCCGCCGCGGGCTGCCGCGACACCGAAGAGCACGGCCTGCGCGAACCGTGAACGCGGCGGTACGACCCGCAGCCCGGCGGCCAGGCACTCGTGCACGTCGCTCTCGCCCCCGGCCGCCTCGGCGAGTGCCGCGGCGGTGAACATCGCCCCGTACACCCCGTTGGCGGTGTGGCTGAGCACGGCGTCCCGGTGCGCCTGCTCCGCCGCGGCCGACGGGTCGCCCGGGTGGGTCCAGCCATGCACATCGGCCCGGATCTGCGCGCCGATCCACTCCCGGAACGGATTGCGGTACCGGGCGGTGTGCGGGGGCTCGATGCCGTCCAGCAGATTGCGGTACGCGACCCGCTCGGCGGTGAACGTCCGGCCGGCCGGGAGCGCGTCGAGCCACAGCCTCGCGAGATCGCCGGTGGTGAAGGACGGACCGCACCGCTGGAGCAACAGCACAGTGAGCAGGGGGTAGTTGAGGTCGTCGTCCTCGGGCATGCCGTCGATGTTCTCGGCCAGCGAGTTGGGCGCGGAGCGGCGGTTCCAGGGGTAGGTGGCGGCCAGTGGGGCGGGCAGTCCCTCGGCGGTGAACCAGGTGGTGAGCGGCCAGTTGCCGGTGGCGCGGGCCAGGGCGCGGATGCCGTCCAGCGGCAGCTTCTCGACGGGCTTGCCGAGCAGACAGCCGGCCGCCCGGCCCAGCCAGGCGGCGTGCAGCCGGTCCCGGCTCACCGGCGTCGGGGCGGGGCGGGGCGCCGGCCATTCCGGGCACGCGGCCCGGATCGCGGCCAGCTCCGTCGGTTCGTCGATCTCCAACGGCGAGTCCAGCAGGGCGAGTTCATCGAGCAGCCGCTCGGCGAGCGCGCGCAGCTCCGGTGCCGGAGGGGTGGAGGCGCCCGCGCGTTCCGGGGCGGGGGCGCCTCCCGCCTCGTACCACCGGCGCGCGACGGCCTGTGCGTCCCGCCCGTCCTCGGCCGCCTGGCGCAGCTCGTGCCCGACGAGGTCCTCCGGCTGCACCCATGTCACCCGTACGGTCATGGCGTACCCGCCAGCGCGGCGAAAGCCGACTCGTGTGCGCGGCGCCGGGCCGTGTCCCGTACGAACACCTCGCGGGCGACGTCCGCCAGGGTCCGCGCGGGTGCGTGCAGATCGAGGCGGCTGGCCTCGGCGACCGTTTTCACCCAGGTGGCGGGGATCGTCCGCTCGCCGTGGAGCGCCCCCGCGACGGCGCCGCTCATCGTGGCGATGGAGTCGCAGTCCCGGCCGTAGTTGACCGAGCCGAGGACCGTGTGCCGGTAGTCGCCGTCCGCGACGAGCAGCATGCCGAGCGCGATCGGGAGCTCCTCGATGGCGTGGAGCCGGGACGGTCTGCGGGCGCCGAGGGACGGGGCGCGGTAGTCGGGTCCGACCGTGTCGAAGGGGGCGACGGCGGTGCGCAGCGGGGTCAGCGCCGACTCGAAGTCGCTGTGCCGGGCGGCCACTTCGCACACCGCTTCGATCGCCGACCGGGTGCCGTCCTTGGCGAGCGACAGGCAGGTGTCGACGACGTGGTCGGGTGTCGCGCCCGGGGCGCAGGCGGCGGCGACGGCCGCCGCGAAGACCCCGGCTGCCTCCCTTCCGTAACTCGACTGGTGGGCACCGGCGACATCCAGCGCCTCGGCGTACGCGGCCTCCGGGTGGGCGGCGTTGACCAGGCCGACCGGGGCCATGTACATCGCCGCACCGCAGTTGACGATGTTTCCGTTGCCCGCCTCACGCGGATCGACATGGCCGTAGTGCAGCCGGGCGACGATCCACTTCTCGGCGAGGAAGATCCGCTGGAGCGGCAGCGCCTCGGCCTCCAGCTCCGGGATCCAGCGGGGGCCCGAGATCAGCTCGGGCACCAGGTGCCCGGCGACCGCGTAGGCGTCGAGATGGTCGCGCACGGCGCCGTACACCCGCACCAGCGCATGGGTCATCAAGGTGTCGTCGGTGACGTGCCCGTCGCCCTTGTGGTACGGGGCGATGGGGCGCGCGGTACGCCAGTTCTCGCCGTCCCACGGGCCCACGATGCCGTCGATCCGCCCGCCGTGGCGGGCCACGATCTGCTCGGGGGACCGGCCCTCCACCGGACCGCCGAGCGCGTCGCCGACGGCGGCGCCGACGAGTGCGCCCGTGATCCGTTCATCGAGTGTGAGTGTCCTGGGTCCGGCCTCGTACCGCGTGGGCATCGTGGATGTCATGTCCGAATTGTCCACCCAGGGGCTTCGGTTCCGTGTCTGCCAGCAGCCCGGCGAGTTCGATGAGATCGGTCCCCGCGAGACGGGGCAGCGCACAGCCCGCGAGGGTGCGGCAGGCCTCGCGCCAGCCGTCCGGGACGGCTCCGATACCGCCGAGCGCACCGGTCAGCGCGCCTGCCAGGGCGGGTGCCGAGTCGGCCACCCGCGACAGGCAGGCCGCCGCGGGAACGGCCTGGGCGATCTGACCGCGGGCCGCAGTGGCCAGGGCGAGGGCGACCGGGACGGTCTCGGCGGCGGCGATCCCGTAGCTGTAGACGTGGTCGACGATCTGATGCTCCAGCACCGGTACGAGGGCGAAGGCGCCCGCCGCCTCCCCGACGAAGTCACGGGCGATCCGGACGGCGTGGGCGGCGTTGCGGGCGATCTCCGTGCCGTTGGGCAGCTGGGCGAGCGCGGCGTTTACCGCGGTGTCCACGTCCCCACCGCCCAGCGCCACGGCGATTGCCGCCGCCATCGCTCGGGCCCCGTGCACCCCGTCGCCGTCCTGGGTGTAGCGCGCGTCGAACTCGGCGAGGTCGGCGGCGGCGGCGGGGTCCGCGGGGTGGGCGACGGCGAGCACGGCGGCCCGTACGCAGGCCGCGTCGTCGAAGTAGTGCGGGTTGTCGTGGCCGGTGGCGGGCGGTCGCAGCCCGGCGGCGAGATTGCCGAGCCCGGCCCGTACCGAGATCCGGGCACGCAGCGGGAGCACCGCGGATTCGACCTCGGGGGCACGGGCGGCAGCCGCGGCGACCTCGGCCGCCAGGGCGTTCCAGGCGACATCGACGGCGGCCCGCATCCGGCGTCCGGGGGAGAGTCCGTGCAGCGGACCGGCTGCCGATGCGAGCAGGGTCCCGGCGGCGAAGGCCGCCCATTCGGCGTCGTCGGAGGGCCCGAGCCGCAGTGGTTCGGGCGGCTGGTTGAGCGCGATGGGGACGGGCAGCGTGGTCGTGGCGTTCTGCTCGGCGAAGGTGTCGAGCTCGCGGGTGAGCCGCCGGGTCCACTCGGGCATCCGGGCCGCCCGGTGCCGTGCGGCGGGCCATCCTGCGGCGTCCCCGGAGGCGAGCCCGAGCAGCAGCCCCTCGATCCGGGCCCGGAGCCCGGCGGCGGGACGGGTACGGGTACGAGCGGCCGGGGAGGCGGGGGTGCGGGGGGCGTCGTGCGGGGGTGTGCCGGTGCTCGTGGGCGGGTGGTACCGGGTCTCGGCCGCGTCGGCGTCCGCGGGCCGCGGGTGCGGTGAGCCCGTGTCCGTACGCGAACGGTGCCGGGCCGGGCCCTCGTCGTCGGTGCCGCCCGCGCGCGGCGTGGCGTTCCCGCTCGCCCCGCCCGGGTCGCCCGCGCCGTCCGTCTCGTCCGGGGTGAGCAACTCGGCGATGTCCAGGACGTGGTGACCCCGCATGGCCGGCAGACAGCTGCCCCGGACCGGGCCGATCGCGTCCCCCCAGTGCCGCGGAATCGCGGACGCCCCGTGCAGGGCGCCGGCCAGGGCCCCCGCCACCGCGGCTGTGGTGTCCGCGTCGCGGCCCATGTTGACCGCCGTCAGCACCGCCGTACGGAAGTCGCCGCGGGCCGCCGTGAACGCCCCGAAGGCCAGGCCCACCGCCTCGGGCGCCAGGTCCGTCCACGGGTAGCCGCCGACCACCACGGCGGAGCGCACCGCGCGTTCCATGGTGAGCCGGTCGGGGTAGCTGCGCTGCGCGGCGGCCACCGCGCGCCGCAGCGAACGCGCCGTCCAGGAGTCCATGGGGACGACCGACAGCGCGGCGGCGATCACCGACGCGACCCCGGCACCCACCATCGCGGCGGCCACCCCGGCCGCCACCGCCTGGCCGCCGTAGATGCCCTCCCCGTCATGGCTGACCCGACCGTCCACCGCGACCAGCCGCGCCGCCTCGTCCGGCCGGCCGGCCGCGAAGACCCCGAACGGCGCCGCCCGCATCGCCAGGCCGTCGCTCCAGGCGTGCCGGTGCTGGGCGGAGATCGGGGCGGCGAGCCCCCGGCGCAGATTCTCCAGCGTTCCCCGCTCGCTGAACCCGGCACCGCGGAACTGCCCCTCGTCGAGATCGGCGATCCACAGATGCCAGGCCCGCTCCACATGCGTGACGGTCAGCGCGGAACCGTGCCGGGCGAGCAGCAGCCCCGAGAAGATCGCGTACTCCGTGTCGTCCGTGCCCGCGGGGTCGTCGCTCACGAAACCCTCGATCCGGCCCCAGCGGCGACGGATCTCCGACGGCCGCAGATTCTCCGCCGGCGCGCCCAGCGCGTCCCCGACCGCGAGACCGAGCAGGGAGCCGCGGGCCCGGTCACCGAGGTTCTCCCGGAGCGCCTCGGTCCGGCCCGCGCCGCCCGTCCGCGGATCCGCCGGACTTCCTGTGATCAACTCCATCGCGTCGACCCTTCGCTCGCACCGAGCCAGTTCTCGTACTTCCTTCTCGATCTGTCCCACGCGGAGCCCCGACAGAGGCCGACAATCACAACAAAAGGGCCAGTCGGATGACGGTTCAGAAGCAACAAGGCAGGCCGTACTCAGGCCGCCCGGGAGGGTGGTAAGTACGGCCTGCCTTGCTGGCGGGGGCCGTTTTTCGTGCGTACTTTCGAAGGTGTCGAGCGGGGGCGGGGCGAGTGGATTCCGCCGCCGGAGAAGGGGAGAGCTGTGTCCATCATCGAGACCGACGCCGTACTGCACGAGGCACACCGCGACAACCACACCCACCGTGACGTGAACGGCGGCTGGCTGCGTCCGGCGGTGTTCGGTGCCATGGACGGGCTGGTCTCCAACCTCGCGCTGATGACCGGCGTCGCGGGAGGTTCCGTCTCCCAGCAGACGATCGTGATCACCGGTCTGGCGGGCCTGGCCGCCGGTGCGTTCTCCATGGCGGCCGGCGAATACACCTCCGTGGCCTCGCAGCGCGAGCTCGTCGAGGCCGAACTCGACGTAGAGCGCCGGGAGTTGCGCAAGCACCCCAAGGACGAGGAGCGGGAGCTCGCCGAGCTCTACGAGTCCCGCGGCGTCGAGCCCGGCCTTGCCCGCGAGGTCGCGCGGCAGCTGTCGCGCGACCCGGAGCAGGCCCTGGAGATACACGCCCGCGAGGAGCTGGGCATCGATCCGGGTGATCTGCCCTCCCCGCTCGTCGCCGCGGTGTCGTCGTTCGGCGCGTTCGCGCTGGGTGCCCTGCTGCCCGTGCTGCCGTATCTGCTCGGTGCGAGCGCGCTGTGGCCGGCCGTGCTGCTCGCACTGGTCGGGCTGTTCGCCTGCGGCGCGGTGGTGGCCAGGGTGACGGCCCGCAGCTGGCTGTACAGCGGCCTGCGTCAGCTGGTGCTGGGCGGGGCCGCGGCGGCCATCACCTACGGTCTGGGCACGCTGTTCGGTGTGGCCGTCGGCAGCTGACCCCTCGAAGGTCCGGGCAGGCGCACCCGTGCGGCGGGTGCGCCTGCCCGTGACGTGTCCGCCATCCGTGTGATGTACGTCTTGGCGACCGCCCCTGGGCGGAACGGCTCCTGCCAGCGTAAAATTAGTCCTTATGCGGCGCTACACATAAGTAGCCGTTACCTGGCGGTTTCATTTCCTTCGCCGCCGGGCATGAGCCGTAGACACCGTGGGCAACGACGCCTGCTCTCTGCGGCCCCCCGGGCGCCGATCCTCCGACTGCGACTCACCCCCCACTGCCTCAGGTGGTGTCCGTATGTTGGAACGAACTATCCGCTTCTTGAGAAGCGCCCCATTATGTAACCTGCACGAAATTTCGCAGAGGGCCAACGTCGTCCCTCGGCACTGCATATGCCACGACGACGACGGGAGAGCCGATGCGTTCCGACGCCTGGTCGCCCATGGACGGTCGCCCCGCCCAGCAGGGGATGTACGACCCCCGTAACGAGCACGACGCCTGTGGTGTCGGGTTCGTGGCCACTCTGACCGGTGTGGCCAGCCATGAGCTGGTCGAGCAGGCGCTGACCGTGCTGCGCAATCTCGAACACCGCGGCGCCACCGGATCCGAGCCCGACTCCGGCGACGGCGCCGGGATCCTCCTCCAGGTCCCGGACGCCTTCCTGCGCGAGGAGGTCGCCTTCGACCTCCCCGAGGCCGGTGCCTACGCCGTCGGAATCGCCTTCCTGCCCGCCGACGACTCCACCGAGGCCGTCCGCAAGCTGGAGAAGATCTCCGCCGAGGAGGGCCTCAAGGTCCTCGGCTGGCGCCAGGTCCCCGTCACCCCCGACATCCTCGGCAACGGCGCCCGCGCCACCATGCCCGAGTTCCGTCAGCTCTTCGTCGCCGACGGCGAGAACACCGGCATCGCCCTCGACCGCAAGGCCTTCGTGCTGCGCAAGCGCGCCGAGCGGGAGACCGGGGTGTACTTCCCCTCGCTCTCCGCCCGCACGATCGTCTACAAGGGCATGCTCACCACCGGGCAGCTGGAGCCGTTCTTCCCGGACCTCTCCGACCGCCGCTTCGCCACCGCGGTCGCCCTGGTCCACTCACGGTTCTCCACCAACACCTTCCCGAGCTGGCCGCTCGCCCACCCGTACCGCTTCGTCGCGCACAACGGCGAGATCAACACGGTCAAGGGCAACCGCAACTGGATGAAGGCCCGCGAGTCCCAGCTCGCCTCCGGTCTCTTCGGCTCCGCCGACAATGGACACGGCGGCGAGGCCCAGCTGGACCGGATCTTCCCCGTCTGCACCCCCGACGCCTCCGACTCCGCCTCCTTCGACGAGGTCCTGGAGCTGCTCCACCTCGGCGGCCGCTCGCTGCCGCACTCGGTGCTGATGATGGTTCCCGAGGCGTGGGAGAACCATGACTCGATGGACCCGGCCCGTCGCGCCTTCTACCAGTACCACTCCACGATGATGGAGCCCTGGGACGGCCCGGCCTGTGTCACCTTCACCGACGGCACCCAGGTAGGCGCGGTCCTGGACCGCAACGGTCTGCGCCCCGGCCGCTACTGGGTCACCGACGACGGCCTCGTCGTGCTCTCCTCCGAGGTCGGCGTCCTGGACATCGACCCCGCGAAGGTCGTCCGCAAGGGCCGCCTCCAGCCCGGGAAGATGTTCCTCGTCGACACGGCCGAGGGCCGCATCATCGAGGACGACGAGATCAAGGCCGCCCTCGCCGCCGAGCAGCCGTACGAGGAGTGGCTGGAGACCGGCGAGATCGAGCTGGAGGACCTCCCCGAGCGGGAGCACATCGTGCACACGCACGCCTCCGTCACCCGCCGCCAGCAGACCTTCGGCTACACCGAGGAAGAGCTCCGCGTCATCCTCGCGCCGATGGCCCGCACCGCCGGCGAGCCGCTCGGCTCCATGGGCACGGACTCGCCGATCGCCGCGCTGTCCGAGCGCCCCCGGCTGCTCTTCGACTACTTCACCCAGCTGTTCGCGCAGGTCACCAACCCGCCGCTGGACGCCATCCGCGAGGAACTCGTCACCTCGCTGCGCTCCACGCTCGGCCCGCAGGGCAACCTGCTGGAGCCGACCGCCGCGTCGTGCCGCAGCGTCACGCTGCCGTTCCCGGTGATCGACAACGACGAGCTGGCCAAGCTGATACACATCAACGCCGACGGCGACATGCCGGGCATGAAGGCCGCCACGCTCTCCGGCCTCTACCGGGTCGGCGGCGGCGGCGAAGCCCTCGCCGCGCGGATCGAGCAGATCTGCGCCGAGGTCGACGCCGCCATAGAGGACGGCGCCCGCCTGGTCGTCCTCTCCGACCGGCACTCCGACGCCGAGCACGCCCCGATCCCGTCGCTGCTGCTCACCTCGTCCGTCCACCACCACCTCATCCGCACCAAGCAGCGCACCCAGGTGGGTCTGCTGGTCGAGGCCGGGGACGTCCGCGAGGTCCACCACGTCGCGCTGCTGATCGGCTACGGCGCCGCCGCGGTCAACCCGTACCTCGCGATGGAGTCCGTCGAGGACCTGGTCCGCGCCGGTACGTTCATCGAGGGCATCGAGCCCGAGAAGGCCATCCGGAACCTGATCTACGCGCTCGGCAAGGGCGTCCTGAAGGTCATGTCCAAGATGGGCATCTCGACGGTCGCCTCCTACCGGGGCGCCCAGGTCTTCGAGGCCGTCGGCCTGGACGAGGAATTCGTCGCGAAGTACTTCAACGGCACCGCCACCAAGATCGGCGGCGCCGGCCTCGACGTCATCGCCAAGGAGGTCGCCGCCCGGCACGCCAAGGGCTACCCCGCCTCCGGCATCTCCGCGTCGCACCGCGCGCTGGAGATCGGCGGCGAGTACCAGTGGCGCCGCGAGGGCGAGCCGCACCTGTTCGACCCGGAGACGGTCTTCCGCCTCCAGCACGCCACGCGCAACAAGCGCTACGACATCTTCAAGAAGTACACGGACCGGGTGAACGAGCAGTCCGAGCGCCTGATGACGCTCCGTGGTCTGTTCGGCTTCAGGTCGGACCGCGAGGCCATCGACATCGACGAGGTCGAGTCCGTCTCCGACATCGTCAAGCGCTTCTCCACCGGCGCCATGTCGTACGGCTCGATCTCCCGCGAGGCGCACGAGACCCTCGCCATCGCCATGAACCAGCTGGGCGGCAAGTCCAACACCGGTGAGGGCGGTGAGGACGCCGACCGGCTCTACGACCCGGCGCGCCGCTCGTCCATCAAGCAGGTCGCCTCCGGCCGCTTCGGTGTGACCAGCGAGTACCTGGTCAACGCGGACGACATCCAGATCAAGATGGCGCAGGGTGCCAAGCCCGGCGAGGGCGGCCAGCTGCCCGGCCACAAGGTCTACCCGTGGGTCGCCAGGACCCGGCACTCCACCCCGGGCGTCGGTCTGATCTCGCCGCCGCCGCACCACGACATCTACTCCATCGAGGATCTGGCCCAGCTGATCCACGACCTCAAGAACGCCAACCCGGCGGCCCGCATCCACGTGAAGCTGGTCTCCGAGGTCGGTGTCGGCACGGTCGCCGCCGGTGTCTCCAAGGCGCACGCGGACGTCGTCCTGATCTCCGGCCACGACGGCGGCACCGGTGCTTCTCCTCTGACGAGCCTGAAGCACGCGGGCGGCCCCTGGGAGCTCGGCCTCGCCGAGACCCAGCAGACGCTGCTGCTCAATGGCCTGCGCGACCGCATCGTCGTACAGACCGACGGCCAGCTGAAGACCGGCCGGGACGTGGTCATCGCCGCGCTGCTGGGCGCCGAGGAGTTCGGTTTCGCGACCGCGCCGCTCGTCGTCTCCGGCTGCGTCATGATGCGCGTCTGCCACCTGGACACCTGCCCGGTCGGCATCGCCACGCAGAACCCGGTCCTGCGGGACCGCTTCTCCGGCAAGGCCGAGTACGTCGTCAACTTCTTCGAGTTCATCGCCCAGGAGGTCCGCGAGATCCTCGCCGAGCTGGGCTTCCGGACGATCGAAGAGGCCGTCGGCCACGCCGAGCTGCTCGACACCGACCGTGCGATCACGCACTGGAAGGCACAGGGCCTCGACCTGAAGCCGCTGTTCCACGTCCCCGAGCTGCCCGAGGGCGCGGTCCGCCACGCGCGGATCGAGCAGGACCACGGTCTGGCCAAGGCCCTCGACAACGAGCTGATCAGGCTCGCCGCCGACGCCTTGAACGCGGACAGCGCCGAGACCGCCCAGCCGGTCCGGGCCCAGATCGCGATCCGCAACATCAACCGCACCGTCGGCACCATGCTCGGCCACGAGGTGACGAAGAAGTTCGGCGGCGCCGGTCTGCCGCAGGACACCATCGACATCACCTTCACCGGCTCCGCCGGCCAGTCCTTCGGCGCGTTCGTACCGAGCGGTGTGACGCTGCGGCTGGAGGGCGACGCCAACGACTACGTCGGCAAGGGCCTCTCCGGCGGCCGGGTCGTCGTCCGCCCGGACCGCGGCGCCGACCACCTCGCCGAGTACTCCACCATCGCGGGCAACACCATCGCCTACGGCGCCACCGGCGGCGAGCTGTTCCTGCGCGGCCGCACCGGTGAGCGGTTCTGCGTCCGCAACTCCGGCGCGACGGTCGTCTCGGAAGGCGTGGGCGACCACGGCTGCGAGTACATGACCGGCGGTCACGCCGTCGTGCTCGGCGAGACCGGACGCAACTTCGCGGCCGGCATGTCGGGCGGTGTCGCGTATGTCATCGACCTGAACCGCGACAACGTCAACGCCGGGAACCTCGGCGCGGTCGAGGAGCTCTCCGACTCCGACAAGCAGTGGCTGCACGATGTGGTGCGCCGCCACCAGGAGGAGACCGGTTCCACGGTCGCCGAGAAGCTGCTTGCCGGGTGGGACACCGCGGTGGCCCGCTTCAGCAAGATCATCCCGTCCACCTACAAGGCAGTGCTCGCCGCCAAGGACGCCGCTGAGCTCGCCGGTCTCTCCGAGCAGGAGACCACCGAGAAGATGATGGAGGCGGCGACCCATGGCTGACCCCAAGGGCTTCCTGACCACCGGGCGCGAGGTCGCCGAGACCCGACCCGTGGGCGAGCGCGTCAAGGACTGGAACGAGGTCTACGTTCCGGGCTCGCTGCTCCCGATCATCAGCAAGCAGGCCGGCCGCTGCATGGACTGCGGCATCCCGTTCTGCCACAACGGCTGCCCGCTCGGAAACCTCATCCCCGAGTGGAACGACTACGCCTACCGCGAGGACTGGTCGGCCGCGTCCGAGCGCCTGCACGCCACGAACAACTTCCCGGAGTTCACCGGGCGGCTCTGCCCGGCCCCGTGCGAGTCGGCGTGCGTGCTCGGCATCAACCAGCCGGCCGTCACCATCAAGAACGTCGAAGTCTCCATCATCGACAAGGCGTGGGACAGCGGCGACGTCACCCCGCAGCCGCCCGAGCGGCTCTCCGGCAAGACCGTCGCCGTGATCGGCTCGGGCCCGGCCGGTCTCGCCGCGGCCCAGCAGCTGACCCGGGCCGGCCACACGGTCGCCGTCTACGAGCGCGCGGACCGCATCGGAGGCCTTCTCCGGTACGGCATCCCCGAGTTCAAGATGGAGAAGGCGCACATCAACCGCCGCATCGAGCAGATGCGCGCGGAAGGCACCAAGTTCCGCACCGAGACGGAGATCGGCAAGGACATCGACGCCGCCAAGCTCCGCCGCCGGTACGACGCGGTCGTCATCGCCGCGGGTGCCACCGTCTCGCGCGATCTGCCCGTCCCGGGCCGTGAGCTGAACGGCGTGCACTTCGCCATGGAGTACCTGCCGCTGGCCAACAAGGTGCAGGAGGGCGACCTGACGGTCTCCCCGATCACCGCCGAGGGCAAGCACGTCGTCGTGATCGGCGGCGGCGACACCGGAGCCGACTGCGTCGGCACCGCCCACCGCCAGGGCGCGCTCTCCGTCACCCAGCTGGAGATCATGCCGAGGCCCGGCGAGGACCGGAACGCCAACCAGCCCTGGCCGACGTTCCCGATGCTCTACAAGGTCACCTCCGCGCACGAGGAGGGCGGCGAGAGGGTCTACTCCGTCTCCACCACGCACTTCGAGGGCGACGAGGGCGGCAACGTCCAGGCGCTGCACCTGGTCGAGGTGGAGTTCAAGGACGGCAAGCTGGAGCAGAAGCCCGGCACCGAGCGGAGCATCCCCGCACAGCTGGTCACCCTCGCCATGGGCTTCACCGGCACCGACCAGGCCAACGGTCTGGTCCAGCAGTTCGGCCTGGAGCTCGACGAGCGCGGCAATGTCGCGCGCGACGCGGACTACGCCACCAACGTCGGCGGCGTCTTCGTCGCCGGTGACGCCGGCCGCGGCCAGTCCCTCATCGTGTGGGCCATCGCCGAGGGCCGCTCCGCGGCGCGCGGGGTGGACCGCTTCCTGACCGGAGCCAGCGCCCTGCCGGCCCCGATCCGCCCGACGGACCGTTCACTGGCGGTCTGATCACGGCACACAGAGACGTCCCGCACAACGGCGTGCGGAACTGAACGCGGCGCCTGCCCGTCCCCGACCGGACGATTCGGCAGGCGCCGTGGCGCGTCCGGGGCCGGTCCGGCCTGCCCCGGTCCGGCCTGCCCCGGCTCAGCCCGTCAGCGCGGACGTCTTGAGCACCACCAGCAGCACCAGCACGGCGAGCACCACCACAACCGCGGCGGCCTGAACCGTCGTACGGCGCTTCGCCGGGGCGTAGGCGTACGCGACGGTGACGATGCCGCCCGTCAGGAGCCCGCCCAAGTGGCCCTGCCACGAGGCGAACCCGGCCGAGATCACCATCCAGATCAGAAAACCGGCCATGAACCGGTTCACGGCCCGCATGTCGCGGCCCAGCCGCCGGTTGATGACGTAGAACGCCGCCCCGAGACCGAAGATCGCACCCGAGGCGCCCACCGTGCCGTCGAACGGCGCGATCAGATAGACCAGGACCGAACCGCCCAGCGCGGACAGCAGGTACAGCGCGAGGTAGCGGGCCCGGCCCAGCTGGTCCTCCACGACCCGGCCCAGGTTCCACAGCGCGTACATGTTGAAGAGGATGTGCAGCACCCCGAACGGCAGCGAACCCAGGGACGATCCGCCCGGCGGGAGATGCAGGAAGGCTCCGGTCAGCAGCCGGAACCACTCGCCGCCCACCACGCCGATCACATCGAAGCCGGGGAAGTCCCCGGCCTCGTAGACGTAGTGTCCGCCGTCCGGGCCGTTCAGCCCCGCACCGAGCATCGCGAACCGGTCGACGATTCCCGGCCGGACCAACTCTCCCAGGTACGCCACGATGTTGAGGCCCATCAGCACATACGTGACGAGCGGCACCGCCGACCGCGGGACCGCACCGCCGAACACCGTGCGCGCCTGCCGGACCGAACGCTGACCCTCCTTCACGCACTCCACGCAGTGGTGGCCGACCGCGGCCTCACGCATGCAGTCGGGGCAGATGAAGCGTTCGCAGCGGGTGCAGCTCACGTACGTCTCGTACGACGGGTGGCGGTAACAGGTGGTGACCGCGGCGTCCACGGCAGGCTCCTTCACGGGTGGGCGGACACGAGCGGCCGGTGGGGCGGCGGCAGATCAAGATAGCGAACGCCGCCCGACAGGGGCATACCTGAGTGGCTTACGCTCAGGGTTCTGACATGCCCGACACGTCGAGGATCGGAGAATCCGCATGGCCGGCTCGTCCGTCGCCGCACCAGGTCCGGCCATCAGCCTCCGCACGATGGAGGAGAGCGCGCCCGCGCTGGTCAGCCTCTACAAGAGCGCCGCCGTCTCGCTGACCAAGCACCGCATGAGCGGCGAGCGCGCCGCGGTCTATCTGGTGCTCGACTACTCCGGCTCCATGCGGGAGTACTACAAGGACGGCAGCGTCCAGGCCCTGGCGGACCGGGTGCTGGGGCTCTCCGCCCATCTGGACGACGACGGCCGCGTCCCCCTCGTCCTCTTCTCCACGGATGTCGACGCCGTCACCGACATAGCCCTGGACAACCACCGCGGCCGGGTCGACGCTGTCGTGGCGGGCCTCGGGCACATGGGGAAGACCAGCTACCACCTGGCCATGGACGCCGTCATCGACCACTACGTCGACAGCGGATCCACCGCGCCCGCGCTCGTCGTCTTCCAGACGGACGGCGGCCCGATCAGCAAGCACGCGGCGGAACGCTATCTCTGCAAGGCGGCGAAACTGCCCCTGTTCTGGCAGTTCATCGGCTTCGGCAACAAGCGGAGCAACCAGTTCGACTTCCTGCGCAAGCTCGACGAGCTGGCCGTACCCGCCAAGCGCGCCGTCGACAACGCCGGCTTCTTCCACGCCGGACCCGACCCGCGACAGGTCCCGGACGCCGAGCTCTACGACCGGCTCGTCGCCGAATTCCCGCAGTGGCTGGCCGCGGCCAGGACCCAGGGGATCGTCAAGTGAGGGCGCGGGTGCTGCGGGCGGCCGACCGCACGGCCACGCCCTGGAAGAACGGCGGGGGAGTCACCCGGGAGATCGCGGCACACCCCGAGGGCGCGCCGATGGACGCCTTCGACTGGCGGGTCAGCCTCGCCGATGTGGCCGAGGACGGGCCGTTCTCCTCCTTCCCGGGCGTCGACCGGACCCTGACCGTGGTCGAGGGCGCCGGGATGGACCTCATGGTGGGCGGCGAGCACCACATCGTCGACGAGCCGTACTGGCCGCACGACTTCCCCGGTGACCTGGAGACCGACGGCAGGCTGCTCGGCGGCCCGGTCGTGAACGCCAACGTCATGTGCCGCAGGGGGCGGACGGTCGCGGCGGTCGCGGTGGTGCGCGGCACCGTCCGGCTCGCGGCGCCCCCGGGCGGGGCGGCCCTGGCCATCGCGCTGGAGGACGGTGCGGTGCTCGACGGCTCGGACATCGAACTCGACCGCTACGACGTGCTGTTGACGCGGGAGGAGGCGCCGGTCGTGCTGCGGACCCATGGCTGGGCCCTGCTGATCACCCTGTCGGCCGGATGACGACGGGCACCCGGGTGCGGCCGGGAAAGCAGACAGAAGATGTCGGGATTCCAGGGTTCCATGGACGTATGACATCGAGTTCCTGGGAAGAGTTCCGCTCGGCGGAGCCGGTCTTTGCCGACACCGTCGACTCTGCTGCGCAATTCCTGGGTCAGGCTGTGAGTCGGTAGGCGAGGCGTTCGAGCCGGCTGCTGCGGGTGTGATGCTGGTCGTGTCCGGTCCAGTGGGCGTCGAGTCTGATCACGTTGAGTGCGGTGGCGGAGAAGGCGTGTTGGAGGCGGACTTTCGGTAGCCCGCGGTAGCGGGCCCGGCGTATGCCGGTGATGTCGAGGGCTTGATTGATAGTGCCTTCCACACCCGCTCGCAGGGCGTACTTGGCCTTCCACGTCTCGGTCTTCTGCTCGGCGCGGGCCTGGGTGAGGGCTTCTTCTGGCTCTCTGGGGCGCAGGGTGAGCATGCGGCGGCCTTTCGCGGAGCTGGTGCATTGGTCGCGGAAGGGGCAGGGGCGGCAGGTGCGGACGCCGAAGGTGATGACGATCGCGTCCGTTCCGTGCTGTTTCACGGGGTTCCAGTGCGCGCTGGTCTTGCCGGCGGGGCAGCGGACCTGGCGGGCCCTCCAGTCGATGATGAAGGCGCTCTTGTCGAAGCCGGCGTGGGCCTTGGCCTGGGCGGAATGATCCAGCAGAACCGGGGTGACCATACGGGTGCCCTGTTTCAGCGCGGCGGCGATGAGGTCGGCGGATGGATAGCCGGAGTCGAGGTAGTGCTCGGCGGGCCTGATGCCGTGCTCGGCCAGGCGCTGTTGGACCGGGGCGGTCGCTTTCACATCGGGCACGGTGGCATCGGTGGTGCACACGTCCGTGATCAGATTCGGTGCCGCCCGGACACCGGCTTCGGCTTCGGCTTCGGCTTCGGCTTCGGCTTCGGCTTCGGCTTCGGTGGGAGTGTCGCAGGTCTCGGTGAGATGGACCTTGTAGCCCATCCAGAACAGGCCCTCGCCCTTGGCCGCCCAGCGTGCGTCCGCGTCGTAGGGGGAGGCGAGGCGGCGATGACCGGGCGGGACACCCTCGTCGTCGGCGGCCCGCTTCTTGATCACCTCCCGTCCCCTGGTGTCGGTGCTCAGGTAGTACGTCTGGACGAGGATCTGCCGCAGGATCTGTACGGACTCGATCTCACGGATCCATGGGGGTGTGCCGGGTGACCAGGCCGCCCGGCACAACGCCAGCGCGTCCTGGCCGAAGACCTGCGCGAGCCGGTCGCGTTTCGTCTGCGAGGCGGGCATGCGCCAGCCGTCCACCCGCGGCCCGTACCGGTGAGCGAACTCGGCGACATCGACCTGCCCGGCCAGCCACGACGGCGCCGCGACAGCCAGGGCCTCCAGCGCCGCCCGCACACTCTCCCCGGCCAGCTCGAGGCGGTTCAAGTCCCGCACCGCACTGATCACATGGGTGGAATCGGTCCGCTGCCTGCCCCCGGCCGCGACCAGCCCCTCCTCCACGCAGTACTCAAGGAGACGGTCGAAGACCACCCGTTCCATGCCGTTGTCGGACAGGCGGGAACGGAACCGGCTCAGCACACTGGCATCGAAGCCGGTGTCCGTCAGCTCCGCCCCGAGCGCGTACTTCCAGTCGATCGCCCGCACCGCCATCGCCGCGGCCTGCCGATCGGTCAGATCCTCGGCGAACTGCAACACCGTGACCAGGCACAACACCCCCGGAGACAAACCCGGAGCCCCACGCACCCCGAACGCCGACGCGAACGGCTCGTCCGCGAAAACCTCCGCGAGCCGGTCTCGCACCCGTATCGCCAGGCTCCCCTGCGGGAACGCCGCCCGCGCCACCATCACGGTCTGCTCCGGGACTTCCGGCAGCCCCTCCGGCCGCATCGACATCCACACCACCCCCACGGCCGCACGACAGGACAACGACCGTACAGACGATCATCCCGTGCCCACCTTCACCCCCGCACGGAATTGCGCAGCAGAGTCACCGTCCGGACCCGCTTCGAGCAGTACAAGCACCACGTCCTGGCGACCCTGCGCAAGGACGGATCCCCGCGCGTGACCGGCCTCGAAGTGGATTTCCGGCTGGGTGAGGCCTTTCTCGGCATGATGCCCAACTCGCGCAAGGCGCTGGACCTGCTGCGCGATCCACGGTTCGCGGTGCACGCCAACCCCGGACCGGACGCCGAGATGACCGCCGGGGACGTCCGGATCTCCGGCCGCGCGGTGGAGGTGACCGACCCCGCCGTGCTGGCCCGCTTCATCGAGGAGGTGAAGCCACCGGAACCCTTCCACCTCTTCCGCATGGAGCTGACCGAGGTGGTGCGCATCGGTCTCGAAGGCGGCGACACCCTGGCCATCCAGGCATGGCGTCCCGGCCACCCGCTGCGCACCTTCCGGAGGGGCAACGACGAGGGCTCAATGGGCGAGGTCCTCTGACGCGGCCGGCCCGTCGGCCAGCACCCGCGCTCGGCACGCCCCCGGCGTCCCCCACGCATCGCGCAGGGGGCGTGCCTTGCGCAGCCACAGCGACAGGTCCAGCTCCTGCGTGTACCCCACCGCCCCGTGCAACTGCAGCGCGGTCCGCGCCGCCGCGTACCCCGCCTCGCCCGCCGTCACCTTGGCCGCCGCCACCGCCGCCCCGGCGTCCGGTGCGCCCCCGGCGAGCGCGAGTGCCGCCCCGTACAGCAGCGGGCGGGCGAACTCCAGCCCGATCAGGGTGTCCGCCAGCCGGTGCTTGACCGCCTGGAAGGAACCGATGGCCGTACCGAACTGGGTGCGCTGTCCGACGTACGCGACCGTGGTCCGCAGCAGTGCCTCGCCCGTGCCGAGCGCCTGGGCGGCCGTCGCGAACGCCGCCCACCGGGCGGCCCGCACCGCCGCCTGTGCCGCCTGTGCCCCCGACGCGAGCAGTTCCCCGCCCGGCTCGGGGCGCAGCAGCCGACGGGCCGGGTCGGACGACGGACTCAGCTCCCCCGGACCCGGCGCGAGCCGCAACTCGTCGCCGGTCACCGTGAACACGGCGTCCACCGCGTCCGCGTCCAGTGCGTACGGCCCGCACCCCGCCACCCGCAGCGTCGCCGATGCCGCGCCGGACGCCAGCCGGGGCAGCCACTCCTCGGCCGCCGGGCCGCCCACGTCCGCCAGCAGCACCGCGGCCGCGACCGTCTCCACCACCGGACCGGGCACCACATGCCGTCCCAACTCGGTGAAGGCGACCGCGAGTTCCACCGGCAGCGGGCCGACGCCCCCGTACGCCTCCGGTACCGCGAGCGCGAACACCCCCGCTCCCGCCAGCCGCGCCCACAGGGCCGTGCCGGGGCCGTGGTCCCCGGCGGCCCAGGCCCGTACCACCGAAGGAGTGTCCGAGGCGGTCAGCATCGCGTCCAGCGAGCGGGCGAACTCCCGCTGCTCGTCGTCGAGCAGGAAACGCATCAGCGCCGTCCCTTCGGCAGGCCGAGCAGCCGCTCGGCGATGATGTCGCGCTGGATCTCGTTCGTGCCGGCGTAGATGGGGCCCGCGAGGGAGAAGAGATGGCCCTCGGCCCACTCGGATGCGGCGAGTTCCGCGTCCGGGCCGAGCAGATCGAGTGCGGTCTCGTGCAGCGCGATGTCGTACTCGGACCAGAACACCTTGTTCAGGCTGGACTCCGCGCCGATGGACGCCCCGGCGGCGAAGCGGGACGCGTTGGCGCCGGTGAAGAGCTGATACGCGCGCGCCCCGATCACCGCGTCCGCCACCCGGTCCCGCATCGCCGTGTCCGACGGATCGCCCTGGGCGCGCCACAGCGCGGCCAGCCGATCGGCGGCGGCCAGGAAACGGCCGGGGGAGCGGAGCGTCAGCCCACGCTCGTTGCCCGTTGTCGACATGGCGATACGCCAGCCCTGTCCGGGCTCCCCGATGACGTCCTCGTCCGGTACGAACACCTCGTCCAGGAACAGCTCGGCGAAGGCCGGCTTGCCGTCGAGCCGCCCGATGGGCCGGACCGAAACACCCGGCGCCGACAGGTCGAACATCAGATACGTCAGCCCGTGGTGAGGCTTCGCCGCCCCGGCGTCCGTACGGAAGATGCCGAACGCCCGGTCCGCGAACGCGGCCCGGGAGGACCAGGTCTTCTGCCCCGAGAGCAGCCAGCCGCCGTCCGTGCGCACGGCCCGTGAACGCAGCGACGCCAGGTCCGATCCCGCCTCCGGCTCGGACCAGGCCTGCGCCCAGATCACCTCACCGCTCGCCATCGACGGCAGGACCCGGGCCCGCTGCTCTTCCGTGGCGTGGTCGAAGAGCGTCGGGGCGAGGAGGTTGATGCCGTTCTGCGAGACCCGTCCGGGGCCGCCCGCCGCGTAGTACTCCTCCTCGAAGATCAGCCACCGGAAGATGTCGACGCCCCGGCCGCCGTACTCGGCCGGCCAGGAGACGACCGACCAGCGGTCCGCGTACAGCCTCGCCTCCCACTCCCGGTGCGCGGCGAAGCCCTCGGCGGTCTCCAGCGACGGCAGCGGCCCGGCGGGCACATTGGCCCGCAGCCATCGGCGCGCCTCGGCCCGGAAGGCCGCCTCCTGCGCCGTGCAGGACAGATCCATCAGCCGTCCGCCTTCTTCTTCAGCGAGGCGATGTCCATGCCGCCGAGCGGGTCCGCCGCCGTCTCCGCGTTGTGCGCATGGGCGAGGTGGTGCAGCCCGAAGACGGAGTCCATCCCGGTGTGCATCCCCTGGAGGTCCTCGGCCTGATTGACGGCGCGCTTGGCCAGTGCCAGCCCGAGGCGCGGCATCCCGGCGATCCGCAGTGCCAACTCATGTGTGGAATCGGCGAGTTGTGCCCGTTCCACCACCTTGTTCACCATGCCGACCTCGTACGCCCGGCGGGCGCCCATCCGGTCGCCGGTGTACAGGAACTCCTTCGCGATCCGGGGCGGCATCACCCACGGGTGCGCGAAGTACTCGACACCGGGGATGCCCATCCGCACCACCGGATCGGCGAAGAAGGCGTCCTCGCTCGCCACGATCAGGTCGCAGACCCAGGCGAGCATCAGCCCGCCGGCCACGCACGCGCCCTGGACGGAGGCGATGACCGGCTTCGGCAGCTCGCGCCAACGCCGGCACATGCCCAGGTAGACCTCCGACTCGCGGGCGAAGCGGCTCTCCGCCCCGGTCTTGTCGGAGTGGTCCCACCACAGGCCCGCCCTGCGCTCGAAGGGCAGATGCGCGTCGCGCTCGGGCGTGCCGATGTCATGGCCCGCCGAGAAGTGCTCCCCGGCGCCCGCCAGCACGGCCACCTTGACCTCCGAGTCCTCGGCGGCCCGGTAGAAGGCGTCGTCCAGGGCGTAGGTCATGGCCGAGTTCTGGGCGTTGCGGTAGCGCGGGCGGTTCAGCGTGATGTACGCGACCGGGCCGCGGCGCTCGTACAGCACCGGGCCGGGCCGGTGGCCGTCGGCGGAGGCGTCGTGGCCGGAGGTGTCATGGGCAGAGGGCATCGGCTCATCCTTCCCTAACAAGTGTTTGGTAGGTTAACGTACGGGCACGAGCACCGTCGAGGATCCGCGGGCCGGACCGAGGAGGTACAGGCGTGAGCGCACCGCAGTACGTATCCGGACACGGGCTGCTGGCCGGCCGCACCGCCGTCATCACCGCCGCCGCGGGTGCCGGCATCGGCGGTGCCACCGCCCGCAGATTCCTGGAGGAGGGCGCCCGCATCGTCATCGGCGACGCGCACGCCCGCCGGCTGAAGGAGACCGAGCAGGCGTTCGCCGAGGAGTTCGGCGCGGACCGCGTCGCCGCACTGCCCTGCGACGTCACCGACGAGAGCCAGGTCCAGGCGCTGTTCGCGCTCGCCGAACAGGTCCACGACGGCCTCGACGTCGTCGTCAACAACGCCGGGCTCGGCGGCACCGCCGAACTCACCGAGATGACCGACGAACAGTGGACCAAGGTCCTCGACGTCACCCTGAACGGCACCTTCCGCTGCACCCGGGCAGCCCTGCGCTCCCTGCGGGCGGCGGGCCGCGGCGGCATCGTCGTCAACAACGCCTCCGTCGTCGGCTGGCGCGCCCAGAGCGGCCAGGCCCACTACGCCGCCGCGAAAGCGGGCGTCATGGCCCTCACCCGGTGCGCCGCGATCGAGGCCGCCGAGTACGGCGTACGCGTCAACGCCGTCGCACCCAGCCTCGCCATGCACCCGCACCTGGTGAAGGTCACCTCCGCCGAACTCCTCGACGAACTGACCGCGAAGGAGGCCTTCGGCCGGTACGCCGAGCCGTGGGAGGTCGCCAACGTCATCGTCTTCCTCGCCAGCGACTACTCCTCGTACCTGACCGGCGAGGTCGTCTCCGTCAGCAGTCAGCGTGCCTGACCGTGCGACGGCCGGGACACCCTCGACGGCGACCACCGGGCGGAGAATGGTCGGGTGCCTACCAAGAAGAAGCCCCAGGTGACCCCCTCGCCCGAGCGGCGCCGCGAACTGCTCGCCACCGCGGCCGAGGTCTTCGCCGCCCAGGGATACAACGCCACCACCGTCCGCAAGATCGCGGACGCGGCCGGGATGCTCGCGGGCAGCCTCTACTACCACTTCGATTCCAAGGAATCGATGGTCGACGAGATCCTCTCGACCTTCCTCACCGAACTCTGGGAGGGGTACGACACGGTGCTCGCCGCCGGACTGGCCCCCAGGGAGACCATCGAGGCACTCGTCACCGAGTCCTTCCGGGAGATCGACCGCCACCGTGCCGCGGTCGCCATCTACCAGAAGGAGTCCAGGCATCTGGCCGCCCAGCCGCGGTTCCAGTACCTCGTCGACTCCCAGCAGAAGTTCGAGCAGGCCTGGCTCGGCACCCTGGAACGCGGCGTCGCCGACCACAGCTTCCGCGCCGACCTCGACATCCGCCTCACCTACCGCTTCGTCCGCGACACCGTCTGGGTCGCGGCGTCCTGGTACCGGCCGGGCGGACTGCACAGCCCCGAGGAGATCGCCCGCCAGTACCTCTCGATGGTCCTGGACGGCATCGCCCTCGACACCTGACCCCACCCGCGCTCACGGAGGAGCAGCAGACATGGCCGAGGCATACGTGGTCGAAGCGGTACGCACCCCGGTCGGCCGGCGCGGCGGAGGGCTCGGCGCCGTACACCCCGCCGACCTCGGCGCCCATGTCATCAAGGCCCTCGTCGAACGGACCGGGATCGATCCGGCGGCCGTCGAGGACGTGGTGTTCGGCTGCGTCGACACCGTCGGACCGCAGGCCGGCGACATCGCCCGCACCTGCTGGCTGGCGGCCGGACTGCCCGAGGAGGTCCCCGGCGTGACCGTCGACCGCCAGTGCGGCTCCTCCCAGCAGGCCGTGCACTTCGCCGCCCAGGGCGTCCTCTCCGGCACCCAGGACCTGGTCGTCGCGGGCGGCACCCAGAGCATGACGCAGATCCCCATCGCCTTCGCCTCCCGCCAGGCCGCCGAACCCCTCGGGCTGACGGGCGGCCCGTACGCGGGCAGCGCGGGCTGGCGCGCCCGGTACGGCGACGCACCGGTCAACCAGTTCCACGGCGCCCAGCTGATCGCCGAGAAATGGGGCATCAGCCGCCAGGACATGGAGGAGTTCGCGCTCCGCTCCCACCGGCGCGCGATCCGCGCCATCGACGAGGGCCGCTTCGCGCGCGAGACCGTCGCCCTCGGTGACGTCACCACCGACGAGGGGCCGCGTCGCGACACCACCCCGGAGAAGATGGCGGCGCTGAAGCCGGTCCTGGACGGCGGCACGATCACCGCCGCGTGCTCCTCGCAGATCTCCGACGGCGCCGCCGCCCTGCTCATCGCCTCCGAGCGGGCGGTGGCGGAGCACGGCCTCACCCCGCGCGCCCGCGTCCACCACCTCTCGGTACGCGGCGAGGACCCGATCCGCATGCTGTCGGCACCGATCCCGGCCACCGCGTACGCGCTCAAGAAAGCCGGAATGACCATCGACGAAATGGACCTCGTCGAGATCAACGAGGCATTCGCCCCCGTCGTGCTGGCCTGGCTGAAGGAGACCGGGGCCGACCCCGACCGGGTCAACGTCAACGGCGGCGGGATCGCCCTCGGTCACCCGCTCGGCGCAACCGGCGCAAAATTGATGACGACTCTGCTGCACGAACTGGAGCGCACCGGCGGCCGCTACGGACTCCAGGTCATGTGCGAGGGCGGCGGTCAGGCGAACGTGACGATCATCGAACGGCTCTGACCCAGGACCCGGCCGGGCACGGTCGCCGAACCCCTCCGACACGGCCGCCGAACCGCTCGGACACCGGTCCCGGCAACGATTCCGGCGGCGTTCCGAGACCGCTCCCGGCCAGTTACCGCAAGGGCCGGGACAAGAATCCGCCGGTCGGCGGCGCGGCGTGTTCCCACCGCGGACCGGCGGAACGTGCTACGGTTGCCGAGTTGCAGTTTTGGTACCCATGAACTTTATGTGCGCCTGACGGGAATGCTTCCTCAGGCGCATTATTGTTTTCCGGCTTTCTCCGGATGGGGCTCAATGCGGCGACTTGAAATTCGTAAAGTGCGGATTTCCGGCACTGCACCTCTTTTAGGAGAATGACATGGCTACTGGAACCGTGAAGTGGTTCAACTCGGAAAAGGGCTTCGGCTTCATCGAGCAGGACGGCGGCGGCGCCGACGTCTTCGCCCACTACTCCAACATCGCCACCTCGGGCTTCCGTGAGCTCCAGGAGGGCCAGAAGGTCTCCTTCGACGTCACGCAGGGCCAGAAGGGCCCGCAGGCGGAGAACATCGTCCCGGCCTAATTGCCGGACGCGTACCTCGCAGCCGGGGCCCGCACCGTGAAGGTGCGGGTCCCGGCTTGTGCTGTCCCCAGGACATGGCGAACACGCACGCCTGCCCACAGCACTCCCCAGCAGTCCCACGCAGTTCTCAGGAATCCCCAGGACTCCTCAGGAATCCCCCAGGAGGGCAATTCCGTATGACCCGCTCCGAACGCCAGGACCGACCCGCCCGCAACCGCCCGTCGAGGGGGCGCGGCACGGCCCCGGCAAAGGCAACCGCTAAGGGTTCCGGCAAGGGATCCGGCAAGGCGTCGCCCCGTCGCAGGGCCACGCCGCCGCAGGGCGAATTCGCCCTGCCCGAAACCATGACCCCCGCACTGCCCGCCGTAGAGGCGTTCGCCGAGCTGGACATGCCCGCAGCCCTGCTGAAGACCCTTGCCGCGCAGGGCGTCACCGAACCGTTCCCGATCCAGGGCGCCACCCTGCCGAACTCGCTCGCCGGCCGGGACATCCTCGGCCGCGGCCGCACCGGCTCCGGCAAGACCCTCGCCTTCGGCCTCGCCCTGCTGGCCCGCACCGCCGGACGGCGCGCCGAGCCGAAGGCGCCGCTGGCGCTCGTCCTCGTCCCGACCCGCGAGCTCGCCCAGCAGGTCACCGACGCACTGACGCCGTACGCGACGTCCGTGAACCTTCGCCTTGCCACCGTCGTCGGCGGCATGTCGATCACCAAGCAGTCCGGCACGCTGCGCCGCGGCGCCGAGGTGCTCGTCGCCACGCCCGGACGGCTGAAGGACCTCATCGAGCGCGGCGACTGCCGCCTCGACCAGGTCGCCATCACCGTCCTCGACGAGGCCGACCAGATGGCCGACATGGGCTTCATGCCGCAGGTCGTCGCCCTGCTCAAGCAGGTCGAGCCGGACGGCCAGCGGATGCTGTTCTCCGCGACGCTCGACAAGAACATCGACCGGCTGGTCAAGATGTTCCTGACCGACCCCGTCGTGCACTCCGTCGACCCGTCCGCCGGCGCCGTCACCACGATGGAGCACCATGTGCTGCACGTGGCCGACGAGACCGACAAGAAGGCCGTCGCCACCAGGATCGCCGCCCGCGACGGCCGGGTGATCATGTTCGTGGACACCAAGCGCGCCGCCGACCGGTTCGCCAAGCGGCTGCTCGCCAGTGGTGTACGGGCCGCCGCCCTGCACGGCGGGCGCTCGCAGCCGCAGCGCAACCGGACCCTGGACCAGTTCAAGAACGGCCAGGTCACCGCGCTCGTGGCGACCAACGTGGCGGCCCGGGGCATCCACGTCGACGACCTCGACCTGGTCGTGAACGTGGACCCGCCGACCGACCACAAGGACTACCTCCACCGCGGCGGGCGCACCGCGCGCGCCGGGGAGTCCGGCAGCGTCGTCACCTTGGTGCTGCCCGAGGAGAAGCGGGAGATGACCCGGCTGATGGCCGACGCGGGCATCGCCCCGCGGACCACCCGGATCAAGTCCAGCGACGAGGAGCTCACCCGGATCACCGGGGCCCGTGAGCCGTCCGGTGTCGCGATCGTCATCGAGGTCCCGCAGCCGACCCCGCCGAAGCAGCGCACGCGCTCGGGCGGGGCCGCGGCGGGCGGCACCGGCTTCCGTTCGGGCAGCCGCGGCCGGGGCCGGCGCGGCGCCGGACAGGGCGGCGGCGAGGCCCGCGGCACGGGCGGCGCCTCCCGCACGGCGGGTGCGGGCGGTGCTTCCCGCGCTACGGCTACCGGCGGCGGCCGTGGCAACGGCGAGTCGCGCGGCGCGGGTGCCGGGCGCTCCGGGGCCGGACGCGGCGGCGCGGCGGCGGGACGTGGCCGCAGGGCCGCGTAGCCGTACGGACACGTGGCGGACAGGGCGGCGCCCGGAGAGATCCGGGCGCCGCCTACGCGTCCGCGCCCTCCGCCCGCTCCGCGCGGGTCACCGCGCCCAGCGCCTCGTGGGCCTCGGCCATCACCCGGTCCACCAGCTCCGCGCAGCTGGGCAGATCCTCGATCAGGCCCGCCACCTGGCCCGATGCCATCACCCCCAGATCCGTCCGGCCGTCGACCATGGACGCCTTCAGGAGCATCGGCGTGTTGGCCGCCAGCAGGACCTGGCTCCACGACAGGTCCTTGCCGTGCCTCATCGCGAGACCGTCGCGCACCATCCGGGACCAGCTCATCCCGGAGATCCGCCGGAAGCCCGCCGCCCGGCGCACCGCCTGGGCCAGCGCCCGGACCCGGCCCGCGTGCTCCAGCGCGGCGACCATCTCCGTACGCAGCATCCGGTGCGGGAGCCCGTCCACCGCCGTGGTGACCGTGATGTCCTTGACGCCCGCCGCCAGGTACCGGGCCTTCACCGCGTCCGGCACGGTCGAGTCCGACGTCAGCAGGAACCGCGTACCCATCGCGATGCCCGCCGCCCCGTACGCCAGCGCCGCGACCAGGCCCCGGCCGTCACGGAATCCGCCCGCCGCGATCACCGGGATGTCCACCGCGTCGACGACCTGGGGCAGCAGCACGGTCGTCGCCACCTCACCGGTGTGCCCGCCGCCCTCGCCGCCCTGCACGATCACCGCGTCCGCGCCCCACGCCGCGACCTTCTCGGCATGACGCCTGGCGCCGATCGACGGGATCACGATCACCCCCGCGTCCTGCAGCTCGGCGATGAGCTCCTTCGAGGGGGCCAGCGCGAAGGACGCCACCTTCACGCCCTCGTCGATGATGATCCGTACCCGCTCGCGCGCGTCGCCCGCGTCGGCGCGCAGATTGACGCCGAACGGCTCGTCCGTACGGGACCCGACCTCCCGCACCGCCGCCCGCAGCTGCTCCGTGGTCATCGTCGCGGAGGCCAGGATGCCGAGGGCGCCGGCGCGGGCCGTGGCGGAGACCAGGCGGGGGCCCGCGACCCAGCCCATGCCGGTCTGGACGATGGGGCGGCGGATGCCGACGAGGTCCGTGAGCGCCGTCCGCATCAGACCCTGACCTCGCGGTTCCGGGTGCCCTGCGGGTCGATGACCTCGCGGATCAGGGACAGCTCCTCGGCGGTCGGCTCCCGGGTGCACGGGACGTCGTCCGCGATGGTGAGCGCGAAACCGGTGGCCTCGCGGACCTGGTCGACGGTGACGCCGGGGTGCAGCGAGGCCAGGCGCATCGAGCGGTCCGGGGTCGCGAAGTCGAGGACGCAGAGATCGGTCACGACGCGCGGGATGCGGTGGTAGCGGGTCGCCGAGGCACCGGCCGCGGCGGCACTGTCGTAGCCGACCCCGCAGATCATGTCGACGCGCTCGACGAAGACCCGGGTGGAGTGCCTGGGCACCCAGTAACTGACAGGGTTGTTCAGGGTGTTGACCGGGGCGCCGCGCACGCCGAGCAGTTGGCGGGCGGGCTGTTCCCAGTCACCGATGCAGGAGATGTTCTGGTTGCCGAACCGGTCGATCTGGCTCGCCCCCATCATCACGTGACGCCTGCCGCCGGTGACCATGGTGAGGTGATGGCGGTAGGGCAGCCAGCCCTCCGTCGTGCCGTCCGGGCCGACGAGCAGTGCCTCGCCGTCGGTGAGCAGCAGATCGGGCGAGAAGGTGCGCCGGGCGAGCCGGGCGCCGACGGACGGGACGAGGCCCATCGGGCTGGCGAGCACCTCACCGTTGTCGCGCCAGGCATCGGCGCAGGCGATCACGCAGTACTCGGCCCGGGTGGCCGCGGCCGTGGCCGTGGTCGCGTTCACGGGCGCGTTCGCGTTCTCCGTGGTCATTTCTGCTCCTCGTGCCAGGTCCGGACGGCCGACTGGTAGCTCTTCTCGTCGCCCTCGGCGGGCAGGAAGCGGTCGCTGAAGGCCGCCCAGGCGGCGGGATCTGCGGCGGCGGTCGCGTACGCCTGCTGGAACGCCTCGTCGCGCGGGTGGTCGGGCACGCAGGAGGTGAAGTGCGCGCCGTTCGGGGTCTCGACGACACCGGTGACGGAGTGCCGCTTGACGAGGAGGGTCTGCGGGGCGGCGTTCCCGGTCAGCTCGGCGGTGTCCACGAGGCGTTCGCAGGAGACGTACGCGGTGTCCGCGGCCTCGCAGAAGAGGTCGTCGAAGTACGGGTCCGGGCCGAGGTACTGGCCGTTGCCGAACCGGTCGGCGCGGTTCATGTGGACCAGCGCGGCGTCCATCCGCAGCGCGGGCATCGCGACGAACTCCTCGCCGTCCGCGTACGGCGAAGCGACCGTGCGCAGGCCCGGGTTGACCCGCATCACGTCGGAACCGATACCGGCACGCACGGGGAGGAACGGCAGCCGGTTCGCGGCGGCGTGCAGCCCCCACATGAACATGGCCTCGTCGATCTCCATCAGCTCGAACGCGCCGCGCTGGCGGGCGGCCCTGAAATGGGGTTCGAGCGGGATCGAGTCGAGCGTGGCGAAGGCCGCGACCAGTTTCCGGATCTTGCCGGCGGCGGCGAGCAGACCCACGTCGGGGCCGCCGTACGAGATCACGGTGAGATCGGTGATCCGGGAGCGGAGCAGCGCCCGCACCAGCGCCATGGGTTTGCGGCGCGAGCCCCAGCCACCGATGCCGATCGTCATCCCGCTGCTGAGCCGGGAGACGACGTCGTCGGCGGTCATGGTCTTGTCGGTCATGGTCATGCCTCCTTGCCGAACGTTTCGCGTACGCGGTCGGCGACGCCACTGAGGTTGGCCTCGAAGGTGAAGCCCTGCTCGAAGCGGTAGCTGCGGCGTACGTCCACCGGGTCGATGCCGTTGATGGCGGCCTTGGCCAGCCGGATCAGATACCCGTCCTTGCGGGCTATCTCGCCCGCCAGCTCCAGTGCCGCACCGAGGAGTTCGTCGCGCGGTACGACCTTCCAGACCGAGCCGTGGGCGTGCAGTTCGGCGGCGGTGGCGGTGCGCGAGGTGTAGTAGAGCGCGCGCATCAGATGCTGGGGCACGAGCCGGGCCAGATGGGTCGCCGCGCCGAGCGCGCCCCGGTCCAGCTCGGGCAGGCCGAACGTCGCGTCGTCGCTCGCCACGATCGCGTCCGCGTTGCCGACGAGGCCGATGCCGCCGCCGAGGCAGAAGCCGTTCACCGCGGCGACGACCGGGACCTCGCACTCGTACACGGCGGCGAACGCCTCGTAGCAGCCGCGATTGGCGCCGATCAGGGTGGCATGGCCGGTGTCGCGCTGCATCTCCTTGATGTCGACGCCCGCGTTGAATCCGCGTCCGGCGGCGGCCAGCACGACGCAGCGGACCTCGGGGTCGCGGCCCGCCGCGCGGAGTGCGTCGGCGAGGTCGTACCAGCCCCGCACGGGCAGCGCGTTGACGGGCGGATGGTCGACCGTGACGAGTCGGATGCCCTTGCCGGGACTTGTGGTGGAGACACCCATGAGCGAATCAGCTACCTTTCCACCAAACATTTGTTAGGTGTGGAAGGTAGCAGCCTGCCCCCGCATCGCCAACAAGGAGACAAGTGGGGAGACGAGTGATGACTGGTCTGTGCGACGGCCGCGTGGTGATCGTGACGGGAGCGGGGCGCGGGCTCGGCCGGGCCCATGCGCTCGCCTTCGCCGCCGAGGGCGCGAAGGTGGTCGTCAACGATCTGGGCGTCGGCCCCGGCGGCGACGGCGGCTCCACCGGCCCGGCCCGGCAGGTGGTGGAGGAGATCGTGGCGGCGGGCGGCGAGGCGGTCGTCCACGGGGGCGACATCGCCACGACCGAAGGGGCCGCGTCACTGGTCAACGCCGCGCTGGAGACCTTCGGACGGCTGGACACCCTGGTCAACAACGCGGGATTCCTGCGCGACCGGATGCTGGTGAACCTGGACGAGGACGACTGGGACGCCGTGATGCGGGTCCATCTCAAGGGCCACTTCCTGCCGTTGAGGCATGCGGCCGCGCACTGGCGGTCCGAGGCGAAGGCGGGCCGCGCACCGGCCGCCCGGGTGATCAACACCAGCTCCGGCGCGGGGCTGCTCGGCAGCGTCGGCCAGGGCAACTACTCCGCCGCGAAGGCCGGGATCGTCGGTCTGACGCTGGTCGCCGCCGCGGAGATGGGCCGGTACGGGGTCCAGGTCAACGCGATCGCCCCGGCGGCCAGGACCCGGATGACCGAGCAGACGTTCGCGCAGGCGATGGCGGCGCCGGGGGAGGGCGGGTTCGACGCGATGGCCCCGGAGAACGTCTCCCCGCTGGTGGTGTGGCTCGGCTCGGCCGCGAGCGACGGGGTGACCGGGCGGGTCTTCGAGGTGGAGGCCGGGCGGATCACGGTCATGGAGGGCTGGCGGCCCGGCCCCACCGCGGACCGGGGCGCGCGGTGGGCGCCGGCGGAGGCGGGGGAGGCGGCACGGAAGCTGCTGGCGGAGGCGGCGCCGGCGCAGCCGGTGTACGGGGCGGTGTAGGGCCTCTCCGACCCTGATCCGCCGGACGGACTCCGGTGGTGCGCCGAGTGGGGAGACCCCGTGGCGGGGGCCGCCCCGCGGGCGTCGGCTCGGCCGGTGTCACTCCGTGCGCGGGCCCGGGAGATGGCGCCGGACCTTGTTGCTGGGGTCGGTGGCCAGCCGGTCGGCTCTCCGGCTCACTTCCCGCGGGTCCAGAATGCTCAGGGCCCGCCAGGCCTCGGCGCGTACGCGGGCCCTGGGGTGGGCCGTGAAGTCCAGTATCCGGGGCACGTCGCACGCGCCGCCCAGGTCGGACAGCCCACCGAGCGCGCCGATGGCGGTCGCGTCCGGCACGGAAGCCGGTGCCAGGGCGTCGCGGTACACCTGCGGCGCGAGATCCGTGTGTCCGCGGGCGTACAGCGTGGCGCGGGCGTGGTAGCGGATCCTGGCGTCCGGGTCGAGCACGGCCCGACGCACATGTGCCTCGCCGTGCGGCCCGCGGGCCCTGGCCCGCAGGGCCCGCAGGCGTATGCGGGGGCTGCTGCTGCTTTCGAGGAACGGGAGCAGTGCGTCCTGCTCGGCCGGTGTCAGCCGCGAGGACGTGGCGGTGCGGGCGGCCCACTGCCACAGGGCGGGGTCCCGGGTGGTGAAGGCGGTCCCGACGGCCGCGACCGGATCGGTCCGGGCGAGCCACCGCAGACAACTCCCGCGCACCAGGGGGTCGTCCGACCGGGCACCCTGCCACAGCGCGTCCGTCCCGGCGCGGTGGAGAAGGTCCTCCACCGCGGTCAGTACCCGGCCGGCCCTGCGGCGTCCACGCAGTCCGTCGATGAGGGGGAGAAGCCGGACGAGGAGTTCCACGTGTTCGGGACCCAGCCGTGCGGCCACCGCGCCCTGCGCGAGAACCCGCACCTCCTCGACCGGATCGTTCAGCCGCAGCAGGAGGAAGGGAACCGCGAAGGGGTCCTCGGTGCCGGCGAGCCGCGCGACGCCGGCCTCCCGCAGATACCCCGACCGGTCGAACGACATCAGGGCCGCCACGGAGGTGCCGTGCCGCTCGGCCGTCGCGTCGTCCGGCTCCGGATCACCGGCCAGGGTCCCGTGATCGAGTGCGCCGAGACCGTAGCGCCGACTGCGGTAGCCCGATTCGAGCCGTATCAGTTCATGCGGAGTCACCCTTCGGAGCACGCCGTCGAGATGGCGCGCGGCCAGGGCGGGTTCCTCGTTCCACGAGAAGATCACGCGGACGACGTCGTCCAGCAGCCACGACCAGCCGACTCCGGAGACTGTCATCCGGTCCTCCCCCACCCGCCCGCAACTGCTCCCGGTCCGTTCCGAAGGCTACGTGGCCGTCGGTACCGCCGGACGAGTCGTACGGGGGAGGAGCCGGGGCCGCGGGGCTGCCGCGGCTCCACGGATCAGGTGCTGCAGTCCAGGACCGTCCGGCACAGCCCGCACCGCGCCCGCACCCGGCCGCGTACCGGAACGCGGATGCGCTGGTGGCAGGTGGGGCAGGCGAAGGAGACCCGCAGCCCGTCCGGGCCGCCCTCGAAGGTGTACGGAACACCGGGGGCCGCGGGGGCGCCCGGATGGTCCCGGGCCTGTCGCCGGTCCTTCGCGTAACGGCGGCGGCCCGCCCAGCCCGCCGCCGCCAGCGGCGGCTGCCGGGTGTCGTGGAGGGCCTGTGCGCGCCCCTTCGTATAGGCCTCGTAGGCCTGCGGGCTGGTGAACCAGGCGGACGGGTCCTCGTCGAAGGCCAACGCCCGCTTGGCGAGGACGTATCCGAACTCCTCCGGGGTGAGATAGCCGAGCTTCTGGCTGGAGACCTGGTCCTCGCGGAAGGCGTCGAGCAGCAGCCAGCCCGCGCCCAGGTACGTGGTCACGGTGTCGGTGAGGATCTCGTTGTCGCGCGTACCGGGGAACTCCAGGCCGAGGCGGTGCAGCAGCACGTGGGTGACCTCGTGCGAGAGCGCGGCGCCGATGTCCCTGCGGTGGGTGCGGAAGCGGTCGTTGAGTTCGACGAAGTACTCGGGCCCCGCGGCCAGTTCGACACCGGCGGCGTGTTCCATCGCCCGGAAGCCGACGATCACGCGGGCGTCCGGCAGATGCAGATGCTGGACCACCGCCCGCGCCACCCGCTGGGCGCCGAGATGCAGATCGTCCTGGTCGGAGAAGGCGGCGTCGACGGGGGCGAGGCTCGTGGCGTAGCCGCGGACACCGTCGTACGAGAGCCGCCGGTACAGCGCGGTGATCGCGGACCGGACCGTTTCGAGATGCGGGAAGCCGTGGACCACCGGACTGCTGGTGCTCCGGCCGTGGTTCCGGTTGTCGTCCGCCATGTCCCACCCCCGTCCGCGAGGATCGACCGGCTTTCACTGTAGCCGCAACGTCGTGGGTGATCTTGGCCGGAAAGTGATCCTTGTGGGGGTCGTGATCATTTCCCGATAATCCGAACCATGCCTTTGTCGGGGGCATGACCATCGGTGCGGTGCTGTGCCGCCCGTGGTCAGAACCCGGCTCGGGCACAGGTACTCCCCACAAGCGCACACGTACCCCCCCACAAGCACCCCCCACGAAAGAAGGCAGTCCCTTGAAGCAGCTTCTGCGTGCCGTGAAGAGATGTTCCGTCATAGCCGCCGTCGTCCTCGCGGCCGTCAGCCTCCAGCCCGCCGGAGCGTCCGCGGCCCCCCAGCCGGTCGTCGGCGGGACCCGCGCCGCCCAGGGCGAATTCCCGTTCATGGTCCGGCTGTCGATGGGCTGCGGCGGTGCTCTCTACGCCAAGGACATCGTCCTCACCGCAGCGCACTGCGTGGACGGCTCGGGCAACAACACCTCCATCACCGCCACCGCGGGCGTCGTCGACCTGCAGTCCTCCAGCGCGATCAAGGTCAAGTCCACCAAGGTCCTCCAGGCTCCCGGCTACACCGGCGCGGGCAAGGACTGGGCGCTCATCAAGCTCGCCAAGCCGATCGACCTGCCGACCCTGAAGATCGCCACCAACACCACCTACAACAACGGCGACTTCACCATCGCCGGCTGGGGCGCGGCCAGCGAGGGCGGCGCCCAGCAGCGCTACCTGCTCAAGGCCTCCGTACCGTTCGTCTCCGACGCCGACTGCCAGGCCGCGTACGGCAGCGACCTCGTCCCCGGCGACGAGATCTGCGCCGGGCTGATCGACACCGGCGGCGTGGACACCTGCCAGGGCGACTCCGGCGGCCCCATGTTCCGCAAGGACAACGCCGGAGCCTGGATCCAGGTCGGCATCGTCAGCTGGGGCCAGGGCTGCGCCGAGCCCGGCTACCCCGGTGTGTACAGCGAGGTCTCGACGTTCGCCGCGAACATCGCGTCCGCGGCAGCCACGCTCTGACCCCGGCCCCGGCCGGTACCTGAGTCACACCTGAACATCCCCGGGGGTGCCCGTCCGGACGGGCACCCCCGGACCCAGCTCCGCATACGGCGCGCCCGCACCCTCCAGCTCCAGCACCCACACCTCGTTGACACCCTCCCGCAGCACCGGCCCCGGCACGTACAGCGTCCGCTGCGCACCCACCGACCAGTACCGTCCCAGGCAGAAGCCGTTCACCCACACGAACCCACGCGTCCAGCCCGGAAGTTCGAGCCCCGCGTGCCCGGTGCCGCCCACCCCGGCGACCTCGAACGTCCCCCGGAACAGACCGGTGGGCCCGGCCTCCCCGGCACTGCCGAACGCCACCTTCGCCACCGCGTCCGCCTCCTCGAACGCGTCGAGACGCAGCGCCCGCGCCCGCACCCCGTGCAGGTACTGCCGCTCGTGCCGCACCCCGCCCGTGATCCCCTTGGGCTCACCGAGCCGCGGCCCGTAATTGACCCGGCCCAGCGACTCCACCCACAGCTCGACCTCCGCGGGCCCGGCCACCGGCTCGTCCAGGGCGCTGTCCTCCTCGGTCAGCACACCCTCCCGGACCCCGTTCACATACACCACGGCCCGGTCCCGGAGCCCCGTCACACTCAGCTCGTACGGCCGGCGCGGACCGGGCACCCCCACCCGGTAGCGCACCAGACCCCGGTCGACACCCAGCTCCTCGAAGGTCGGCGGAACACCGGACGGCGCCGCCTCCTCGTCACCCAGCGCCTCCAGCACGGCATTCAGCGGCGCCCACTCCGTCAGCTCGGCCCGCACCGGAACCGCAAGCCCGGCAGGCTCGGGCGGCAGCTCCGGAAGCGGCCCGTCCGCGTACTCGGCGAGCACCTCGCGGAACAGCCGGAACTTCTCCGTGGGACGGCCGTACTCGTCGATCGGCGCGTCGTAGTCGTACGAGGTCACCGTCGGCAGGAAGTCCTGGTCCTGGATCGGACCGGACCGGTTCGCCCCCGCCCACCCGGCGAAATTCGTCCCCCCGTGCGCCATGTAGATGTTCACCGACGCCCCGCACTCCAGGACCTCCCGCAGCGCCTCGGTGGCCTGCGCCGGCTTCCGCACGATCGGCTCGGCACCCCAGTGCTCGAACCACCCGCACCAGAACTCCATGCACATCAGCGGCCCCTTCGGCTGATGGCGGCGCAGCACCTCGAACGCCTCCCGCGCACCCGACCCGAAGTTCGCCGTGGCCAGCAGCCCCGGCACGGAACCGCCCGTGAGCATGTGGTCCTCCGGCCCGTCGGAGGTGAACAGCGGCACGGTCACCCCGCGCTCACGCAACATCCCGGCCACCCGCTGGAGGTAGACCTGATCGGAGCCGAAACTCCCGTACTCGTTCTCCGCCTGGACCATGATCACCGGCCCGCCGCGCCCGATCTGCCGCTGCACCACCTGAGGCAGCAACGCCGTGAACCACCGCTCCACGGCACCCAGGTACTCCGCGTCACGGGACCGCACCCGCCGGCCGAACCGCCCCGTCACCCAGGCCGGCAGACCACCGTTCTCCCACTCGGCACAGATGTACGGTCCCGGGCGGACGATCGCCCACAGCCCGGCCCGCTGCGCCGCGTCCAGGAACCGGCCGAGCGCCGCCACGTCCCGGAACCGGCCGGGCCGCGGCTCATGCAGATTCCACGGCACATACGTCTCGACACAGTTCAGCCCCATGGCGCGCAGCATCGACAGCCGGTGATCCCACTGGGCCTCGTGCACCCGGAAGTAGTGCAGGGCCCCGGACAGCAGCCGTACGGGCTTCCCGTCGAGCCGGAAGTGGTCGTCCCCCACGGTGAAGTCAGCCATCGTGCTCGTACTCTCCTGTGCGTGCGGTCTCCCGGAGCCGCACGGCCCCGGGCCCGTACGACGGCACGCACCACGGAGCGGGCGAACCCGGGAGGAATGTTGCGTCCCACCTTCGCCCCCTGGCGTCCTGCCGGTCCATGGACAAAGATCACTGCTGTTTGGACACAATTGTTCGGTTGAACTGTCCGGACCCACGCAAGGAGGGTCCGGACCCATGCAAGAAAGGGGAGGAAGGAAGCCCGATGTACCACACCTGGATGCGTTTCTTCACCCCCAGCCCGCTCCAGCACCGGCTGGGCCTCGTCTGCCTGGGCGTGGGACTCCAGCACGGCGCACTGCCGACGGTCGGCCCGCGCACCCTGGACCACCACGTGGCCGTCGTCATCAGCTCCGGCAGCGGCTGGTTCACCGGCCCCGACGGCCGCCGGGTCCCCGTTACTGCGCCCAGCCTGATCTGGCTCACCCCCGGCACCCCGCACCACTACGGCGCCGACCCCGGCACCGGCTGGGACGAGAGCTTCGTCGACTTCACCGGCCCCGCCACCACCACCTACACCGAACTCGGCTACATCGAGCCCGACCGCCCGCTCGTCCCGCTCGCCGACACGGCGGGCCCACGCGCCGCGATCGGGCGCATGGTGCGCGCGGCACGGCGCGGCAACCCGCTGCTGGAGGTCGAGACCGGCGCCGCCGTCCACGAACTCCTCGTCGCCCTGCGCCGGGCCCGTGCCGATGTCAGCCCCGACGGCGACCCCGTCCTGCAGGCCCTCGCCCGGGACGCCTTCCAGCCCCTGTCCGTCGCCGAGCACGCCGCCCGGCACGGCATGACACCCGCCGAACTGCGCACGGCGGTGCGGCGGGGCGCCGGGTGCAGCCCCAAGGACTACCTCCTCGGCATCCGGCTCGGCCGCGCCAAGGAACTCCTCGCCGCCACGGACCTGCCGGTCGCCGCCGTCGCCCGACGCGTCGGCTACGACGACCCGGCGTACTTCTCCCGCCTCTTCGCCCGCCGGGTCGGCACCGCCCCGGTCCGCTTCCGCGAACAGCAGGGCCGCAACGTCCCGGGCGGCTGGAGCGACCAGGTCCCCGATCCGGAACACCCACCGACGATCACCCCGCTGGGCCCGGCCGTCCAGGGACCGACCGGCGGACCGGGGCCGGACAGGCCCTGAGGGCCGTCCGACCCTGATCCGCCGGACAGGCCCTAAGCTCGCTGACCATGACGACGAGGGACATCGACGAGTCCGTGAACGCGGAACTGAACCGGCTGCGCGAGAGCATCGACAACATTGACGCCGCTGTTGTCCACATGCTCGCCGAGCGCTTCAAGTGCACCCAGCAGGTCGGCCACCTCAAGGCCGCCCACCACCTCCCCCCGGCCGACCTGGCCCGCGAGAGCAGGCAGATCGCCCGCCTGAGGCAGCTCGCGGAGAGCGCGCACCTGGATCCGGCCTTCGCCGAGAAGCTGCTGAACTTCATCGTGGCGGAGGTCATCCGCCACCACGAACGGATCGCGGAGGAATCGGCTACGAACGCGGAGGCGTGAGCGCCGGAGACCGGAGCTCCCCCGACCGGCGCGGCCTGCGCCACGACCACACCACCCAGGCACTCACCAGCAGCCCGAGCCCCGTGGCCAGTACGACGAGCCCGGCCGCCGCCGACTCGTCGACATGATCGCCATTGCCCCGGGGCTCGGGCAGCCCGGCCGCCGCATAGTGGGGGAGGACCAGAAGGCCCACCCCCACCAGGGCCGGCACCGCCCAGCCGAACCGCTCACGGCGCGAGGACCGGACGGACACCAGAGCACCCGCGGCCAGCAGCACCGCACAACCGAGCGCCGGCAGCACCGTGCAGGTCAGCCACTCGGACAGCAACGGCCGCCAGTACCACTCCGATTCCGGCCTCGGCCCGTCGAAGTAGTACAGGGTCCGCGGCTGCGGCTCACCCATGAAGTCCCGCACGGTCCCCGGCACCAGGCCACCCAGCAGCCCTCCCGCGAAGACGAGCCCCGACAACCGCGCCGCCGCCCCACCGCCCTCCCTCCACCAGGCCACCGGGGCGACCCGAACCACCACCACGGCACACCAACCCGCCAGCAGTCCCAGGAACACCCCCTTGACCGCTCCGTAACCGATCGGAGTCCAGACGTTCCAGGGATAGTTCTCCAGGTGCGCGGCCCGCCAACTCCCCACGAGACACCAGGCGACCGCACCCCCGACCACACCCCACGGCGCGACCCCCACGACCCACCGCCGCTCACCGCCCGAGCCCCGCAGACCCGTCACCGCTCCGACACCCCCACCCGTCACCGGCCCGCACCACCCGTCGCAACGCGGGACGCGACAACCGCACGTACGGTTGCACGGGCCGGCCGGGTTGTCGGTGGCCCCGCGTACTGTCCAGCCATGCCGGTCGTCCGCCGACTGCCCGGAGCCGTCCGGTACCGGTCCTTCTGGGACCTCATGAACGACGAGTACCGGAGCTTCCGCGGCGACCAGGAGTGAGCGCCCCGCGAAGAGCCCCCGCGCACAACCCCCACGGAGAGAAGGCCCCGCCGCCGCCCGGTCGTGGGAGAACCCGCCTGCGGCCCGCCCACCGCGTACGGCAGCATGGACGCATGTCCGTACTGACGCGCGACGAAGCGCAGACCCGAGCCCGGTTCCTCGACGTACACCGGTACACGATCGACCTCGACCTGACCGCGGGGGAGGAGACCTTCGACTCCCGCACCGTCATCCACTTCACCGCAGCCGCGGCCGGAGACACCTTCGTCGAGGTCAAGCCGGCCACCCTGCGCTCGATCAGCCTCGACGGACACCCCCTCGACCCCGCCGACCTCGTCGAGAACCGCTTCCCGCTCACCGCACTCACCCCCGGCACCCACGAACTCCGCATCGACGCGGCCATGAGCTACTCCCGCACCGGCGAAGGCATGCACCGCTTCACCGACCCGACCGACGGCGAGACATACGTCTACACCCAGCTCTCCATGGAGGACGTCCAGCGCGTCTTCGCCGCCTTCGACCAGCCCGACCTCAAGTCCGTCTTCGAACTCACCGTCACCGCCCCCGAAGGCTGGACCGTCCTCGGCAACGGCATCGCCGAACACCGCGGCGACGGCCACTGGACCCTGGCCGCCACCCCGCTGATCTCCACCTACCTCGTCGCCGTCGCCGCCGGCCCCTGGCACTCCGTGACCACCGAACACGCCGGACTGCCCTTCGGCATCCACTGCCGCCGCTCACTGGCCCCCCACCTCGACACGGACGCCGACGAGATCCTCGACATCACCCGGGCCTGCTTCGACCGCTTCCACGAGAAATTCGACGAGCCCTACCCCTTCGACTCCTACGACCAGGCCTTCGTCCCCGAGTTCAACGTCGGTGCCATGGAGAACCCCGGCCTCGTCACCTTCCGCGACGAATTCGTCTACCGCTCCGCCGTCACCGACACCGAACGCCAGACCCGCGGCATGGTCATCGCCCACGAAATGGCCCACATGTGGTTCGGCGACCTCGTCACCCTCGCCTGGTGGGACGACATCTGGCTCAACGAGTCCTTCGCCGAGTACATGGGCTACCAGACCCTCGCCGAAGCCACCCGCTTCACCGACACCTGGGTCGACTTCGGCGTCGCCCGCAAGGGCTGGGGCTACGACGCCGACCAACGCCCCTCCACCCACCCTGTCGCCCCCGACCCGGCCGCCGTCCCCGACACCGCGTCCGCGATGCTCAACTTCGACGGCATCTCCTACTCCAAGGGCGCATCCGCCGTGCGCCAACTCGTCGCCTGGCTCGGCGAGAAGGACTTCCTGGCCGGCATCAACACCCACTTCGCCCGCCACAAATTCGCCAACGCCACCCTCGCTGACTTCATCGACAACCTCGCATCGGCCACCGACCGCGACGTCCACGCCTGGGCCGACGCCTGGCTGCGCACCACCGGAGTCGACACCCTCACCTCCCACATCGAGGAATCCGACGGCACCTGGACCCTCCACGTCGACCACGACGGCAGCCGCCCCCACCGCATCGCCGTCGGCGCCTACGACCACACCCCGGACACCCGCACCGGCACCGACCGGCTCGTCCTGCGCGACCGGTTCGAGATCGACGTCCCCCTGGACGGCACACCCCAAGCACGCCCCGGCCACCGCCCCGCACTCCTCGTCCTCAACGACGGAGACCTCGGCTACGCCAAGATCCGCCTCGACGCCCGGTCCTGGGAAACCGTCGTCACCGGCCTCTCCGGCATCCCCGACGCCCTGACCCGCGCCGTCGTCTGGAACACCGCCCGCGACATGGTCCGCGACGGCGAACTCGCCCCCACCACCTACCTCGAAGCGGCCCGCACCCACCTCCCGCACGAAACCGACCTCGCCCTCGCCCAAGGCGTACTCGCCTTCGCCGACACCCACATCACCCGCCGCTACCTCACCCCCGAGAACCGCCCCGCCGCCCTCGCCACCCTCACCGCCCTCTGCCGCGACCTCATCCGCCGCACCGAGGACGGCCACAACCCCGGCCTCCGCCTCATCGCCGTACGCCACCTCATCGACGCCGCCACCCAGCCCGACACCATCCAGGACTGGCTCGGCAACGGCACCGTCCCCGGCGGACCCGAACTCGACCCCGAACTTCGCTGGCGCATCCTCACCCGCCTCGCCGTCCTCGGCGCCATCGACGAAGCCACCATCACCGCCGAACTCGAACAGGACCCCAGCGCCACCGGACAGGAAGGCGTCGCCCGCTGCCGCGCCGCCCTCCCCACCCCCGAGGCCAAGGCCACCGCCTGGAACGCCCTGTTCAACGACGACAGCCTGTCCAACTACCTCTTCACCGCCACCGCCCAAGGCTTCTGGCAACCCGAACAAACCGACCTCGTACGCGACTACGTACCCCGCTACTACCCCGAGGCCACCGCGCTCGCCGCCCGCCGAGGCCCCGCCATCGCGGCCGCCGCAGGAAGCCACGCCTTCCCCGCGTACGCAGTCGACACCGACAACCTCCACCTCGGCGAACAGGCCCTGAACGACACGGCCCTCACCCCCGCCCTCCACCGCAAACTCACCGACCAGATCGACGACCTGCGCCGCACCCTCACCGTACGCAACACCCACTGACCCACCCCCCCCCGCACCACCCGTGCCCGGCGCCACCCCCACCACACAGGGGGACGCCGGGCACAGCCATATCCGACGCCACGCCCATACCACCGAAACCCCCAACAACGCCCCCCACCCCACCACCCATCCCCCTTTCGAGTTCACATCACCCCGCTCCACGGCCGCGCCCCCGGAAACCCGGACAAGCTGGCATGTCCACCCATGCCCTGCCACGCGCACCCGAAGGGCCCCACCCCATGCCCACCCCACCCCCACCCCTCGCCGGAACCACCACCGGCCCCACCGCCCTGCGCCCCCTCATCGACACCGTCCTCACCGCACTCCACGACGGAGCACACCGACGCGACGGCCCCCTCCCCGCAGGCGGCCCCGACGCCGTCACCCCACGGACACGCACCGCCACCCACCCCGTCATCCCCGACCACGGCACCGGCCCCCACCACGCCCTGCGCACCCTCGTCACCGCCCTCACCGAAGGTGCCGCAGACCCCGCAGACCCCCTCTGCACAGCCCACCTCCACACCCCACCCCTCGCCCTCGCCACCGCTGCGGACCTCGCCGCCTCCGCCCTCAACGCCTCCATGGACTCCTGGGACCAGGCCCCCGCCGCCTCCGCCCTCGAAGCCGACACCGCCGCCGCCCTCGCCGCCGAGATCTACCCCCACCGACCCACCCCCGACGCACTCATCACCACCGGCGGCACCGAAGCCAACCAACTCGCCCTCCTCCTCGCCCGCGAACGCAACGGCCCCGTACAGACCCTCTGCGCCGCCAACGCCCACCACAGCATCACCCGCGCCGCCTGGCTCCTCGGCCTTCCCGCACCCATCGTCATCCCCGCCCCCACCGGCGTCATGGACCTCACCGCACTCGACGAAGCCCTCACCCGGCACCAGCGCCCCCTCCTCGTCACCGCCACCGCCGGCACCACCGACACCGGCCAGATCGACCCACTCGCCGACATCGCCGACCTCTGCGCCACCCACGGCGCCGAACTCCACATCGACGCCGCCTACGGCGGACCCCTCCTCTTCAGCCCCACCCACCGAAGCAAGGTCCACGGCCTCGACCGCGCTCACAGCGTCACCCTCGACCTGCACAAACTCGGCTGGCAACCCGCACCCGCAAGCATCCTCGCCGTCCCCCACCGCAACCACCTCGACCCACTCCACCACCAAGCCCCCTACCTCAACGCCGACGACGACACCGAAGCCGGCCTCCCCGACCTCCTGGGCCGCTCCCTGCGCACCACCCGACGCTCCGACGCCCTCAAGATCGCCGTCACCCTCCAGGCACTCGGCCGCACCGGACTCGCCGACCTCATCGACCGCACCCTCACCACCGCCCACCGCCTCGCCGACCTCATCACCGAAACCCCCACCCTCGACCTCTACGACCGCCCCACCATCAGCACCGTCCTCTTCCGCCCCACCGGCGCCGACGACAAGACCGTCGCCACCATCCGCCGCACCCTCCTCACCCGAGGCCAAGCCGTACTCGGCCGCGCCCACACCAGCGACCGCCTCTGGCTCAAAGCCACCCTCCTCAACCCCCACACCACCCCCGACCACCTCCGCACACTCCTCGACCTCGTCAACCGACTCACCAACGACCTCGCGGAAGGCAACACCCCCCGATGACCGACCTGCCCACCCCCGACACCGACCAGCCACACGACCTCATCGGCATCGGCATCGGCCCCTTCAACCTCTCCCTCGCCGCCCTCGCCCACGGCATCCCCGCCAACCCCCGCCCCCTCACCGCCACCTTCTACGAACAACGCCCCGCCTTCCACTGGCACCCCGGCCTCCTCATCGACGGAGCCAGCCTCCAAGTCCCCTTCCTCGCCGACCTCGTCACCCTCGCCGACCCCGCCAGCCCCTGGACCTTCCTCAACTACCTACGCAGCCGCGACCGGCTCTTCCCCTTCTACTTCGCCGAACGCTTCCACATCCAACGCGCCGAATACGACGCCTACTGCCGCTGGGTCACCGACCAACTCCCCGGCCTCCACTTCAGCCACCAGGTCGACGCCGTCCGCTGGAACAA
Source organism: Streptomyces sp. NBC_01363 (assembly GCF_026340595.1). GTDB lineage: Bacteria > Actinomycetota > Actinomycetes > Streptomycetales > Streptomycetaceae > Streptomyces. Next base: position 3,724,853 of record NZ_JAPEPF010000001.1, read on the forward strand.
CCAACGCGGCCTCTTCGAAATCGACTTCACCCAACTCGACAACGAAGGCGAAGCCGAAGCACTCGGCCGCGCCCACACCCGCCACATCGCCCTCGGCATCGGCACCGAGCCCTACATCCCCGAACCCCTCAAACCCCTCATCGAAGCCGAGAACGTCCCCGTCATCCACTCCGCCGACTACCTCCACCACCGACAAGAACTCCTCGACGCACCCCACATCACCGTCATCGGCTCCGGACAATCCGGCGCCGAAATCTTCCTCGACCTCCTGCGCGCCCGCCCCACAGGCCACGAAAACCTCCACTGGCTCGCCCGCACCCAGGCCTTCGCACCCATGGAGTACTCAAAACTCGGCCTCGAACACTTCACCCCCGACTACAGCCGCTACTTCCACGCCCTCCCCGAATCCGTACGCGACGAACTCGTCCCCCACCAATGGCAACTCCACAAAGGCATCGACGCCGACACCATCGCCGCCATCCACGACGAGCTCTACCGCCGCACCCTCCACGGCGGCTGGCCCGACACCACCCTCACCCCCGGCGTCTCCGTACGCACCGCAGGACGCATCGCCAACACCCGCATCGAACTCCACCTCGAACACACCCAGCAGAACACCCGCACCCGACTCACCACCGACGCCGTCATCCTCGCCACCGGCTACCGCGAACGCTCCCTCGACCGCATCCTCACCGGCCTCGACCCCTACCTGCGCCGCGACGCCTCCGAACGCCCCCGCATCGACGACCGATTCCGCCTCGTCCTCGACCCCACCGTCACCGGCAACGTCTACGTACAGAACGCCGAACGCCACACCCACGGCGTCGGCGCCCCCGACCTCGGACTCGCCGCCTGGCGCAGCGCCACCATCCTCAACGACCTCACCGGCACCAACCCCTACCCCCTCCCCGAACGCACCGCCTTCACCACCTTCGGCCTCACCCCCCACCACCCCCGCGTCCCCACCCAAGGCCCCGACCTCATCCCCCTCGCCCAGAACAACTGACCACCACCACACACAGAAAAGGCGGCCGCCCCTCCATGAGGAGAGAACGGCCGCCCACCAACAACACCGCCTAGAACACCGGCGTGCCCTCACGCGTCAGACGCCAATCCACCGACGCGAACTGCGAACCGTCCACCGAACCCTTCGCCTGCACCCAAGCGATGATCGTGTTACGGATCTCCTCCGAATTCGCCCACAACTGCTTGGCACCCGCCACATGCGGGAAATTCCCCCCACCACTGGCCCGATAATTATTCACCGCCAACACGAACTGCGCCGCCGGATCGATCGGCTTCCCCTCGAACGCAAGATTCACGATCCGCGAACCATTCGGCTTCGCGATATCGATCTCATACGTCAGACCCGACACCGCGTCATAGTTGTAATCCGGAGTGTTGTCCGCATTCGTCAACTTCGCCGTGTCCACCGGCGCACCCGCCGCCGTCTGCACGTAATACCGCGCCGAGAACTCCAGATAATCCTTCAGCTGCGCACCCGTCAGCAAACGCGCCTCAAGCGTGTTCTCGAACGGATACAGACCCGCCGCATCCTTGATCGTCACATCGCCGGCCGGAATCTGCGCCGTACGCGAGAAGCACGACGCCTGCGAAATCACCGGAAGCGCCGCATACGCACCACCCGCCAGAGCCGCCTTCACCGTCTCCGCCTGAACGACGTTGATCAGATCGATGATCGGCTCGTCCTTCCACGCCGCCTCCGCCGTCGTCATCGCCGCCGTCGACGTACCGATCACCTGATTGACGTACGCCACAACCTTCTTGTGCTCGTCCGCCAACATCCTCGTGATCTTCGGGTCCTCCGCCACGGTGTTCGAGTTCAGCACCTGCGAACCCGCCTTCTCCACCACCCAGCGACCCTTCTCCCACACCAGATCGAAGTCGAACAGCGTCAGCCGCTGCCCCCACTTCAACGGCTCCGAGAGCACCACCTTCTTACCGGTCTGCTTGTTCTCCACGAAATACTCGGGAATCTCCAGATGCGCATGCCCGACCAGAATCGCATCGATACCCGGCACCTGCTCGGCCACCAGACCCGCCGCATTCTCCACATACGGGATCTGATCACCGTACGACGACGTACCACTGTTCCCCGAGTGCGCCGAAACGATCACCACATCCGCACCCATCGAACGAAGCCGCGGCACAAACTTCGCCGCCTGCTCCTCCAGACCCGGGAACACCATCTTCCCACCGACATTCGCCTTGTCCCAGATCGCGATACCCGGATTGGTCAGCCCCAGAATCGCTACCTTCACATCCCGACCATGCGGAGTACGCAACCGCTTGATGACATACGGAGCGAACGCCGGCCGCAACGTCTTCGCATCCAGCGCATTCGCACCCAGCAGCGGGAAGTCGCACTGCTCCTCGAACTTCCGCAGCACCGGAATGCCGTAATTGAACTCATGGTTGCCCAGCGCCGCCGCGTCGTACCCGATCGCATTCATCGCCTGCGCCATCGGATGCACCGGACCACGCTTCGCCGTGATCGGATCGATCTTCGCGTAGTAGTACGACAACTGAGTGCCCTGGATCGTGTCACCCGCATCGATCATCAGCGTGTTACGACGACCCTTCTCCCGGCGCACCTGGTCCACCAGAGTCGAGATCTTCGCCAGACCGACATCGTTGTGCGCCTTGTCGTCGAACTCCTTGTCGGTGAAGTAGTCCCAGTTGAAGACATTCCCATGCAGGTCCGTCGTCCCCATCACAGTGAACGAGTACCGCTTCGGCGGACGCCCGTGGTCATGCCCATGGCCATGACCATGGGCCGCGGCAGGCGCCGCGGAACCCCCCGCGATCGCCACACCCGCACCGGCGGCCGCCGATGTGCCCAGGAACGTCCTACGGTTCAGCGGCATTTCGTCTCCCACATCTCAGTTCTCACGCAGCTCGGTTCTCGTACGACACAGCACCCGCACAACGGGGCCCGCCGCACACAACGCGCGTAGATAATGACCCAGGAGCCACGCCCGGCAACACCCCCTGCGGGTTTCGATCTGATGACCACCCGCCGTCGGCCCCGGATGCGACAGTGAACCCATGACCCACACCCCACCGCCCTACGGCACCCCCGAACACCCCCGCGTCGCAGTCCGCGGCGAAGCCCGCCTCGAAGTCGACCCCGAGACCGCCCGCATCACCGTCACCGTCACCGCCCGCGGCAAGGACCGCCGCAACGCCCTCGAAGACCTCACCCGCCGCAACAACCACGTACTCGAACTCGCACGCTCCTACGGACAAGCCATGGAAGAACTCGAAACCGGCGCCATCTCCATCACGCCCGAACTGACCCAGAAAGGCCGCAACGAACAAATCCACGCCTACCACGGCCGCGTCCACATCACCGCAGTCCTCAACGACTTCACCGCGCTGGGCGAATTCACCACCCGAATCGCCGACCTCGACATGACCCGGGTCAACGGCCCCTGGTGGGACCTGCGCCCCGACTCACCCGCCCACGCAACCGCCCGCCGCCAAGCTGTCCACGAAGCCGTCCAACGCGCCCGCGAATACGCCGACGCCCTCGGCGCCCAGCTCACCGCCCTCGTCGAACTCGCCGACCTCGGCGCCGAGAACGCCGCCCCGCCCGCCCTCCCCGCCCCCGGCGCCATGCGCGGCCGCGCCGCCTTCGGCGGAGCAGCACCCGAACCCGCCCCCGCCCTCGACCTCGAACCACAACGCCAGACCGTCTACGCCCAGGTCAACGCCCGCTTCATCATGTCACCGCCAAAACTGTAGAAAACAATGCTCATCCGAGCGCCCCGCCGCACAATTCAACACTTGTCAATAACCCTTCATCCAAAGGTCGTTGAGCGGTCACGGCACGCCAAATAACTACCCGTAGGTAAGGTCTAGGCTCGAACCATGCGCCGAGCAAAAATCGTTTGTACCCTGGGCCCCGCCGTCGACACATACGACCAGATCAAGGCATTGGTCGAAGCGGGAATGGACATCGCCCGCCTCAACCTCAGCCACGGCACCTACGCCGAACACGAAGAGCGGTACCACCGCGTACGCAAGGCCTCCGACGAGAACGGACACAGCGTCGGGATCCTCGCCGACCTTCAAGGCCCGAAGATCCGCCTCGGACGCTTCCGCGAAGGCCCCGTACTCCTCGAACGCGGCGACAGCTTCACCATCACCGTCGAACCCGTCGAAGGCGACCGCCACACCTGCGGCACCACCTACGACGGCCTCGCCGCCGACGTCACCACCGGCGAACGCATCCTCGTCGACGACGGCCGCGTCACCCTCGAAGTCACCGAAGTCGACGGCCCCCGAGTCCACACCACCGTCATCGAAGGCGGCATGGTCTCCGACCACAAGGGCCTCAACCTCCCCGGCGTCGCCGTCTCCGTCCCCGCACTCTCCGAGAAGGACATCGAAGACCTCCGCTGGGCCCTGCGCACCGGCGCCGACATCATCGCCCTCTCCTTCGTGCGCAGCGGACGCGACATCGAGGACGTCCACCGCATCATGGACGAGGAAGGCCGCCGCCTCCCCGTCATCGCCAAGGTGGAGAAACCCCAGGCCGTCGAGAACATCGACGGCATCGTCGCCGCCTTCGACGGAATCATGGTCGCCCGCGGCGACCTCGGCGTCGAAATGCCCCTGGAGCAGGTGCCGATCGTCCAGAAGCGCGCGATCAAACTCGCCAGGCGCAACGCCAAACCGGTCATCGTCGCCACCCAGATGCTCGACTCGATGATCGACAACTCCCGCCCCACCCGCGCCGAGGCCTCCGACGTCGCCAACGCGGTCATCGACGGCACGGACGCGGTGATGCTCTCCGGCGAGACCAGCGTGGGCAAGCACCCCATCGAGACGGTCCGCACGATGTCCCGCATCGTCGAGGCCGCCGAGGAGGACATCCTCACCAAGGGCCTCCCGCCCCTGACCGACCGCAACAAGCCCCGCACCCAGGGCGGCGCGGTCGCCCGAGCGGCAGCCGAGATGGGCGACTTCCTCGGCGCGAAGTTCCTGGTTGCCTTCACCCAGAGCGGCGACACGGTCAGGCGCCTCTCCCGCTACCGCTCACCCATCCCGCTCCTCGCCTTCACCCCGGACCCGGCCACCCGCTCCCAGCTGAACCTGACCTGGGGCGTCGAGACCTTCCTCGGCCCGCACGTGGACTCGACGGACGCGATGGTCGCCCAGGTCGACGAGGAGCTGCTGAAGATCGGCCGCTGCCAGAAGGGCGACGTCGTGGTCATCACGGCCGGCTCCCCGCCGGGGGTCCCGGGCTCGACGAACCTGGTGCGGGTGCACCACATCGGCGAGGACGACAGCCCGAAGTAGGCCGGTCGTCAGTACTTCGGCCCGACGTGGGCGTCCATCAGCGCGACGGACGCCCGTCGGGCGACGGAGATGTTCCGGCTGTTGGCCTGCTTCCAGTGAACGCCGACGAAGTCCAAGGCGTCGGTGAAAAGCCGCAGGATGTCGGCCGACAAGTTGGTGAAGAAGTACCGGGGGTATTCGTAGCGCTTCTGCTCGCCGCCGATGAGTCTCGTGGTCCAGTTGGTGACTCGGCATCCGTCGGAGTGGACCAGACCGCGGATGAACTCCCAGGGGTGGGTACGCACGATCTGCTGCTGCCAGGGTTCGAGAGAGATCGTGCGCTCGTGCTTCTTGCCGGGGCCGTGCTGGGGGAAGAGGCACGGCCAGTGCTTGCTGTAGCAGGTCACGTTCTGGCAGCCCTGACGCTGAACTCGGAACACCTTGTTGCCGGGGCGCACGAGCTGCATGGCTTCGGCGCAGGCGTCGATGAGACCGGGCCGGCTGTCGGCGCAGGCGATACGGAGGAAATGCACGCCCCTCTTGCTAGAGCTGATGCAGCCGTCGCCGAGATAGAGGCCCAGCAAGTAGGCGTACGCAGTGGGGACTTCAGGGTCACTCGGCATGTCGCTGCACCGCGGACAGCCCGCAACGCGCCCCCTGACGAGGGGATCTGTTCGTGTCTGCCACGAACGGATTGCGGCGCGCGAGATGCCGGTCTGTTTGCTTACGGAGTTCTGGCTGAAACCCTGCGCGACGAGGGCCAGAGCGCGCTTGCGCGTATCAAGGTCGTACACCAGGCCGAGCCTGTCCGGTATCCAGGCGACCTGGAGGCGGAACAAGCAGGCATTCACACGTTCACGTGAAGCCAAGCCATTCTTCGGCGGCCTTGGAATCGAAGGAAAAGTACCCCGAGTCGGACTCGAACCGACACTGTATGGGTTTTGAATCCATTGTCTCTAACCAATTGGACTACCGGGGCTCGCTGAATCGTAGGTTTCCCTCGACCCGCTGCCCGACCACCTTACCGCAGCTGGGTAGGCTCTTGGCAGCAGTACCCCTGCCTTGATCAAGGAGCCCCGTGACCACGCCCGAGTCGCCCCAGCCAGCCGCCGACGACGACAAGTCGCACGTTCCGCCGCTGACGACCCGCGTCGTCATCGCCGAGGACGAGGCGCTCATCCGTCTCGACCTCAAAGAGATGCTGGAGGAAGAGGGCTACGCGGTCGTCGGCGAGGCCGGGGACGGGCAGCGGGCCGTCGAGCTGGCTCGGGAGCACCGGCCGGACCTGGTCATCCTCGATGTGAAGATGCCGGTCCTGGACGGGATCTCCGCGGCGGAGAAGATCGCCGAGGAGTCCATCGCGCCGGTCCTGATGCTGACCGCGTTCTCGCAGCGCGATCTCGTCGAGCGGGCCAGGGACGCCGGGGCGATGGCGTATCTGGTGAAGCCGTTCAGCAAGAGCGACGTGGTGCCGGCCATCGAGATGGCGGTGTCGCGGTTCGCGGAGCTGAAGGCGCTGGAGAGCGAGGTCGCGGATCTCGCGCAGCGGCTGGAGACGCGGAAGCTGGTGGACCGGGCGAAGAGCATTCTGCAGACGGATTACGGGCTCTCCGAGCCGGCCGCGTTCCGGTGGATCCAGAAGACGTCGATGGACCGTCGGCTGTCGATGCAGCAGCTTGCGGAGGCGTTGATCGAGGATGCCGAGGAGAAGAAGAAGGCGGCCGAGTAGGCCGTAGGCGAGTACGAGGAAGGCCCGCGTCCCGGATGTCCGGGACGCGGGCCTTCCTCGTGTGTGTCAGTCCTCGCCGAGGTAGGCCTTGCGGACGGACTCGTCGTGGAGGAGGTCCGCGCCGGTGCCGGAGAGGACGATCTTGCCGACCTCCATGACGTGGCCGTGGTCCGCGAGCGAGAGCGCGGCCTGGGCGTTCTGCTCGACGAGCAGGATGGTGGTGCCCTGGGCCTTGAGTTCGACGATGGTCTCCATGATCTTCTGCATCATGATCGGGGAGAGGCCCATGGAGGGTTCGTCGAGCATCAGGAGTTTGGGCTGGCACATGAGAGCCCTGCCCATGGCGAGCATCTGCTGTTCGCCGCCGGAGAGGGTTCCGGCGGCCTGCTTCCGGCGTTCCCCGAGGATGGGGAAGAGGTCGTAGGCGCGCTGGATGTCCTTTTCGATGCCTGCCTTGTCGTTGCGGAGGTAGGCGCCGAGCTGGAGGTTCTCGGTGATGGTCAGCCGGGGGAAGATGTGGCGTCCCTCGGGGGAGTGGGCGAGGCCCAGGGAGACGACCTTGTGCGCGGGGATGTCGGCGAGCGGTTTGCCGTCGAAGACGATGCGGCCGCCGACCGGTTTGAGGAGGCCGGAGAGGGTGCGCAGGGTGGTGGTCTTGCCGGCGCCGTTGGTGCCGATGAGGGTGACGACCTGGCCGGCTTCGACGGTGAAGGAGATGCCCTTGACGGCTTCGATCTTGCCGTAGGCGACGCGGAGGTCCTCGACCTCTAGCAGTGCGGTCATCGGGTGTCCTCCTCCTCGGTGCTGGTGCTGGTGCTGGTGTCGGTGGTGGCCGCGGTCCTGGCGGTGCTCGCTCCGGCGGCTCCGGCTTCCGCGGCTTCGACCTCGGCGGCTTCTTCGGCGCCGGGGGCGCCTTCGAAGGGGGTGCCGAGGTAGGCCGCGACGACGCGCTCGTCGCTCTGGACGATGTCGGGGGTGCCTTCGACGAGCTTTTCGCCCTGGACGAGGACGGCGACGCGGTCGCAGAGGTTGAAGATGAACCGCATGTCGTGCTCGATGACGAGGACGGCGATGCCCTGGTCACGGATGGCGAAGATGAGTTCTTCGGTGACGCGGGTCTCTTGCGGGTTCATGCCGGCGGTGGGCTCGTCGAGGAGAAGGAGTCCGGGGTCGCTGGCGAGGGCGCGGGCGATTTCCAGCTTGCGCTGGTCTCCGTAGGGGAGGTTGCGCGCGAGGTGGTCGGCCTTGTCCGCCAGGCCGATGAAGTCCAGGAGTTCCATGGCGCGTTCGCGGCTGGCGTTCTCGGCCCTGGTGAAGCCGGGGAGGCGCAGGAGGGCGGACCAGAGGCCTTCCTTGGTCCTGGTGTGGCGTCCGACGAGGACGTTTTCCAGGACGGTCATGTTGGCGAAGAGCCGGATGTTCTGGAAGGTGCGGGCGATGCCTGCCTGGGTGACGAGGTGGGGCTTGGGCGGCAGGACGGTGTCCTTGTAGCTGACCTTGCCCTCGGTGGGGACGTAGAGGCCGGTGAGGCAGTTGAAGAAGGTGGTCTTGCCGGCGCCGTTGGGGCCGATGAGGCCGACGATCTCGCCCGTGTTGACGGTGAGGTCGACGTCGCGTACGGCGGTGAGGCCGCCGAAGCGCATGGTGACGCCGCTGGCGTCGAGGACGGTGGTGGCGGTCTTCGTGGTGGTGGTCATGGTGGTCACGCCCCCGCCTTGGCGATGCCGGCGCCGGTCTCTTCGGACTGCCGTGGTTCCGGTACGTCGGGCTCGTCGTTCTCGTGGAATTCGAGCTGCTTCCTGCGGTCGGCGACCAGTCCTTCGGGGCGCAGGCGCATCAGGAGGATGAGTGCGATGCCGAAGAGGAAGAGCTGGTAGTCCTGCATGAACTGGAGTTTGGCCGGGATGAGGTAGAGCAGTGCGGCGCCGACGAGGGGTCCGCTGAGGGTTCCCATGCCGCCGAGGATGACGGCGGCGAGGAGGAAGGCGGAGTTGGGGGGTACGGAGCCGGCGAACTGGTACTGCTCGGGTGTCACGGTGTAGTTGACGTGTGCCTGGACGGTTCCGGCGAGTCCGGCGAGGGTGGCGCCGAGGGCGAAGGCGAGCAGTTTGAGCCGGAAGGCGTTGATGCCCATGGCGGTGGCTGCGGTTTCGTCTTCGCGGATGGCGACCCAGGCGCGGCCGATGCGGGATTCTCCGGAGCGGCGGAAGACGAGGACGACGACGGCGGTGAAGACGAGCATCAGCAGGTAGTAGTTGGCGGACCTGCCGAGGTCGAAGCCGAGGATGTTGTGTTTGAGGCCGAAGTCGAATCCGAAGAAGTTGAGGTCGGGGATGCTGGGGATGCCTTGGGAGCCGTTGGTGAGGTCGGGTCCGCTGTTGCCGTTGAGGTTGTTGACGGTGAGGCGGAAGATTTCACCGAAGCCGAGGGTGACGATGGCGAGGTAGTCGCCGCGCAGTCGCAGGGTGGGTGCGCCGATGAGCACGCCGAAGACGAGTGATGCTCCGGCGCCGGTGAGGACGGCGGCCCAGAAGGGGAATTCGACGCCGATGGCCGACATGGTGGAGCCGGAGACCAGGGCGGCGGCGTAGGCGCCGACGCCGAGGAAGGCGACGTATCCGAGGTCGAGGAGGCCGGCGAGGCCGACGACGACGTTGAGGCCGAGTGCGACGGTGCCGAAGATGAGGATGTTGGCGCCGATGAGCGCGTATTCCTCTTTCTGCTGGGTGAAGGGGAAGCAGACGGCTGCGACGAGGGCTGCGGCGAGGGTGATGTTGCGGTGCTTCGCGGTCAGTGCGGTGAGGCGGGAGATGAGTCCGGCTCGGTGGAGTGCGGTGAAGGCGAAGCCGACGGTGATGAGGAAGCCGATGAAGAGTTCGGTGTAGTCGGTGTCGATGCCGTAGGCGAAGACGTAGAGGCCGATGCCGAACGCGGCGACGATGATGAGGATTTCGGCCCAGGAGGGGAGGGGCTTGGGGCGGGGGGCCTGGGGGGCGCCGAGGCTGTTGCGGAAGCGCTGCCAGGCGGTGGTTCCGGTGTCGGCGAGTGGGTGGTCGCCGGGGAGTCCGAGTGCGGTGATGGTGGCGATGAGTGCGCCGATGCCGCTGACCCAGGCGCCGGGTTCCAGGTTGACGACGCCGCCTAGGTCGTAGGCGATGGCGCCGATGGTGTAGCCGGTGGTGCCGAGGGTGCCGAGGGCGAGGAGGCGGACGGGGCTGTTGGTGCCGCCGGGGGTGAGCCAGCGCAGGCCTCGGATGCCGTATCCGGAGAGTGCGAGGAGCAGGGTGAGTGCGGCGTTGATGAGGGTGAGGACCTGGAGGCCGCCGGGGTAGCCGGTGACGGTGAGGTCGCCGGGGAACTGGTCGGTCCAGGTCCAGGCGAGGAAGGTGCCGGCGAGTGCGACGGTGGCGCCTGCGACGGTGCCGATGCGGGCGGCTGCCGCGGGGATCGGCAGGAAGGGGGCGGGTGCGGGTGTGGTGGTGTGGTTGGTGGTCATCCGTATCACGCCCGATCCGCGACGCGTTCGCCGAGCAGGCCCTGGGGGCGGAGCAGCAGGACGATGATGAGGAGGACGAAGGCCCATACGTCCTTCCAGGCGCCGCCGCCGAAGAGTTCCATGCCGGGGACGTTGCTCATGTAGCCGGTGGCGAGGGATTCGGCGATGCCGAGTACGACGCCGCCGAGCATGGCGCCGTAGATGTTGCCGATGCCGCCGAGTACGGCTGCGGTGAAGGCCTTGAGGCCCATGATGAAGCCCATTTTGAAGCCGATCTGGCCGTTCTTGAGCCCGTAGGCGACGGCGGCGACGGCGGCGAACGCGGCACCGATGGCGAAGGCCATGACGATGATGCGGTCGGTGTTGATGCCCATGAGCTTGGCGGTGTCGGGGTCCTGGCTGGTGGCTTGCATGCCGCGGCCGGAGCGGGTCTTGGAGACGAAGAGTCCGAGGGCGAGCATGCAGATGGGTGCCGTGATGAGGACGAAGAGGTCACCGCGTTGGATGTGGGCGCCGAAGATGTCGATCGCTTCGCCCTTGAACTGGGGGAAGGAGCGGTCCTTCTTGGCGTCGGGGTACCACTTCCAGATGGCCTGCTGGAGTGCGAGGGAGAGTCCGATCGCGGTGATCAGCGGGGCCAGTCGGGGGGCGTTGCGCAGGGGCCGGTAGGCGAAGCGTTCGGCGGCTGCGCTGACGGCGACGGAGCATATGACGCCGCCGATGATCATGAGTGGGATGATTGCGAGGAGGGAGACACCGGCCGGCATCCAGAGGTACACGGTGAGAGCTCCGAAGCCTCCGATCATGAAGATCTCGCCGTGGGCGAAGTTGATGAGCTGGATGATTCCGTAGACCATCGTGTAGCCGATCGCGATGAGTCCGTACATCGCGCCGAGGATGAGTCCATTGGCCAGCTGTTGCGGCAGTTCGTTCACCGCAGGGCCTCCGTGGAGTGGTTCGGATATGGCACCGCGCGGGAGGGCTGGTAGCGCTCCCGCGCGGTCTGGTGTGGGTCAGGCGTGGGCCGGGGAGCTTGTTACGGCTTGTAGGCCTCGCTGAGCTTGGAGGTCCACTTGCCGCCGTCCACCTGGTAGGCGGTCATCATGGTGTTGGTGGTGTCGCCGTATTCGTCGAAGGAGACGGGGCCGGTGACGCCGTCGAACTTGACCTTGGCCATGGCTGCGAGGACCTTGGTGCGGGCGTCGTCGCCGCTGGGGAGCTTGCCGCCGTTGTCGGCGACGGCGATCTTGACGGCTTCGATGATCGACCAGGTGGCGTCGTAGGTGCCGCCGCCGTAGGCCTCGTAGGCGTCCTTGTATCCGGCGGTCTTGTAGTCGGCGATGAACTTCTTGGCGGAGTCGAGTTCTTCGACGGGCTTGCCGACGGAGGTGGCGATGTCGCCCTGGGCCTTCTTGTTGAGCTTGATGAAGTCGGCGCTGTACATGCCGTCGCCGCCCATGAGGGGGATCTGGACGCTGTCCTTGAGCTGCTGGCTCAGGGGTGCGCCGGCGGGGTATTCGCCGCCGTAGTAGACGGCCTTGGCGCCGGACTTCTTGACCTTGGTGACGACGGCGTTGAAGTCGCGGTCGTCGGGGTTGACGTGGTCGGAGCCGACGATCTTGCCGCCGAGGGTGCTGAAGGTGTTCTTGAAGGATGCGGCGAGACCGGCGCCGTAGGGCTTCTGGTCGTCGATGAGGTAGACCTGCTTGATCTTCGCGTTGTTGAAGAGGTACTTCGCTGCGAAGGCGCCCTGGATCTGGTCCGTGGTGGCGGTGCGGAAGTAGGTCTTGAAGGGGCGCTTCTTGTCGCCGGTCTTCCAGTTCTCGCCCTGGGTGAGCTCGGTGCCGGTGTTGGCGGGGGAGACCTGGGTGAGGTTGGCGTCGTTGAGCGGCTTCTGCATCGACTGGGAGACGCCGGAGTTCAGGGGGCCGACGACGCCGACGACGGTGTCGTCGTCGATGAACTTCTGGGCGTTCTGCTGGCCGACGGAGGGCTGTGCCTGGTCGTCGAGCGGCTTGACCTCGAATTTGATGCCGGGGACGGTCTTTTCCTTGTTGGCCGTCTGGGCGGCGAGGTCGGCGGAGTTCTTGATGCCGAGGCCGAGAGCGGACAGGTCGCCGGTGATGGGCGCGTCGACGCCGATGACGACGGTCTGGGTGCCGCCGCTGTCGCTGCTCTTCTTGTTGTCGTCGCGCGACCCGCAGGCGGTGAGGGTCAGTGCTCCGGTCGTGAGCACGGTGGTGAGTATGAGCAAAGAACGGTGTCGCACGAAAGGTCCTTTCCCTGGCGCGGCCTCCTCTGCTTGAGGTGCCGTGACGTTCGCCGGGCCGTACTGGGTGGTACAGGGCCGTGCTGCAGACGCGCCCGGCGGCGCGGTGACTGGCCGTGACTCTAGGCGCAGGTGCGGGCGTCGCGGGTGGGTCCGCCGCAGGATGTGACTGTCTTGTTATGCCCTTGAGCAAGGCTTGAGGTGGCTGTGCGGACATGTACGGCTTTTTACCGGACGGCGAAGTGACCGCATTCTGAGAACGCGCAGCTCTGCTAAGGGGCTTGAGTCGATCATGGTGCTGTCGCGCGAGGTGGGGAGGGGTGCGGCGCGCGAGGGCATGGCGAGGTGCCCGGCGGCTGTGGGGGCCGGGTCGGTGGGGCTGCGTGAGGGCGTCCGCGTATCGGATAGTGGTTACGCAGTGTCACATCGGGGCTGATGTGGTCGACGCGGTGTTGTGTGTGGGGGGTGCGGGGTCGGTGTGTGCGGGGTGCCGAGTGGGCCACACAACAAGGTTGCCGGTCAAGGGAGTTGGCGGGTGCGATTGTCAATCGTGAGTGGCGCGTGGGTGGTTGTGGACGGGTATGGCGATGCCCGGCCGGATTGTGTTCCGGCCGGGCATCGGTGTCGGGCGGTGGTGCCGCGTGGTGTGTGCGGTGTGTTTCCGGCCCGTCAGGCGGCGTCGGGCCGGGGGGCGTCGCGGAGCATGCAGGTGAGGCGTGCGGTGCAGACCCGCTTGTCCTGTTCGTCGGTGATGGCGATCTCGTACGTGGCGGTGGAGCGGCCGCGGTGTACGGGGGTGGCGACGCCGGTGACGAGTCCGCTGCGTACGCCGCGGTGGTGGGTGCAGTTCAGGTCGACGCCGACGGCGAGTTTGGTGGCGCCGCCGTGGAGCATGGAGCCGATGGAGCCGAGGGTTTCGGCGAGTACGGCGGAGGCGCCGCCGTGGAGCAGTCCGTAGGGCTGGGTGTTGCCCTCGACGGGCATGGTGCCGACGACGCGGTCCGCGGAGGCTTCGACGACGGTGACGCCCATGCGTTCGCCGAGGTGGCCGGCGGAGAAGAGGGCGGGCAGGTCGACGCCGAGTGCGGCGTATTCGTCGATGATCTCCTGGGGGAACTTGGGTGCGGTGTGCTCGCCCATGGGCCGGCTCCGATCGTCTGCGGTGGTTCACGGCTTCGTTGCTGTGTGCATCGTTCTTATCAGACGACTGAGCGGACGCTTAGCCTTGATCCACCGATGAACAGCCGGTCCAGGGCTTGGACATGAAGGCGCGGATGCCCTCTGGGCTGGGATGATGGGACTTCCTACGGTTCCATATCCACAGAGCAAGAGAGCACCCGCGAGATGGAATCTTCCCATGCCGCTTCGGCGGTGTCGGCCGCGTTCGACGATCAGAATCTCATCGCGGATGCCGGGCTGGTCCCGGTGATGCGGCTGGCCGAACGGTGCGGGCTTTCGCGCCTGGTGTCGGAGAAGGTGATGCTGACCGGGGCGGCAAACGGTGCGGGTGCAGCAGCCGACGCCAAGGTCACCGGCATCGTGGCAGGCATGGCCGCAGGAGCCGACAGCATCGATGACCTGGACATGCTGCGCCACGGTGCGATGCCGACCGTGTTCCGAGAGGTCCGTGCCCCGTCCACACTGGGCACGTTCCTCCGCGCGTTCACCCACGGTCACGCCCTCCAACTGCACGCGGTGCATTGCAGGTTCCTCGGCGCGCTGACCGCGCACACCCCGCTGCTGCCCGGCTCGGGCGAGAAGGCGTTCATCGACGTCGACTCCACCCACAAACGGGTCTACGGCCGCACCAAGCAGGGCGCCGAGTACGGCCGGTTCAAGGGCATCCGCACCCTGCACCCCCTGCTCTCCACGATCTGCACCCCTACCTCGCGGCCGGTGATCGCCACCGTGCGGATGCGCCGCGGCAAAGCAGCCGACTCCCGCGGCGCCCCGAAATTCGCCGCCGAGGCCCTGGCCACCGCCGCCGAGGCCGGCTGCACCGGCCTACGCGTCCTGCGCGCGGACTCCCAGTTCTACAACGCCGGGGTCATCGCCGCCTGCCGCCGCAACGGCGCCCACTTCTCGATCACCACGGGCATGAACCCCTCCATCAAGCGGGCCATCCACAGCATCCCCGACACCACGTGGCAGCAGATCACCTACCCCACCGCAGTCCCCGACCCAGAGACCGGAGAACTCATCTCCGACGCCGAAGTCGCCGAGATCCCCGCATACACCGCGTTCACCGGGCGCAAGAAGAGCGAGCAGGTAACGGCCCGGCTGATCGTGCGCCGGGTACGCGACCTGGCCAAACCGCCCACCACCGGCGAGCAGGGCGAGCTGTTCCCCATCTGGCGCTACCACCCGTTCTTCACCGACAACCCCGCCCCAACCCTCCAGGCCGAGCGGGAACACCGCCACCACGCCGTCGTCGAGCAGGTCATCGCCGACAGCAAAGCCTCCGCCCTGGCCCACCTGCCCTCGGCACACTTCCACGCCAACGCCGCCTGGCTGACCCTGTGGGCGATGGCCTACAACCTGCTGCGCGCCGCAGGCGCTCTGCCCGGCGCCTTCCACACCAAGGCCACCACCGCCACCCTGCGTGCCCACCTGGTCCACGTTCCCGCCCGGATCGCCCGCTCCGCCCGGCGCCTCACCCTGCACCTACCGCAGCGATGGCCCTGGCAAGACGCGTAGGCACAACTGTTTGCCACCGTCCACGCGCCGCCCGAGACACCCTGACGCCACTCCCCACCCCGCCCGCCAGGGCCCGACCCAAGCCGAATCGTGGAAAAGCTGGGCAGACCAGCGGATACACCCTGTCCGCACTCAGCTGACAGTCCGAGGCCCCGCCCCAAAAACCCTCGCAGAGCATTTCGAAACCACGTCGGTGAATCGAGGCTAAGTTGGACGGGTCCCTGATCAGGCAGTTCGGACACAACGGGTGTCCCTGGGCGTCGCGGGTGGCGGGTTCGCGCCGGGCGCCGCAGCGTGCGCATTCTTCGATGCGGGACTTGGCGATGCAGTTGCGGCAGACCCGCCGCGGTCGAGATGGTCAGCGATGGTCACGACCGGCCACGCGATCGGAGTCTCTCGGATTCGAGCTTCTTCTCGATGTCGGAGACCAGGTCCGTGACCAGGCCGATCGGGTCGGCGACGGAGCGGGTAGCCAAGCTGCTTGGTCAGGTGACCTTGAGGGTCGAAGTCGATGAGCACCATCCGGACCGTGGCCACCGCCGTCGCGGGCGGCCGCGCGAAGTCGCGGCGCCTCGCGGAGGCCCTGGCGGCGGAAGCGGAGCTGCGGGCGTGGGTGGACGCGAGGGTTTGGACGTGCTCAGCGGCGCTTGACAGGGAGGCGATGGCCTGCTCCAGGGTCTCGTGAACGTCAGTCATGTGCCCAGTGAACCAGTCGGAGACAGGTCAGCCGTCCTGAATGGGTAATCGCTCCGCCGTTCCTACATGAGGGCCCCACGCCAGGTTGTTCCGGCATGGGGCCCCAATGTCAGTGGGTGTCGAGCATGCTTACAGGACCCCGAGTGTTACGGCTTGAAGACCAGCATGCAGTCCCACGGGACGTAGCCGGTGATCCCCTTGTAGGTGACCTTGTTCCACTTGTCTGCCGTGATGTAGCCCTTGCTCCCACAGGCGTTGTGCTTGCCGCCGAAATAACCCTTGTACGCGCCGGTGCTGGTCACGGTGGCGGCCGCCTTTGCGCCCTTGGGTACCAGGCCGAGGGCTGTGCTGGAGGTGGTCGTGCTGGCGCGGATTTTCACGGACTCCGCGGCCCAGATCGATTTTGTCGCGGCGCTCGCCGCAGGTGCCTGGATCAGGGTGAGCGCGGCGGCACCCGCTACGCTCAGGCCCAGTATTCTCGTGGTCTTGCGCATAAATCGTTCTCCTTGCACGGTCCAAAAAGGGGCGACCCGGCCGGGGGGAGGGGAATGCGTACCGCCTTCTGGAGCTTTGGGTCTGTCCGGCCCAGACAGGCCGGACCCGAGCCGTTCTTTGCCCCCATGCCGCTGTGAACGCAGAGTGCTCACAGCAACCTTCCTACCAGGAAGGTCACTTGATCGGAAAACGGGTTAAGCGGCGAAGGTGACGTGGGTGCCGGTCGTCAAGCCTGAGAAATGGCCTTTCCAACGATTCAGGGCACTTGACATCCGCATCGGCTACGCCCGCTGCCCGACCCTCGGCCAGGAAATCGACTCCCAGCTCGACGCACGCAGCAAGCACGGGATCCCCAGGGACAAGATCTTCAGCGAGTAGATCAGCACCAGGGTGCGGGTTCGCCCGCGGTTCGAGTAGCGCTGTGGACGGCGCGGGGGATCAAAGAGCACGCCTCGCACTGCCGGGTCATCTTCACTGTGTACGAGATGAAGCGGCTCGGCCGCGACGCCGCCGAACTCACGGCCTTCGCCAGCCACCTCACCGCGCACGGCCTGATCCTGGTGATGCTCGCCGGACCTCTGCCCCGGCATCTACGACCCCACCGGCCCCGGGGAAGCTGCCACCCTGGAAGGGCTCGACACCGCGGCCCACAAGGACAAGCACGGCGGCCGACCCCCTGCCATCACCGACGACATGCTGCACAACCGCGCTGCGACGCCGGGCGAACGGGGAGTCCGTCGAGCAGATCCAGCCCGACCTGATCACCCCACCGGCAAACGCAAGGGCCGCGACGGCGCTGTCACGTTGTTGGGTGTGTACGTGCCTGACGGGGCGTCGGGGCATGGTGGGCCCCCGGTCCGGGCCTGTGTTCAGGCCGTGGTGGGCCAGCCGACAGCGCCGGTGATCTCGTCCCAGATGGCGAAGCGGTTGCGGATTTCGGCTCGGTAGTCGTGTGCGGTCATCAGGTGGCGGCGGGGTCGGAAGTGGGGCGAGATCCCGCTGAACGCGGACAGGAACCGTTGGGCCCCACCTACGGAGCGGAAGCCCTTCATCGCCCGTTCACGCTGCCTGGTTGGCTGGTGGCTGTTCTCCGCCCGGTTGTTCAGACCCTTGTGCGAGCGGTGCTCCACCGAGGGCATGACCTCACGGTGAGCCGCGCCGTAGGAGCGCAGCTTGTCGGTGACGACCACCCGGGGCGCTGTGCGGGTCGTCTTCAGCAGTCTGCGGAAGAACCGCCGGGCCGCGGCAGTGTCCCGGCGGTTCTGCACGAGGATGTCCAGGACATTGCCATCCTGATCCACGGCCCGCCACAGGTACTTCCGCTCACCGTTGACCTTGATGAAGACCTCGTCCAGATGCCACTTGTCGCCGGGCCGGGGCTGCCGGCGGCGCAGCGCGCTGGCGTAGCACTGCCCGAACTTGGCACACCAGCGGCGGACCGTCTCATGCGAGACGACGACACCGCGCTCGAGCATCAGCTCCTCCACCTCACGGAAGGACAGCGGAAACCGGAAGTACAGCCACACACAGTGGGAGATCACCTCGACCGGGTACCGATGGCCCTTGTACGACGGCGACACGTCCCCCACGGACAACCCTCTCCAGCATGATCAACCCGAAGATCATCCCACTCAGCCAGCCAACGTGACAGCGTCCGGCAGAACGCGGCAAGTGGTGGCGACGACGGCGCTAACGTGTCGAACAGGACCGATCCGGAGGAGCCCATGAGCGCCCAGCCTGAGCACGCCCCCACGCCGCCTCCCGCACCGGACCCCGGTGCGGCTGCGCAGCTCCTCGCACGGATCCGTACCAACCACCGCGCCGAGGCCTGGGCGCCGGCCTTCGAACGGGACTGGGGCAAAGCACTGGAGGACTCGCGCGCCAGCTACAGCCTCACGCCGCTCCACGAGGTCGTCCGCACCTGGCAGATTCGGCTGGACACCGTCCCGGCCGTTGACGCGTTCATCGATTCCGGCATGGACGACAGCGACTTCGTCGCCCTGGAGGACATCCTCGGGCCCCGCCCATGAGCAACGAGCCGTGGCCCGCCAGGCTGTCACCGCAGGCAGCCAAGACGCTCAGCGACCTCCCCGATCACGCCAAGGAGATGCTGCGCGACATCCGACCAGGACGAGCGCGGCGATCACACCTTCGGGCGTCGGCAGGCCGGTCGGCACGGCCGTCACCGGCGGTGTGCGGTCGGCTGCTGCGGGAGGCGGTTGAAATGACTGCTGGCGCGAGCGCGGCACGTGAGTTCCGGCCTCGTCCGAAGCGCTCGGCCGGGCGACCCGCGGGTGCTCCCCGGATGCCGGTCGTGTCCGGCGAGAGGCCGATGGCGGGCGTGGCCCAGCAGGCGCTTCCAGAGCATGCGCGTGCCGTGCTCGCGGATCCGGCGTGACCCGCGTTGCGCACGCGCTTGGTGGCGGTCGAGGATCCGGTCGATGTGCTCGCTGCGGTGGCCGCGCGACGGGAGTTGGGCTCAGGGGACTCGGTCGCGGAAGTGCTTACATGGCGTCTGGACGGATGGCAGCGTCAGTGTGGTACGACCTCTGCTGCCTCCGGTAGGGGTTCGTCGCCCACGTCCACAGACGGTACCGGACGTGCCGGTGCGGTGCGCAAGACGGGGGCGCCTGGATTGCGGCGCAGGTCGCCGGGCGAGGAGCGGCGCAAGGGTCCGAGGAGGACCCGCTAACGAGGGGAGCGAGACATGGCAGTACCGACGCCAGAAGAGCAGGCCGGAGAAGCGTTCGTGGAGGCCTCGGCCGAGGCGGTGCAGACCGCCGTGGCGGCGTTCCGTCTGATGACGGCGATTGCGGACGCCGTACGGCGTCACCAGCAGAAGAAGGCGGGGAAGGAGGAAGAGCTTCCGCCCGTCGACGAGTCGGTGATCGATGCCTTCGACGCCGTGAAGAAGGCGCTGCCGCCGGACATCAGCGAGGCACTGCTGGAGGGGGCCGACTGGCCGCAGCTCGCACAGCAGCTGATGGCGCTGCGTCACGCCGGGGTCGATCTGGAGGCGTTGCTCCCGCGGGTCGGAGAAATCACCGTGACGGTGCGGGACCAGGTCGCGGCGAACGCTGAGCGAGTGGCACGCGAGGGCACGGACGAGTGGGCGAAGGCGCTGCGCGAGACGATGCCGGCGGGGCCGGTGCGTGAGGCGATTCTGTCGTCCCCGGCGTGGCCGGAGATGGCGGCGACGATGGCGAAGCTGGACGAGCGCGGGGTCGATGTGCGGGCGATTCTCGCGTCCGCGCACGAGGAGGGTGTCGGCGTCGATCGGGCCGTGGCGAAGGTGCTCTCGGCGGCTGAGGTGCCGACCACGAGCCGGGACGCGATGCTGTCGTACGGGCCGATGAGTGAAGGCCTCGATCTTCCGACGGATTACGAGCTGTCGGACCGGGCGCAGACGCTGAAGAAGTTTGCGATTCCCCCCCAGGAGAACGAACGGTTCATTCGGATGGTGAAGACCGCGATGCCGGGCCGGGAGCGCGAGGTCGACCTGATGGTCGCCGCGAGGCAGTGGCCGCTGGTGGCTGCGCGGATGGCGGAGGTGGAGCGGCAGAAGGAGTCGGTGCCCGAGCGTCTGGCCGGACTGATGAAGGACACGTCGTGGGAGCAGGAAGGCTCTGATCAGCTCGGCTCGCGGTTGGCCAGGGCGGCCGGCCACGTCCTGCGGTACCCGCCGGGGAAGGCGCCGGAGGCGGGGCGGCCGAAGGTCTCTACGGTGGCTGCTCGCTCGCAGTCGTCGACGGTGGGCCTTGTTAAGGGGCAGGAGTCCAAGGGTGCGACGCCTGCCGAGCCGGGGGTGGCTGCGCACCGGCAGACCGGGCCCGCTGCGAAGACGGGCAAGACTCGGTAGTTCGTGTCCCTGACAGACGTGTGCCGCAGGCCCTTTTCGGGTCTGCGGCACACGCCGTTTCGCGGGCGTGTAGGTTCTCGTTTGATCTGTCGGTCGGGGCTCGGCCGACCAGGGCTTTTGCCGCTCTGTATCAGCGACTTGTCGGCGGTTCGTCTCACCGATCTGTCGAATTCCTCGGGCCGATCGATCATCTGGCGCGAGGTGACAGATGGGTGAGACGCTTGACCTGCGATGACACCTTGGGCGCGGCGTCTCAGCGACAAAACGCTGAGACAACGACATTTCTGATGAGTACCTACAGGGCGGTCAGGGGCGGGTGGCGCCCCGGTAGTCGGCTTCGGGCATGGCCGAGGAGAGTTGGGCGATCTCGACGTGGCGGCCGGTGCGTGGTGCGTGCAGGACCTTCCCGTCTCCGGCGTACATCGCGACGTGGTAGATGAAGCCGTTCCGGTGGGCCCAGAAGAGCAGGTCGCCGGGCTTGAGGTTGCTGCGGGAGACGGCCCGGTCGGAGGTGGCTCCGTACTGGGCGGCGGCGGTGCGCGGCAGTTTCGTGCGGGGCCAGTAGGCGTACTGGACCAGCGAGCTGCAATCGAAGCCGACGGTGGTGGTGGCGGCGCATCGGCCGCCGAGGTAGCCGTTGAGGCCGTCGCAGAAGCCGGTTGAGGGTCCGGCGGGTCCGCCTCCGCCGTAGGAGTAGGGGATGCCCAGTCGGCCGGATGCCTTGCGCAGTGCTGTCGGGCCGTCTCCGGTTCCGGAGATCTGGAGCTGGCCGGGTCCCTGGAACCGGCGCATGGTGGCCATGATGACTTTCACGTAGTGGTAGGTCTGGCCTTCGGCCTGGCCGGGTTCGCGGGCGAACGTGATCGGGGGGACGCCGCGGAAGCGCTGGACTGCTCCCCATCCGGCGTTGTATCCGGCCAGTGCGAGCCGTCGTGGGTCGTCGCGGTAGCCGGAGCTCTTGGCATGTTTGATCAGGGAACACATCATGCGTCCTTGTGACATGACGGCGTCACCTATGTCCCACGGGCTGGTCTCTCCGTTGCCGTCGTCGTCCCGCCCCCAGGTGGCCCAGGTGCCGGGCACGAACTGGGCGGGGCCTTGCGCTCCGGCCGAGGATTCCGCCTTCAGCTGGAACCCTGATTCCTGGTAGAGCTGGGCGGCCAGCAGTGCGGGGGCCAGCTCGGGCTGGTCGCATGCTCGGGAGGCTCGCAGGATCCAGGTGCGGAATTCCTGGGGTACTCCTTGGAGGCCGCCTCCTCCGTCGGTTGTTTCGGTGGCCTGGGCGTCGTGGTCGATGAGCACGATGGCCATCAGTCCGAGGGTCATTGCCAGGACCATGGCTATGGCTGCGGCGATGGCTCCGATCAGCATCTTCATGCGTCATTCCCCCGTGGTTGCCTGCTGGTTCGCGTTGTGCCGGTGCTGCGGCGCCCCGCCGTGATGGGCCGTGAGATGCTGCACGCATTCCTGCGGCAGCCCGGCAAGCCTGGTCATGGTGGCTCGTCCTGCCGGGCTGGTGCGGGTGCTGGCCGGGGCGCGGGGGCGTGAGTTTGCGTAACGAAACGGTAAGTCTTGACGTGGATGCCGCTGTGGTCGCACGGTTCTTCGGGCGTGTCCGGTC
This sequence comes from Streptomyces sp. NBC_01363, assembly GCF_026340595.1. Classification (GTDB taxonomy): domain Bacteria; phylum Actinomycetota; class Actinomycetes; order Streptomycetales; family Streptomycetaceae; genus Streptomyces. The sequence goes on from NZ_JAPEPF010000001.1 coordinate 3,747,022, forward strand.
GGGGATAAATTCTTCCGGAATATGCCATCGGTGCTGTCGCGGCCGATGGGCCTCCCTGGTGGAGTCGAGGGGCGAAGGAGCTGTTCCGTGCGTCGAGGCATCGGGACTTCCCCCCTTCAGCTGCGAAAAGTGACTCCCCGTGGACAGTGAGGCACGCTAGCCTCCTCAGTCACGGGATTCAAAGCGAGTTGACTGAATCGCAGGCGTAACAGGGGGGTTGCAGCGTGATCGCTCATTCGGTGACTTCGACTCCGGGGAATGGCATGGCCGTCGGGCCGCGCTATGCATTGATCCCCGTACAGGGATTCGACATTGCAGTAGCGACCGTTGCCCGGATGCTCGACGGGGCGGGCGATGCCACGCAGGCCCGCATCCTGGGCCCCGGTGAGCACATCCCGTACGGGGCACATCCCGTCCTGATCGCCGACACGACCGTCTACGGTGCCACGCGCGTCGAGGAGATGCTGCGTCAGTGGGGCCCCCTGCCGAGGCCGTGGCTGGTCCTGGTCTCCGATGCCCCGGCCCGTCCGGTGGCAGAGGCGCGCTACCTGGTGCGCGCGTTGGAAGGGCGGCTGGCGGGGGTGGCGAGAGTGCCGTACCTGCCGGTCCTGCGTGCGGTCAAGGGGCCCGAAGAGGCCCTGGAATACAAAGACGTCCGGTCCGTCGCCGAGAAGCTGCGACGCACGATGGAGGGGAAATGACCATGGGGTTGAAGATGATGATGCTGGCGGACGGACTGATCCCCGGAGCCAAGCCGACCCAGATCCCGGGCATGTCCGGGCCTGTGACCAAGATGCTCGGATACGCGCTGTGGGGGCTGGTCATCGCCGGTGCCGTCGGTGCCATCATCGGGATCTTCAAGCTCGCGACATCGGACAAGAGCCGCGGGGGCGGCGGCAGCGAGCCGTTCAAATGGATGGGCGGAGGGCTCGCTGCGATCATTCTGTCCAGCTCCCTGATCGCCATCCTCAACGGCATCGCGGGAGGCTGACATGTCGCGTGCGACGGGGGCCTGGGGCACGAGGGCCAAGTGGGCGGTGGGCGGGCTCGGCGCGGCCGTGGTCCTGCTGACGGGCTATGCGCTGCTCAGCGGCGACGGGGGCGGGCCGGCGGGAGGAACGGGCGGGAACGCTGCGGCGTCCAGCTCCGCGACCCCTTCCCCGGGGTACCAGGCTCCGGAGGGCTGGACCGAGCCGGACCGGTGGGCAGCCCTTCCCCGGGGTGCTCGCACGGACGGGCACGGCAGCAACATCGGCTTCCCGCACACCACCGAGGGCGCCGCGGCCATGCTCGCGGCCACCAACTCCACGGCGGTGGACAGCAACAGGACGACCGTGGACGAGCAGCTGCGCCTCTACTACTCGTACGTCGGCAAGTCCGACCAGTCCGACCAGGCCGCCGAGCGGATCGAGCTGGCCGCCGGGGACACCGACAAGTCCCTGGCCCGGGAAATGAGCGTGCCCGCCGGGCAGCCGCTGCCGCCTGGCGCATACGTGCGCAGCACCGTGGTGGGCTACAAGGTCATCAAGGCGTCCGCCGACCAGGCCGGTGTCTGGCTGCTGTCCAGGGTTACGCAGAAGAACGGGGAGACTGCGAAGGAGGCCGCCTCCTACACCCGCACCCTGGTCGGTGCCCAGTGGGAGAACGGCGACTGGAAGCTGACCGCGGCCGCGACCACCCAGGCCCAGCAGGACGCCCAGGCTCAGTCCGAGCCCAAGATGGTCGCCCCGGGCGATGCCGCATTCAACGCCGCCGGGTGGACTGCCATCCGGGAGGCGTCGTGAGGCGCCGGATCACGGCGTTCCTTGTCGCTCTTGCCGCAGTGCTCGGCCTGGCGGTGGCTGCCCCTCAGCCTGCGGCCGCCGACAAGGGGCTGATCGGTGGCGGAGTCAGCGTCGCCTGCAAGATCGGCAGCGGACCCCTGGTTGCCGCGATCTCGAAGGTGACCGACTTTGATCTGTGCGAGAAGGTCGGCGCCGCGGTCGACAAGAAGGTCAACGAGGCTTGGAAGGCGGTCTGGGACAGCGCACTGGGCGACATCCTCAAGTCGGCGGCCGACGTGGCGAAGTGGCTCCTGAAGAAGGTCCTGACGGTGGCATTGCTGGGGCCGTCGGTCGACCTGGCGGGCATCGGATTGTTCGGCCGGGACGCGACCCTTGCGGGCATGCTGGTCTGGCTCGGCCTGGTCGTTTCCGCCTTCGGTGTGATCTGGCAGTTGGGGAAGATGGCCATCACCGGGCAGGCCAAGCATGCCTGGCGGGCGGCGAGCGGCTGGGCGGAGAACGTCTTCCTGTCCGCCTGCGGCGTGGGGATGTTCGCCCTATTCCTGGTGGCCGGGGACGCTCTCACCTCCGGACTCGTTGATGCCGTCTTCGACGATGACGGGAAGGCCTTCGAGCGGATCGTCGCCGTGATGGTGCCGATGGTGCTCTCCAACCCCGTCACCCTGGCCGGAGTGCTCGTCGTCCTCCTCCTGGTCGGCTTCATCCAGCTGATCATGGTGTTCCTTCGGCAGAGTGCCATCCCCATCATCTGTCTGCTGCTGCCGGTGGCCGGTGGCGGCCGGGCCGGCGGCGACGCCACCCGCCAGTGGGCCCCCAAGCTGATCACGTCCGGGCTCGTCATCGTGGCGTACAAGCCGATGCTGGCCGTCATCATCTGCACCGGCTTCGCCGAGTTCGGCCACTCCGGCACCCTCGCGGAGTGGCTGCGCGGCTGCGCGACGCTCCTGCTCGCGGTCCTCGCGCCCGGCCCTCTGACCCGCATCTTCGCCCCCTTCGGAGCGGCGGTCGGCGGGGGACTGGCAGTCGGCGGAGCCAGCGGCGCGCTCAGCGCGGCCGCAGGATACCTCTCCGGTAGTGGGAAGGACGGCGGAGACGGCGGGGAAGGCGGCGAGCAGGGGGACAGCCCCGTGCAGCACGCCCAGTTCGTCCAGCAGAGCATGGGCAGCCAGAACAAGGGCCCGGACCCGGACGACCCGGACGACCCGGACCCGGACGACGGCCCGGGGCCGGGCAGGGACGTCCAGGCACAGGCGGCCCGCAATGACTCCTCCGCCCAGGTGCCTGCCCAGTCGGCAGGGGAAGGCGCCGACCTTGCGGTCGCAGGTACCGGCGGAACCGGGACCGTTGCCGGAACTGGGGCGAGCGCCGAGGCCGGGGCAGCGATCGGAGGCCCCGTCGGTGTGGCGGCCGCCGTGGGCATCGAGGTCATCGACGGCGTCAACAACACCATCCAATCGGCATCCGGAGAAGTGGGAGGGGGCGCACAATGAGCTCGCACGAAGTGCCCAAGGCCCTGATGGCCAGCGGGTTCAGGGTCCGGCGCAGCTACGGGTTCGGAGGGCTGTCCAAGGGGGCGACCCTGATGGGGGTTTCCGTCCTGGTCGGCGAGGGCCTGGTGGGCACGCAGCAGCCGATGACGCTTCTGGTGACGCTGCCGGTGACCGGTGCGGTCCTCGCGCTGGCTGCCGCGCGGCGGCACGGGATGTCCGCCCTGTCGTACTACTGGGCAAAGGTCGCCTGGAAGCGGGCCACTCGCAGCGAGGCGACTCTGTTCCGCCGGGTGCTGCTGCCCCACCCGTACGCGCTCGACCTGCCCGGGGTCGGGGCGTCCTCCACCCTGATCAAGGCGCATGACCCGCACTCCGGGCGCCCCGTAGGCGTGGTGCACGACCGGGCCACCGGCCAGATGACGGTCAGTACCCTGCTGGCCCCCGGCGGCAGCCTGATGGCCCCGACCGGCACCGTGCAGGGCAACCTGCGGACCTGGTCGTCGGTGCTCGACGCGATGAGTACCGACGACCAGATCAAGGGCGCGAGCGTGACCATCCAGATCACCCCGGGCGCTGGCGAAGCGCTCGGCGACGACGTGGAGGCCCGCAAGGACCCGAGCGCGCCCCGGCTGGCAAAGAACCTCATCGACGAGCTGGTTCGCACCACCCCCCGCGCAACGGCCAGCGTGGCGCCGTGGATGTCCGTCACCGTCGACCCCTCCGAGTCCGCGAACCCTCCCACCGACCTCGCCGAACAGGTCGCAGAGGCACTGAAGGTCGTCCACGGGATCGACCTGTCCGGCACCGGCACCGACATCCAGCGCCGCGCCACCGACGTCGACCTGCGCCGCCTGGTGCGCAGTGCGTACGACCCGGCCGCGTTCAATGCACGCAACGAAGACTTCGCCGAGCTGTCCTGGGGTGAATGCGGGCCGCAGGCCGCCGACGACGGGTGGGAGGAATACGCCCACGACGGGGCGGTGTCACTGTCGTGGGTACTGCGGGAGATGCCCAGGCGCCCGATCCCCTACAGCGTGCTCCTGCCCCTGCTGGCCCCGGGCCGGTTCCAGCGGCGTATCACGCTCGCCTACCGGGTGCTCGACCCGCACGAGGGCGAGGCCGTCCTGGAGCGAGAGATCGACAACGCGCACAACCGGGCGCGGGTGACCGCAGAGGTCAAGGGCCGCGCGAAATGGTCACAGAAGGCGGACGCACAGCGGGCCGAGCAGGCCGCCGCGCAGGCCGCCGGAGGGGCTCAGGTCGCCGACTGGACGCTCATGGTGACCGTCACCGCCCGCGGCACGGCCGAACTGCCTGCCGCGCGCCAGGAGATGGACCGCGCGTTCAAGGCGATGCGCGGTATCCGGATGCGTCCCGCCTACGGGGCACAAGCCGCGGTGTTCGCGGCGTCCCTCCCGCTCGGCTACAACCCGCTCGTGAAGTAGGGGAACTGATGGCACGGAACAAACCGCCGGCGGTGAGCACGCCGAGACGCGTCACGAGGGCGGGCGAGCAGCCCGTGACCCGTCAGGAGCGGGAAGAAGCGAAGAAGCTCCGCAACCGGTTCGCCCCCCGCCTCGGGTGGGGCGGCCGGTTCGGGGGGCGTGCGCCGGTGGAAGACACCGGCACCGTCTACACGGGCCCGACCACACAGGCCGGCAGCATCTACCCATTCCTGCTCGGGGCGGGGCTGCCGCCGCACGGCGTGCCCGTCGGGCGGGACGTGCTCACGGGGGAACTCGTGTGCATAGACCCGTCCGGATGGGTCGGAAAACTGACCACCAACCTGGGCGTGTGGGTGATGTCCCAGCCCGGCGCGGGCAAGAGCGCCCTGGTCAAGCGGGTGTGCCTGGTCTACGCCGCGTACGGGCACATGGTGTGCATCCCCGGCGACGTCAAGGGCGAGTACAGCACCCTGGTCGCCGAGCTGGGCGGGTCCGTGGTCCGGATCGGCGACGGCGTCGGCCGCATCAACCCCCTGGACTCCGGCCCCCTCAAGGGGCGGGTCCAGGGCCTGCCCGCCAGCCGCCGCAACGCACTGCTCGACATCCTCAACGGCCGCCGCCTGGAGACGCTGGTGGCCCTGCTGTCGACCAAGCACGGGCTCGGCCGGACCCCGGACGAGATCGAACGGTCGGCCCTGGACACCGCCGTCCAGGTCGCCGCCGCAGCCCAGGACCCGGCCACCGACCCGGTCGTTGCGGATGTCGTGCAGGCACTGCGGGCAGCACCGGAGGAACTGCGGGCTAAACTCGCCGCCAGCGGCGAGCGCTACCAGGACCTGACGCGCTCGGTCATCGCCGGGCTCGACAACCTCATCGGCGGCCCCCTGAAGGGACTCTTCGACGGCCAGACCACCACCCCGCTCGCCCTCGATGCCCCCGCCGTCTCCGTCGACATCTCCGCCCTGCGCGCACGCGGCAACGACGTGCTGTCCGCTGGGATGATCGCGACGTGGGCCTACACCTACAACAGCATCGACAGCGCCCGGTCCATCGGACTGCTGGACCGCAAGCTCGTACTGCCGATGGACGAGATGTGGCGGGCGCTGCGCAGCGGCCCCGGCCTGGTCGACGCGATGGATGCGATCTCCCGCCTCAACCGGACCACCGGCGACGTCACGATCTACGTGACGCACTCCCTGCTCGACACCGAGGCCCTGCCCACCGAGACCGACCGGGCCAAGGCCCGCGGTCTGATGGACCGCTGCGACACGTGGGTCATCGGAGCCTCCTCCGCGGAGGAGCTGATGAGAGTGACCGGCAAGCGCTCCCTGACCGAGCAGGAGCGCATGATGATCGCCTCGTGGTCATCGGCCACATCTACCGGGCTCGACATCGACGGCACGGCAAGCCGCGGGGACGGTGCCGGTCTGGACGAGGACGGGGTCCGCCATCCGGGCCGCGGGAAATACCTGATCAAGATCGGAACGCGCCCGGGGATCGCGGCCGCGCTGGAACTCACCGCGACCGAACGGCGCCTGTACCACACGGACAGCAACCGCCGCAGGGCGACGACCACTGGGGGTGGCGGCCGATGATGACGGAGAACGACCGGGCATGGGCGGCCGGAGGCATCCTCCTGGGGGGTGCCGTCACACTGTCCGTCTCGACGTGGGCCGGGGCGGCAGCCGGCGCGCTGGTCACCGGGGAGGACCCCGCCCCCTTCCCCCTGTCCCTGGTGGGCGCCTACCAGATGGCCACCCAGTGGGCGACGCAGTGGCCTCACTCCCAGACCGCGTCCACGATCGGCGCCGCACTGTTCGATGTCGCCGTCGTCGTCTTCATGGTGTGGGGGCTGCGCCTGACGTTCAGGTGGTTCCGCAACCCTTCCAGTCTGGCGACGCTGTACCAGATGAGGGAGCTGACACCGAAGCAGGCAGCCTGCACCGCGACCCGTCTGCGGTCCTCCCTGAAGGACACCAAGTCCACGGAGATCAAGGCCCGTGACCGGGGTGTGCTCCTAGGCGACCACATGCCGTCCGGCGTGGAACTGCGCGGGAGCGACGAGGACACCTACGTCGCCATCATGGCGCCCCGCGCGGGCAAGTCGACCAGCCTCGCGATCCCCGTGGCCGAGGAAGCCCCGGCGGCCCTGCTGATGACCTCCAACAAGGCCGACGTCTACGCCGCGACCCTCGCTTCCCGTTCGCGGGTCGGCCAGCCCTGGATCCTCGACACCCAGGGCGTGGCCCAGGTCGAGCGCCAGATGTGGTGGGACATGATCGCCCAGGCAGAGACGCTGGAGGGCGCCGAACGTCTCGCCTCCCACTTCGTCACGCAGATCACCAACGAGCAGGCCGACCCATTCTGGTCCCAGGCCGCGAATGACCTCCTCGTGGGCCTGTTCCGGGCCGCGTGGTGGGAGGGCGGCACCGTCCGCGACGTCATGAAGTGGCTGGCAGACCCGAAGGAAAAGGCACCGCTGAAGGTGCTCTACCGGAACGAGCCCGTGCTCGCCGAGCAGGTCGATTCGGGCATCAATATCGCCGAGGAGACGCAGAGCGGAATCTTTCAAAATGCGAGGACCGCCGTCAGTGCGCTGCGCGACGAGAAGGTCCTGGCATGGGTCACGCCGGACAAGAACCACCCCCGCTTCGACCCCGAGCACTTCGCCACCAGCAAGGACACCCTCTACCTCCTGAGCAAGAAGGGCGGCCCGGCGTCGGCGGTCGTGGCCGCGCTCGCCGACGCCGTGTTCACGGCCGGCGCGGAGGCGGGCGAACGCAACGGCGGGCGCCTGCCCGAGCCAATGCGCGCGGTCCTGGACGAGGCGGCGAACATCTGCCGGATCGCGGACCTCCCCGACCTCTACAGCCACCTCGGCAGCCGGGGCATCACCCCGTTCGTGATCCTCCAGTCCTACCGCCAGGGCGTGAAGGCGTGGGGCGAGGTCGGCATGGACGCAATGTGGAGCGCGGCCACGAAGAAGGTGATCGGCGTCGGTCTGGACGACGCAAAGTTCGCCCAGGACGTGAGCACGCTGACCGGTGCGCACTACGTCGAGCGCGGCTCGTACTCCAAGGGCAAGGAGGGGTACAGCCGCAGCTACTCCGAGCAGCGCGAGCAGGTGCTCGACCCCGCCGAGATCCGCGCCATGAAGAAGGGCACGGCGCTGCTGCTGGCCACCGGCATGCCCGTCGCGCAGATCGGATTGCGGCCCTGGTACGCGGAGAAGCTGATGGCGCACATCGGCCCGCAGATGAAGGCGGAGGAGTACGCCATCACCAAGCGTGCTGTTGCCGCGTACGAGGAGAGGCAGGCGGCCCGCCGTGACCGATGAACCGGAAAAGGCGCCGGCGCAGCACGTGCCGGTCGGCATGTTCGAGGACATCGAAGACCTTGAGGCCCAGCTCGCGGCCTCGACCGCCCAGGTCAAGACGCTGACCGGGGACAGCCAAGCCGGTACGGGCGAGGCCTCGGCCGACGACGAGGCAGAGGCCGAAGGGGAAACCGCCGGCGAGGGGGACGGAGAGGAGGCAGGGCAGTGCCCGCCCTTCATTCTGCTGCTCGACTCCCCGGAGTACGACGACGAGCTGCGCGCCCTGATCGAGTGGGTCGAGGGCGTCCTGGTGCCCGGGTACCTGGCAGAACCGAGCGCCGACGCCCGGTGGTGCCACCTCTGGTTCGAGCACCCCGTCGCCGTCGCCCGCCTGCACGCGGCCTGGCTGGCCTGGCAGGAGCTGACCGACCCGGTGTCCTGCGGCTACACCGGCCCCTCGGTATGGCACAGGGACCACCTCGACCCCTGCCTGCGGGAACTGCGCGGCTCCAGCGGCCCCTTCGCGGGCTGTACCAAGGGCGAGCACCAGGTTGGTCACCGTCTGCCCGGCATCGTGCCCAGCGCCTGGAACCTCGCCGAGGACTGACCTCCGCGCCGTAGTGAATGAGGGGGCGCTGTCACGTTGGTTGACGGGGTGGAAGGGTGCTCGAGCTGATCACTGTGGAGGGGGTCGTACGTGGAGGGCATGTCGCCGTCGTACAAGGGGCACTGGTATCCGGTCGAAGTGATCTCGCGCTGTGTGGCTGTACTTCCGGTTGCGCTCAGTTTCCGTGAGGTCGAGGAGCTGATGCTGGAGCGCGGGGTGATCGTCTCGTACGAGACAGTCCGCTGCTAGTGCCTGAAGTTCGGTCAGCAGTACGCCAACAGACCGCCCCGCCGACGGCTCCAGTCCGGCGACAAGTGGCATCTGGACAAGGTCTTCATCAAGATTAGCGGTGATCAGAAGTACCTGTGGCGGGCTGTCGACCAGGACGGCAACGTGTTGGACATCCTGGTGCAGAGTCGCCGGGACACGGCTGCGGCCACACGCTTCATCCGCGCGCTGTTGGCGAAGACGGGGTTGATCGTCGCGGACAAGCTCCCGCTTCTACGGCGCGGCCCATCGCGAAATCATGCCCTCTGTCGAGCACCGCTCCCACAAGAGCGTGAACAGCCGGGCCGAGAACAGTCATCAGCCCACCCGGCAACGTGAACGAGCGATGAAAGGCTTCCGTAGCGTGGGCGCCGCGCAGCGGTTCCTGTCCGCGTTCAGCGGTATCTCACCCCACTTCCGGCCCGCCGCCACCTGATGACCGGCAGCCACCACCGCGCCGAAATGACCGTCCGCTTCACCGTCTGGGAGCAGATCACCGGCGTCGCCAGCTGGCCTACCGCGGCCTGAGCCCAGAAACGGCACCCGGTCCCACCACACCTCGACACACCGTCAGACACCCACACACACCCAACAACGTGACAAAGCCACCGAGCGGAGTGCAGAGTGGCTCGACCACAATGACCTAGAACTCCCCTTCGATGACCTTGTCGACCTAGGGTATGAGCGCGAACTTCCGCTGGCCTTCTGGCAGCGCCCGACGAGGCAGCTCATGAAAGGTGATCCAAGTGAAGAGACACATCGCGTTTGAGCACCTGTACAACTTCCGGGATCTGGGCGGCTACCCGGCCGCAGGTGGCCGCACGATGCGCTGTGGCCGACTGTTTCGTTCTGACTCGCTGGGCAAGCTGCAGGACGAGGACTGGGATCGCTTTCTCACCCTTGGTATTCGCACAGTGATTGACCTCCGTCACCCTTGGGAGGCCAAACGCAGCGGACGTGTTCCGAGCCATCAGGGTTTGGCGTACCACAACCTGAGCATCGAGCACCGGCCCTATGACCAAGCCGGCTTGTCCCCAGACGTCGACCCAGCGCGCTTTCTGGCCGACAAATACAGCGAGGTAGCCCACGACGGGGTCAAGGAGCTCCGGCGCGCCCTGGAGATCATCGCCGATGACACCGCTCCGCTGGTGTTCCATTGCCACTCCGGTAAAGACCGCACCGGCTTACTGGCCATGCTGGTCCTCGCCTTGGTCGGCGTACACGAGGATGACATCGTCGCCGACTTCGCATTGACTGAGCTGGCTACCGAACGCCTGGTCGCCGAGTGGCACGCCAGTTATCCGGACCTGACCCTCAGATGGCCCGCCTACGGCCGCGCCCCTGCCGAGATCATGAAGCTCTTCTTGGCGTCCCTAGCAACGCAGTACGGATCGGTCCACGGCTACGCAGTCAAGCAGTTGGGTGTTGATGAGGAACTGATTGCGGCACTTCGTAGACAGCTACTGCATCCCTGACTCCGTCCTTGCGATACCGGGGTCAAGGCCAATCTGTCGCAGCGCCTCGGCCTGTGGGCCGGGCCGGTAACCCGGCCCGTGCCGGTGGAGGCGTTCCAACAGTCGGCAGGCGTCGTCGCCAGCGGCAAGGATCCTGGTTTTGGGCCGGGTGGGGTTCTTGCCCAGACGGACCGGACGGCCGTAGCGGCGCCCCCAGTCCTCGTCGACCAGGCCGGTCAGCAGGTGCGAAGCGGTGCGGGCCACTTCTTCCAGCATGGCACGGACGGCCTCGGTGACCAGTTCCAGCCGGGTCAGGTCGCGCACCGCGGCCAGGACGTGGGTGGAGTCGGTGCGCTGCGTGGTGCGCTCGCGCACGAGTCCGGCTTCCTTCAGGCGCGCGAGTGCCGGACCAAAAGACGGTCGGCGCGGTCGTCCTGGGCGAGGCGCTCGCGGAAGTCGGCCAGCACGCTGTGGTGGAAGCCGGGATCGTCCAGCTCCATGGCAGGGCGTACTTCGGGTGTGTGGCCAACTGGGTGGGCGAGATGCCCGGGCGTCCGTCGCGCGGGTACCAGCCCGCGAAGTCCTCGTCGCACCACAGCCCGTCCAGCCGGTCTCTCACCCACATCGCCGTCGTACCGCCTGGGTTGCTCGCCCGCGCAATCTGCGCGGTCAGAGACGGGACTTGCTCACCGGAACGGGGACGAAGCGACAACTGACACCTCGACAACTGCATCGGTCTTCGAAACAGCCACGAGCATGCCCGCTGATCAGGCTGGCGCACCGGAAAACTCCAAGATCCCCGACAGAGTCAAGAACATCAGCGCTGGTTCGGCTTGTGGCCATGCTGCCGCTCGCCACCCTCACGCCGCACGTGCCCGGCCTGTTCGCCCCTGTCGGCGGCCGAAGACCGTGGTGCCTTCTTGGCCGTGATCGAACGGCTCCGTGCCGCGGCCGCGGACACCCGTGGGGCCTGCCCTTGTGGGTTAGGCGGGGCAGTGATCCTGGAGGTGGAAGTACGCCAAGCCATGGGAGTGTCGGGGCTGTGGATGATCCAGTCGGTGTCACGGAAGTGCGAGGAAAGGGTGCGTCCGAGCTGAGTCGAGTCGAACGGTCCGCTCGACTCAAAGATGCCCAGTGACATCGGCCTGCCCAGCTCCCGCTCCCACCTGCTCGCCCACTCGGCCAGCGTAGGGAAGGACCCCATCACCGTCTGCTTGTCGAGGTACCCGTGACCACCCATGAAATCGCCCGTATACCGGTCGGAGTGGTGAGCCCCCCAGTGCGCGCGGGCAACCCGGACCATGGCAGTGCTGTTGAAGTCGAGGTCGAAGTCGCTCGGTACCGATTCCAGACCCAGGCGCCACATGCAGTCGTACGGACGGCGCAGGGGGCGGTCCTGGCTGTCGCTGAACCACTCTCGGAGGCGCCGTGCTGCCTCCGGACGGGCAACCAGGTTCTCCTCGTGGGGCATCGTCTTGTGGACCCCAGAGAAGAATCCGGCACCAGTCCCCTTGAGGCGTACGTCGACCTGGGACCAGTCAATGCCGTCCTGCCCTAACGCTTGGAGCATCTCGGCGCCGAACTGCGGATAGAGCTCCGGGGTCATCCCCATGGGCGCCTCACCGGTGAGCATCCACTTGATCTGGACCGGGGCGATGCCGAGGAAGTCCAGGTCGCGTCCGCGGATGGCGTAGCCGGAGTCGTCCCGAGGCCACCAGCTCGGAAACACCTCCTCTTCGGCGAGGACCCGGATGATCTGGCTGTCGAGCGGGTCGGCAGGATCCAGCGACGCCGTGACCGCGAAGGGCAGCCATCGATCACCGGCTTCTTGCGGAACCGGCTTCGACTCTTCAGGAACTCTTCCTTCCGCTATGGCCGGCTCGGGGCTTTCCACCGCTGCACCGACGTTCACCGGCGTCTCCGCTCTGGCATCCGTCGTCGCCTCCGCGCTCTCCGCCTGAGTCCGCTCGGCAGCGCCCAGGTCGGGAGCCCCGATGGTGACGCTGCTCGCTGCGGTCTGCTTCAGCTCGGCTGCCGGAGCCCTCCCGGTGTAGACGCCGTCGAGTGTCACCAGCCGGTCGCCCGGTAGCGTCACCCACTCCTTCTGAGCGAAGAAGCCCATGCCGGTGGCGGGCATAGACAGGATGTCCTGGGCAGGCTTGCGGTCGACCAGGATCACGGCGTGTCCGCCACGTTGCTCCAGCCAGTCGGCGACGATTTGGCGGTGTGCGGACCAACTCGCCAGCGGCCGATGGCGCGCCTCAAAAGTGTCGCCCACGTCCAGTCCGGCCCAGTTCGGTTGTGCTGCTCCCTCGCGCCAGGTCAGTGCCCGGTAGGCGATTAGTTCGGTGATTCCCCGTGCGGCCAAGGCCTCCTGGGTGAGGTCGTACTGGCTGCGCAGGAAGTCGCGCAGCGCGTCCCGGTTATAGTCGAGCTCCAGGTCCACGGCGTGGCGCATCTTAGGGTCCATCTGCCATTCCAGCACCCTCGTGAGACCGAACTCTTCCTTCGCGGCCTCCTGCAATGCCAGAACGCGCACGTTGTTGTTGGAGCCGTACGACCAGGCCCCCATCACCTCACTGACCGCGATCTGGCGGATGAGAACCTCGGCGCGCGGGTCGTCCATGCGCAACGTCTTGTCCGGCGCCCGCAGTTTGCCCAGGTTGAGTTCGTCGACGTGGAGGACTTCGGCCCCCATCGAGGGATACTTTTCGTTGTGCGGTACGAGGACGTAGCGGTCGTCTCCCAGCCGGTGTGCCATGTCCGTGCCGACGACTAGACCGAACGCAGCGAGGGCAAGCTCGGGCGTCGAGGACCGCATTCGGTCGGAGATGGCTTGGATGGCGATGGTCTTGGCCTGGCTGGTACTGGTGATCCGGCCGTCGTCAGTCAGCAACGCCTCGCTGGTGCGTTGCTGTTCGGCCCGCTCCCGCGAGCCCTGCCGTGGGGGCAGGAGGAAGTGCCGATAAGGCGCCGGGGCGGGCAGCGCGACCTGGAAGCCGGGAGGCCTGGGCAGCAGCGCAGCAGTGCCTTGCGCGTGCTCCGCCACCTGGTCGAACCGCTCCATGACCACATCGTGCAGATCGGTCCGACCTAGATGCTCGAAAAGGGAACGCAGGCCGCCGAGTTGCCGACGCGTAATCGCGATGTCACCTGGAGGGATCGGATTGTCCACCCACGAGAACACATGCGGCTCGGTCTGCTGGTAGAAGGTGCGTACGAATGGGTTCGCGGCGTCTGGGAGAGGGCCATAAGTCGGGGCACCGTTGCCGACCGCGATCAGGCTCTGTCGTTCCCCCAGGGCAAGGTCGTCAACGGTGACACCGTGGGCGGCAGTCAGCGCATGATGTAGGCCGAGGAAGACGCCGTCCCGGGTCGCGTGCAGTCCTTGGTTTGCCAGTGCGGCCAGGTCCTGGTGGCGTGTGGAAACCGGTTCGCCGGGCATGTGGTCGGTGTAGACCTCGTGTATGCCCACCGGGTGGGACAGCGGGACGCGAGCGCCCACTGCACGGCCGACGTACCCGTCAAGCACCTTGGTTGTGGCGTCCTCCGGTTGTATGTGCTTCTCGTATACGGCCCGGGTGCCGTCGGCGAACGTGACTAGCTCCCGGTTCGCGATGCCCTTATCGTGCTCAAGCCGATCCCGGGCAACCACACGTGCGCCGGTGACCGGGTGCGGAGGCAGGGGGAGTGAGCTGGTAGGAGGTGTCGGCGCAACGCGGACGGTTGACGGCTCACCATTCAGTACGGCGCCGAGCTCAGCGCGGACGCGCGGCCAGCTCGCTGCAAAGCCGCGGTGCAGGTCCAGGTTCTCGACTTGAGACAGTGGAACCCAGGCCAGTGCCATGGACTCGCCGTCCACCGGCCGGACGTTCACCTGCCGGTCGACCGAGGCGAGCACGGTGTCATACGACCAGCCACCGTGGTCGTCTCGGACTACCCGCTCAACGTGTACTTGGGCAGGATCGAGGGTGCTCTCCTCGACAGCCTCGCGTACGGCGGCCCGTACTGCAGGCTCGTAGTTGTCGCGCGCGCCGCCAAGCACCGACCAGGTTCCGCCCTGGTCGGTGTCCGCTCCACGACGGTGCAGGAGTACGTACACCTGACCGTTCTTGGTGCGGTGGAAGGGTAGCAGCCCGGCCGCGCCAAAAATGCCCCAGTGCGCGTGGCCCTGGGAGCAGTTCACCCAGCCGTCTCCCACCATCGCAGGCAGTCCGGGGGCTGCGGGACGTGGCGCACGGCGGTCCGGCATCGCCTGGATCGCGGCGGCCAGGGACTCGGCCGCACCCACCCAGGTTGTGTTGGCCTCACGTAGATGCTGCTGCAGGGAAAGCGCGTTCTCCCGCGCCGTAGGAATATCGAGCAGAAGGTCCCGCAGCTTGTCGGTCCAGCGCTCGACGTCCACTTGGTCCTCGAAACCCTGCTCGACGAGGCTGTTCCGGGTGGTCTCGGGCGGGAAGCGGTTAGGGTTGCCGAAGTAGGCTCCGACCCCGCTTGTGTTGGGGAGCAGCACGGGCACTCCCGCACCTGCGGCCTCCAGCCCGACCAGCCCGAAGCCCTCGGCTTGCGAGGGCATGACCAGGACGTCGGCCTGCCGCACGTCGGCGAGGATCTCGTCGCGATCGATCGAGAACGGCTTGACAAGCACCTCCCGTCCGACGATGTTCGAAAGCCGTTCCTTGACCTGCTCCACGGTCTCCGGGGCGGCACCGCGCACGGTGAGCTGGACGTCGATGCCCTCTTGAATCAGTCTACGGACCATCAGGGCGGCGTGGTGGGCTCCCTTCTGCGGAGCATCAGCACGGCCCACGAGCAGAACCCGACGGGTCCGCTCCCCGTCCCAGGAGAGCAGCCGCTGCTGTTCGAAGGGCACTCCCGGCACGATCTCGTGGATGGCGGGGCTGTAATCGCCCGGGTTGGTGACAGCGATCCGCCGAGCCTCGTCCGCCAGCACCGGTCCGACACCTGCAACCATGTCGGCAGCGGCGACCATGCGGCGTTCGATGCCCTCAAATTCCACCTCCAGGTCCGGCCGGTTCGCCACGCGGGCCAGCGCTCCGGTCACCATGTGGACCACCTGGACATACGGCGTGTCCACGTACTGCTGGTCGCGAACCTGCAGCGCCTCGGGGCCGGAGTAGCGACTGTGTCCGATGATGGCGTCCACGTCCTGCGGCAGGTCCTCGCCGCCATAGACGAGCTGCTCCTGCTCGCCCTTCCCGGGGTCGTACTGGCGCGGGCCAATAAGGTGGATGCGCTCGCCAGGGGCATCTTGCGGCACCTCGTGCCCGACGCGGACGAAGACTTCGTGGCCGGCGGCCGCAAGCCCTTCAACGAGGTTTCGGTTAACGGCCACGATGCCCCCCTTATGGGGGTCCCATTCAGTGCAGTAGGCGAGGATGCGCATGCTGAACCGGCCGGCGTCGTGCTGCCGGGCCAGTTCTGCCCACTGCGTGACGAACTCTTGGTGGGCCGCTTCCCGTCCGGCCGGGGCTATCACGGCCAACCGCCGCTGGTAGTCCTGGAGCAACTGCTCCCGTTCCTGCACGTAGGCAGCGCTCAGCGCCTCGTGCGCAGCGTCCGCGTACCGCCTTCGCAGCACCTCGCCGACAGGGGCGGCGTCGGCACCGTGACGGGCGGCCAGCTCGCTGATCTTCCCCAGCTGCAGTCGCAGTTCATCTGGCAGGGCGGCATCCAGGCGGGCATATGTTTCCCGGAACCAGCGGGCCTGCTCTTCGGTGAACGGCCGGGCGCGTTCCAGTTCCAGTTGCTCGCTGGCTCGCGCCGGTTCCAGCCAGGATCCCTGCACATCAAGGGAGTTGGTGTATACGACCTCGCCACCCCAACGGTGAATCGTGATCGCGTCCAGGAACCTCAGCTCGTCGACGGCCCGCACGGTCTGAGGGATTCCGGTGTACGCCTCATCGTGGATGGACTCGGTGACCAAGCGGCCGTACCCGTACTCCTCCCGCATCTGCTGGTAGCGGTTGAGGATCGAGAGCCTGCTGATCGCTTCAGGTACCGCCATCAGATGGGCTTCCACCCGGTAGCCTTGTCCGCGGAACCGCGCCGCGTCCTGAGCAGCGCCTTCCCAGCCACCCATGGCGCCCTCGCGGATGAGGCTCAGCCCGTCCTGTTGGGCAACGTCGATGATCTTGTTCATCCACGCCCAGGCATCCCCACCTACCTGCACAGCAGCAGTGCGGTCGTTGGCTGTCATCAGCGCCTGGTACATCGGGGAGTACGAGAGCATAGCGTCAAAGTCGGCAATGAGGGCGCGCGCGGGCCCTATGGCCTCCATGGCCGCACGCTGAGCCGTGGTCTTGCCTGAGGCGGCCTGCCCGCCAATGAACGTGACCTGCGGTTGTGCTGGCCTGCTGACCCCTTCCATCGCCTGCGGGAGGATCTCCCACCGGAAGACGAGGTCGCTGTCGATGTCAGACAGCTTCCACTGCTCGGGGCCGCTCTCGGCGTACTGAAAGCTCCATCTACTTCGCCACGAGGCATTACCCGCTGGGCCGTCCGCCCAAGGCGGCAACGAGGGCGCGTGCCCTCGGGCCATGATGTCCCGCGCCGTGCCCATCAGTTCCACTTCCCAGAGGGACTGCTCGCCGAGAGTGCGGGCTTCCTGCCACTTTCGCGACAGCCACGCGTACTCGCGCATCCGGGCGGGGACGCACTCGTCCTCCCGGGCCTCGGAGAGTTCCCGCAGCGTGTCCGTGATCTCATGGAGCCACGTGCGTGCGAGCATGTTGGTCCACGCCAGCCGTATGAAGTGCGGGTCCCTAGCTGTGCCGGAGCGGACCTCTGTCTGCCCCATGAGGCCCGGTTCAGGGCGCTCTTCTACGGGACGGAAGTACTGCGGTCCGAATGCCTGCGTCTCCACCCGCAGAACTGTTCCGCTTTCCACCCACTTGAGACCGATCACGTCCGGACCAAGCTCTGGCGGGCGCAGGTCCTCGGTGCCGGCACGGGCGGATAGCGGTGATACTGGCTGGGAGTCAGTGACGACGTATGCAGTGCCAACGATCTCCGGTGAAGTGACGATTCTCTCTGGTTGGCGGCTTGGCCGGATGCCGCAGCTCCTTCCAGGACAACCGGTGCCGAAGGAGTGCAGATCGCGGTGCGATCGGGCCTCATCTCTGGCCTTTGTGACCACCAACGGCATGAGCGTCCTTCCTGCTGACTGGAGGTGAAGCTGGCTCGCCCCGACAGGCAAGATGCCGCAGGCATCAAGGGAGTCTGGCTGTTGCGGCATCATACGTAGAAAGATCGTGGGCTGCCCGGCGATGCGTGGCAGTCAACTTTCCTATGCTGTTGTTCTGTTGGAGATCTTGAAACTGATGCAAGGAGTTCAGCCAAGGATGGGCACCAACGACGAGCTGGGGAAAATAGGGAGTAATGGTGCAGGATGATGTGGTCGGGGCCGACTATGCGCAGTTGAAGACCGCCGCGCTCCGGCTGCTCGATGTGGTGTCCGACCTGGAGAACCCCTCGCAGCAGGTCGATGTCGCGATCCGGAACCTGCGTGCCTTGTTGAGCAACGACACGCTGCAGCAATCCGGCGAAAAGTGCGGAGGGCCTGATCCGTTCGAGCATGCGCTCGCGGCAAGGCGATACGCGGACCAGCAAGCGCAGCCGATTTCTCTTTCACAACGGGCGGCGGAACTGCGGCACCGGCTCGACGGAGACCGGGACCTGGACAAGCGGCAACGTGGCGAGCCATCCCGCAATGTGGTCATCACGGAGCTCCGCGCAATGATCGTCGCTGGCTTGCTGGAAGAGCTAGCGGCCCGCCTTTCCCCCGGAGCCGCATTCGGCCCCGGCCGGAGTGGTGAGGAACTGGCACATCTCGCTGCAGATCTGGCCAAGGAACTGCTGGACCGAACCTTCGTCGGTGAGTAGCGGCGGATGCCCAGCCTTTCAGTTCTGTTCCACCCCGTCCTCTGGCACATTGCTCGCGCTCCGGTCCTGCTCCACGGCGCGTAGCGCGAGCACTGCCGCTCGGGTGGGGATCAGATGTCCCGAAGGAAGGCCTCGACCTGGCGGCGTAGGGACAGAGGGGCAGAAGACCAAGCCGGGGTGCGCATCGCCTCGTATAGCTTGACCTCTTTCACCTCTCGGGGGGCATCCTTGCGTAGGCCGAGGTGTGGCCACAACTGATCCAGATCGTTGTACGGAAGGTCCCAGGAGACGCCGATCCCGGACTCGGGGGCGCCAGGCGGTGGGGGCGCAACGTAGACCTCGTCCGCGGTGGCGGCGGGAGTGATCTCAATGAGCATGAGGCCAAACCGTTCGACGGCGTCGCGGAGCAGCACCCGGTGGCCTTCGATGGTGTCGATAGAGGGGGGTTCCCCGTCGAAGAACAGGGCGAGAACCCAGCCGGACTCGCCAGTGCGGGCAAGATCCAAGACAAGGCGCGTACCCGTGTCGTCGGTGAAGGAGCGGTGCGCGATGCTCCTCGCCGCCCCGGGACCTTCGGTACGGGGGGATTCGTCGAGTCGGAGTGTGCCGAGCAGTTGCTGCAGCTGGTCGGAAGTCAGCTCTCCCTGGGAGAGCACCCGGAGCGCGGGCCAGAGCATGACGAGGATTCCTTCTTCAATTCATCTCGGACTACGAGCAGCAAAGTTGGTGTGCACTTGAGGTGGTCAGCAGCAGTCTCCTGATGTTGTTCTCCCATTAGATCTGCACAGTAGCCGATTACTCACCCAGCCTTTCAACCACTTCCAAGCGGGGGGTCGACGTCCAGGCGGCCGGTGTCCGCGTCGAGTGATCGCCTGGTACAACGCCCGCCACCCGGCCGCCACACCCTGGGCGTGGTGGCCGGGTGGCGGAAGGCCCAGGACCAGGTCGCGGCCGACACCGCGCGGAACTCGCCCTCGTCGGCGAGGGCGGACTCGGCCACCGCATCGAACCCGTGCGCCCGGACGTGGTCCTCGACCGCGGCCTGCCAGCGGCTCGTGGGGCGGACCTTCGCCCGGCGGTGCGGACGTCGGCGTCCAGGAGCGCGGCGTACTGGCAGTGTGCGGGCTTGTAGAGATCACGGCCTATGCGTACGGCGCCTCCCCGGCAATCCAAGGCGGCCTGGACCAAAGGGTGAGGCGCCGTGGTGGGTTCCGGTTCAGTCCAGACGGTCGTAGGCGCCCGGTTCCCAGTGAGCACTGTGCATCGTGAAGTTGCAGGTCGCGAGTCTGGTGTGAGGGGCGGGCGGGATACTCAGGCTGGTCGTCGGCGGGTGTCCATGGTGAAGATCGTCTGACCTGTCGGCCGGAGACGTTGTCGGGTTCTGCTGCGCCGATCGTCGTGCCGCTCCTACGATCCGTCACCGAGCCGGTACGCCGGGAAAGCGTGGGGAGGACGTGGGGGATGCAGGAGCTGGAGCGGATCACGGCTCGCCGGAGTGAACTGGACGTGCTCGCTGAGGGGTTGGTCAAGCAACTGCAGGAGGTCCAGGCCGAGCGGGAGGAGCTGGTGATCGCCGAGCGGGTCCTGAACCGGCTGGCCGAGCAGGACCAGGCCGCGGCGGTCCTCCCGGTTCCCGCCCGGGTGGCGGGGCGGGCGGTCCTGCTGATCCCGCATCGCGGCGAGAATCCCGACGAGGCCGCCCTGCCCGCCGGCTACCGCAGGATTCTGGTGATCGTGCGGGCCGCCGACGGCCCGGTCCAGGTCAGGGGTGTCGGCGAGGAGCTGGGCCTTGAGGTGGCGGTGCGCGGCAAGCTGGAACCATTGCGCGCGAAGATGACCAAGCTCGCCGACCGCGGCTGGCTGCACAAACGGCCCGACGGGCGGTTCACCGCACGCCCGTAGCGGTACTGAAGGCGGGCGTCGTCAGGGCGTAACCAGCGGGCCCCCGGCGGCAGTTGAGTTTGGTGTGAAGAAAAACAACCATGCCGGCGAGGGCCCTGACGGCCTTGTCTACACCGCCCGCCTCCCGCTGTCGAGTGCCACCCTGAACTGGCTCGCCGGCCTGATACGCGGCCACTGCAAGAAGATCGGCTCGCGGTGGCGGGCCTTGCCCGCCGGGAAGATCGCCGCCATCGTGCTGGCAGTGCTGCGCTGTGACCAGCGGCCGGGTGACCTGGTCGAGCGGCAACGGGATACACCGCACCACCGTGACACGGTGGGTCAGGGAGGTCGTCAGCCTGCTGGCCGTCCGCGCCCCGCGCCTGGACAGGGCCCTGAAGAAGATCGCCCGAACGGGTGGCGGGGTGGTCCTGCTGGACGGCTCGCTGATCCGCACCCGGCGGCGCACCGGGAAGGAAAACCGGAAGAACTACTCGGGCAAGCACAAACACCATGGCCTGCTCGTGATCGCGCTCACCGACGACAAGGGCCGACTGCTCTGGGTCTCGGCGACCCGGCCAGGACGGACCTCGGAGATCACCGCCTGTCGTCACGACAAACTCACGCAGAAGTTGCGGGCGGCCGGGCTCGGAGCGATCGCCGACCTGGGATTCGTGGGGCTCGACGACAGCGGGCCTGACGCTGACCCGGCGGTGATCACCGGCTACAAGGCCGCCAGGAACCGGCCGCTCACGCGAGGGCAGAAGCTGTCCAACAAGGCGTTGTCAGCCGTCCGGGCGCCAGTCGAGCACGGCTTCGCCCACCTGAAGAACTGGCGGGTCCTCGGCAAAGTACACACCGACCCGAGGTGGGCGACCGCCCTGGTGAGGGCTCTGCTGGTACTGACGAACCGTGAAGTCTCCAGGTGACCGACGATCTTCGCCGAAGTCATCCGCCCGTGACCAGCACGAGCATCCCGAACCTCGCGCACACCAGACCCGTGACCTGCAACTTCA
This sequence comes from Streptomyces sp. NBC_01363, assembly GCF_026340595.1. Taxonomy (GTDB): domain Bacteria; phylum Actinomycetota; class Actinomycetes; order Streptomycetales; family Streptomycetaceae; genus Streptomyces. The sequence continues at coordinate 3,768,184 of NZ_JAPEPF010000001.1, forward strand.
CGATGCACAGTGCTCAGTCGGCGAACAGCGTCAGTGCTTCCACCGTCTCGGTTCGTTCCGGCGCTGTGGCGGTGGCCGTCCACCGTTCTGCACCTGATGCGCGTCCACGAGGACGAAGTTCCGGTACCCGTCGAAGTCGCCGGGGTCGCCTGCCACGCCGATGTGGATGGGCGCGTCATCGGGCAGGTATTTGAGTGCGTCGCGAAGCTGCGCGGCATTCCAGACCTGCGGGGTGTGCTCGAAGACGTCGGTCATGGGCACAGAGTGCCGGACCGGACCGCGCTGCCAGCGAAGACACGGCTGTGCCCCGGGCCAGAGCACTGATCCGGGGCACAGGAGGCTGGGGGTGAAAAGCTGATCACCGGTGGTGAAAACAGGCCCAGCCGGTGGACACGGTACCGGGGCGTCCCTGACCGAGTGCAACGCGATCAGCAGAGACGACCGCCGACGTCGACCAGTGCGGTCCGTCCAGCCCGGGCGTCGAACATTGGTGCCAGACGTGCGGCGGATCGGTCTTGACCGAAAGGCCCACCTCTTCCTGCAGTTCGCGGCGCAGTGCGGCAAGCGGTGTCTCGCCCGGCTCGATCCCTCCGCCGGGAGCTGCCCACACCACCGTTCCCGCTGGCTCTGGAATCGCGTGCCGGCACAGAAGAATGCGGTCGTCCTCGTCGAGGACGACCGCGCGGACTGAATGACGCAGGTTCACAGACGGCATCCGGACACGCTAACTGCCCGCAGCCTGGACGGTGTGATGGAACAGGTAGGCCAAGCCTAGTAGCTCACCGTCACCGACCACAGAATCTGGCTCTGTCGCTATTTTGGGGGTAGTTGGGCATCGATCTTGCGTGATGGGTGGGGTTCGCGTCGCGGACGTTCTGTTGCCAGGTGTCGGGGTTCAGGTCGAGGAAGTGGCACTCACGGTACGGAGGTTCGGCTGGCTGTGCGGTCGCAAGCCGCGTCGGCCGCATGTCCCGACTGCGGACGAAGATCCTCAAAAGTGCACTGCTACTACCCGCGGGCTCTGGCGGATCGTCCGGTCGCAGGCAAGCGTGTACGACTGGAACTACGGGCCCGCCGGCTCGTGTGCGGGAACAATCAATGCGACCGGCGGACGTTCGCCGAGCAGATACCGAACCTGACCCGGCGCCACGCACGCCGCACGGACGCTCTCACTGCCCAGCTCACCGACATGGCCCTGTTCCTGGGCGGCCGGGCAGGAGCACGCCTCTCCGAACGCATGGCTATCGGCACCTGCAAGGACACTCTGCTCCGGCTGATCCGCGCGCTGCCGCTCCCGCCCTCGGGCCAGGTCCGGCTTCTCGGCGTCGACGAGTTCGCCGTGCGACGCGGACGGACCTACGCGACGATCCTCATCGACATGTCCACCCACCGTCCGGTCGACGTGCTTGCCGATCGCGCCGCGAGCACCTTCGCGTCCTGGCTGCGAGATCATCCCGAGGTGCGGATGATCTGCCGCGACCGCGCTGGCTCCTTCCGCGACGGAGCCCAAGCGGGTGCTCCGCAGGCCCGGCAGGTGGCCGCCGACGTCACGGAACTCCTCTTCGCCGCCACCCACCACCCCACGCTGATTACCGCCTCTACTTGCACCACCGCTGGATGGAGGGCTGCACCAACGTCTCCGCTCTTGCCCGGGAGATCCAGCAGCTCGGCTATCGCGGCGACGTCAACACCGTTCGTCGGCATTTGAAGCCTTACCGCAACGGAACGATCCCACAAACCGCCCCCTTGCCTCACATGACCGTCCGTCGGGTCACCGACTGGATCATGAGACGCCCGAGCGTCTCACAGACACCGAGCGCAAATGCCTCAAACTGCGCGAACGCCTGCGCTGGCCACGACCACCACATACGCTCGCCGTCTGGCACTCATGGTGCGCGAACGACGCAGCGAACACCTGGCCCTTGATGTCTGGATCGCCGACGTCCGCCTCGACGGCCAACGCGAACTCCGCACCTTGGCCAACGGCATGAGACGCGACCACGCAGCTATTCAGGCTGCCCTCATCACCACCTACACATCGGGAGCAGTCGAAGGAAACGTCACCAGGATCAAGCTGCTGAAGAGACAGATGTACGGCCGAGCCAACTTCGATCTCCTACGACGCCGCATCCTGCTCTCACCGTGATCAACCAGCCGCCACCCCCAAAATGGCGACAGAGCCCAGAATCTGAGCCAGAACCCGAGAATGGGAGGCGCCCGGCCCCGCAGCCATTAGGGCCGTACTGACCACGAGTACGCCGTCGGCGGCGGGGGTCCGCTCGATCACCGGAACCTTGACGGGGCCCCTTTACCCGGAACTGACGAAGGCGCAGGGGCGATGGGTCCCAGGTGGATGGTGACCACCCGACTACCACAGGCCAGTCAGGTTCCGGCGCTCTCTCCCCGGGAAGCCTGCCCCTCAGCCACGGCTTCCCGCATCAGCTGGGCGAATTGACCATCGCGTTTCCGTCTAGCGTAGATGGCACCTTCAGTTATCCCAAGTTCCATGGCTGCCTTGGCGACGCTGTATTTGCCAGTTCTGAGCATCCCGAAAAACTGAGCTGTACGTCGTGGGGTCAGCTTGGCCCGAACAGCAGGTACAGCGAATTCTCTGGTGTACCGCAGGACCGCCTGATACGCCCTACCGAAGTGAGGATCGCAATCAGCCCATCCATGAACCTGGGAGGTGCTCACGCCAGCAGTACGGGCGGCATCGGCAACACGCATGCCCAGTGCTAGCTGTCCGAGGAAAACACTGCGCTGCGCTATCCTGCGCTCCTCCATGGCATACGGGTCACGACCCGCTAGGGCGACGGCGAGCTGCGCGTCGCAAGGTGCCGCATTCAACGCGTCCTGGAGGGTGACACCGCACTGTTCAGCGGCGAGGTCCGGTGAACTACCGTCCCGCAGTCGAGCGATCAGCATGTCGCGGACCCCACGGTCCAACCAAGTCAACGCCTGTGATGCGGAGGTGTGATCGTCGTGCATATGGCCCATCGTCTCAGCTTGTCTTTTAACCTCGGTCGGCAGTGGTCAGGGTATGTTCCCAGATGAGCAGGTCGTAGGTCCGGCCCTTGTCGGTGACGGTCTCGGGGGCCGTGTTGGACGGGCGGAAGCCGACGGATCGTGCGACGGCGATGCTGGGGTGATTGTCGGGTTCGATCTCCAGGATCGCCCTCGGCAGGGCGGCGGTGGTGTGCGCGAAACTGCCAGCCGTTGTCCCCGGTGAGCGGCGCCGACGATGTAGCCGATGCTGCCGGTGGCCCGATTGAGCAGGACTTCTCCCAGCGCCAGATGCCCATCGGTGGTGATGGCCAAGTGGATCCGGTCGTTCGCCTGCCGGGCGCATAACCCGTGTTCAAGATCAGGGATCAAGGCCCGTTTGCTCCGCCGATGCAGTCGCTTTCCCAGTGACCGGGAACAGCACGATCGGCGGCTTCGGCAGGACGTTCGCTGTTCATCACCATTGGTGCGCTGAAGCGAGGTCGGCGCTTATTGGCCTGGCGGTGGGGACGGCGGCGAGTCCGTCCGGTCCGCAGGGCTTGGTGAGTTCACGGCGTAGCTCTCCGCGGCCTTGGACGTAAAGCGCCTGGGAAATCGTCTCGTGCGTCACGCGCATCTCCAGGTCGTCGGGAGAGTCCCGGCGGAGCTGGTGGGCTATCTGCTCGGGACTTCAGCGTGTCTCCAGACGCTCTTGGACGTAGTTCCGCAGCCGCGGGCATCGGCCGATCTTCCCAGGCTTAGCCTTGATCCACCGATGAACAGCCGGTCCAGGGCTTGGACATGAAGGCGCGGATGCCCTCTGAGCTGGGATGATGGGACTTCCTACGGTTCCATATCCACAGAGCAAGAGAGCACCCGCGAGATGGAATCTTCCCATGCCGCTTCGGCGGTGTCGGCCGCGTTCGACGATCAGAATCTCATCGCGGATGCCGGGCTGGTCCCGGTGATGCGGCTGGCCGAACGGTGCGGGCTTTCGCGCCTGGTGTCGGAGAAGGTGATGCTGACCGGGGCGGCAAACGGTGCGGGTGCAGCAGCCGACGCCAAGGTCACCGGCATCGTGGCAGGCATGGCCGCAGGAGCCGACAGCATCGATGACCTGGACATGCTGCGCCACGGTGCGATGCCGACCGTGTTCCGAGAGGTCCGTGCCCCGTCCACACTGGGCACGTTCCTCCGCGCGTTCACCCACGGTCACGCCCTCCAACTGCACGCGGTGCATTGCAGGTTCCTCGGCGCGCTGACCGCGCACACCCCGCTGCTGCCCGGCTCGGGCGAGAAGGCGTTCATCGACGTCGACTCCACCCACAAACGGGTCTACGGCCGCACCAAGCAGGGCGCCGAGTACGGCCGGTTCAAGGGCATCCGCACCCTGCACCCCCTGCTCTCCACGATCTGCACCCCTACCTCGCGGCCGGTGATCGCCACCGTGCGGATGCGCCGCGGCAAAGCAGCCGACTCCCGCGGCGCCCCGAAATTCGCCGCCGAGGCCCTGGCCACCGCCGCCGAGGCCGGCTGCACCGGCCTACGCGTCCTGCGCGCGGACTCCCAGTTCTACAACGCCGGGGTCATCGCCGCCTGCCGCCGCAACGGCGCCCACTTCTCGATCACCACGGGCATGAACCCCTCCATCAAGCGGGCCATCCACAGCATCCCCGACACCACGTGGCAGCAGATCACCTACCCCACCGCAGTCCCCGACCCAGAGACCGGAGAACTCATCTCCGACGCCGAAGTCGCCGAGATCCCCGCATACACCGCGTTCACCGGGCGCAAGAAGAGCGAGCAGGTAACGGCCCGGCTGATCGTGCGCCGGGTACGCGACCTGGCCAAACCGCCCACCACCGGCGAGCAGGGCGAGCTGTTCCCCATCTGGCGCTACCACCCGTTCTTCACCGACAACCCCGCCCCAACCCTCCAGGCCGAGCGGGAACACCGCCACCACGCCGTCGTCGAGCAGGTCATCGCCGACAGCAAAGCCTCCGCCCTGGCCCACCTGCCCTCGGCACACTTCCACGCCAACGCCGCCTGGCTGACCCTGTGGGCGATGGCCTACAACCTGCTGCGCGCCGCAGGCGCTCTGCCCGGCGCCTTCCACACCAAGGCCACCACCGCCACCCTGCGTGCCCACCTGGTCCACGTTCCCGCCCGGATCGCCCGCTCCGCCCGGCGCCTCACCCTGCACCTACCGCAGCGATGGCCCTGGCAAGACGCGTAGGCACAACTGTTTGCCACCGTCCACGCGCCGCCCGAGACACCCTGACGCCACTCCCCACCCCGCCCGCCAGGGCCCGACCCAAGCCGAATCGTGGAAAAGCTGGGCAGACCAGCGGATACACCCTGTCCGCACTCAGCTGACAGTCCGAGGCCCCGCCCCAAAAACCCTCGCAGATCATTTCGAAACCACGTCGGTGAATCGAGGCTTGGTGTATTGCCCTGTGAGGTTGGGGACGCGGCTGGCGGGTGGTTTGCCTTTGAGTGCGGTGTGTCCGCGGTGGTGATTGTAGGTGTGGAGCCATCGGGGGTAGGCGTCGCGTCGTTCGGCCTCGGAGCGGTAGGTCGTCGGGTGAGCGGTTGTCGGACCGGATCGCTCTGGGTGTGCTGACGCGGGTGTTCCCGCCCGAGTTGGTGGATGAGGTGGTTGTTGGGTGTGGGCGTCTGGAACAGCGGTCGCGGCTGTTGCCGGCCCGGGTGGTGGTCTATTTCGTGCTCGCGATGTGTCTGTTCTCCGGGCAGGGCTATGAGGAGGTGGCCCGGCTGCTGACGCAGGGGCTGGAGCGGGTGCGGCGGTGGGAGAAGCCGTGGCGGGTGCCGACGACAGCGGCGATCGGCCGGGCCCGTCGGCGGTTGGGGCCGGAGCCGTTGAAGGTGCTGTTCGCGCGAGTGTGCCGGCCGGTGGCCGCCCCGGACACTGCTGGTGCCTGGTATCGGCGGTGGCGTCTGGTTGCGGTGGACGGCACGGTCTTCGATGTGCCGGACACCGGGGCGAACAGCGCTTCCTTCGGCCGTCCCGGCTCGGGCCGGGGACAGCAGCGCAGTGCCTACCCGCAGGTGAGGGTCGCTGCACTGGTGGAGTGCGGGACACACGCGGTGTTCGCCGCGGCGACCGGCCCGCTGTCGGTTCATGAACAGCAGTTGATTCCCGGCCTGCTGGGCCGGCTCGAGCCGGGAATGCTGCTGATGGCCGACCGCGGCATCACCGGCTTCGAGCTGTGGCGGGCCGCCTCGGACACGGGCGCGGACCTGTTGTGGCGCGTCCGGAAGAACATCGTGCTCCCGGTCCTCGAAGCCTTCGACGACGGCTCCTACCTGTCCGAGATCGTTGCGGCAGGCGACCGCAAGCGCCGGGACCCGGTCCGGGTCCGCGTCATCGAGTACACCCTCGGCCGTGACGACGACACGGTCTACCGGCTGATCACGACCATCTGCAACCCGCAGGAGGCCCCTGCGGCCGACCTGGCGGGCCTCTACCATCAACGCTGGGAGATCGAGAACACCCTGGACGAGATCAAGACCCATCAGGGCGGACACCGCCTCGTCCTGCGCTCGCAGTACCCCGATGGCGTCGAGCAGGAAATCTACGGTTTCCTTCTTGTCCACCACGCACTTCGGGACGTCATGCACCACACCGCTCACCAAGCCGGCCTCGACCCCGACAGGCTGTCCTTCACCCGCACCCTTCGCATCGCTCGCCGCCACGTCACCGACCAGGCGGCACTTTCCCCCCTCACGACTCAGTCGAGCCCTGACCCACACCATCCGTGAGCTGCTGGAACGACTCCTGCCACCCCGCAGGCAACGCTCCAACCCCCGTGTCATCAAACGCAAGATGGCCAACTGGCACCTCAAACACACCCACCACCGCAACCCACCCCGACCACCCGCAGCAGCAATCACACTCATCCCGCCCACCAAACCCGCCAGCAGACGCCAGAAGAGCACCTAAATCACCGGTATTGCACCTAGGGCCTGTCCGTCGTGATCATGCGACGGTGTTCTCGAAGCGGACGACGACGGACTTGCTGGCCGGGGTGTTGCTGGTGTCGGCGGTGGAGTCGAGGGGGACCAGCACATTGGTCTCCGGGTAGTAGGCGGCGGCGCAGCCCCGGGCGGTCGGGTAGTGCACGATGCGGAAGCCGGGCGCGCGGCGCTCCACGCCGTCCTTCCATTCGCCGACGAGGTCGGTGTACGCGCCGTCGGGCAGGCCGAGGGCGTGGGCGTCGTCGGGGTTGACCAGGACGACGCGGCGGCCGCCCTTGATGCCGCGGTAGCGGTCGTCGAGGCCGTAGACGGTGGTGTTGTACTGGTCGTGGGAGCGCAGGGTCTGCAACAGCAGCCTGCCTTCGGGGAGTTCGGGGTACTCGACGGGCGCGGCGGTGAAGTTGGCCTTGCCGGTCGCGGTGGGGAAGCGGCGTTCGTCGCGGGGGGCGTGCGGGAGGGCGAAGCCGCCGGGGTGCGCGACGCGGGCGTTGAAGTCCTCGAAGCCGGGGACGACGCGGGAGATGCGGTCGCGGATCGTCGCGTAGTCCTTCTCGAACTCCTCCCAGGGGGTGGTCGATCCGGGGCCGAGGACGGCGCGGGCGAGGCGGGCGACGATGGCGGGTTCGGAGAGCAGGTGGGGGCTCGCGGGGGTGAGGTTGCCGCGTGAGGAGTGGACCATGCTCATGGAGTCCTCGACGGTGACGAACTGCTTGCCGCTCGCCTGGACGTCCTTGTCGGTGCGTCCCAGCGTCGGCAGGATCAGTGCGCGGGTGCCGGTCACGGCGTGCGAGCGGTTGAGTTTGGTGGAGACGTGGACGGTGAGGCGGGCGCGGCGCATCGCGGCCTCGGTGACGTCCGTGTCGGGGGTGGCCGCGACGAAGTTGCCGCCCATGGCGAAGAAGACCTTGGCGTCGCCGTCGCGCAGGGCCTGGATGGAGCGGACGACGTCGTAGCCGTGGTGGCGCGGTGAGGTGATCCCGAATTCTTGGTCGAGGGCGTCGAGGAAGGCGGGGGCGGGGCGCTCGAAGATGCCCATGGTGCGGTCGCCCTGCACGTTGGAGTGGCCTCGGACGGGGCACACTCCGGCGCCGGGGCGGCCGATGTTGCCGCGCAGCAGCAGGAAGTTGACGACTTCGCGGATGGTCGGCACGGAGTGCTTGTGCTGGGTGAGGCCCATGGCCCAGCAGACGATGGTGCGCTTCGAGGCGAGGACCATGGTGAGCGCCTTCTCGATGGCGCCGCGGTCGAGGCCGGTGGCGGCGAGGGTCTGGTCCCAGTCCGCTTCGCTGGCCGCTCGGGCGAACTCCTCGTAACCGTGGGTGTGCTCCCGTACGAAGGCTTCGTCGACGGCGCCCTCGGTCTCCAGGATCATTTTGTTGAGGAGGCGGAAGAGGGCCTGGTCGCCGCCGATCCGGATCTGGAGGAAGAGGTCGTTGAGCGCGGCGCCCTTGATCATGCCGAGCGGGGTCTGCGGGTTCTTGAACCGTTCCAGGCCCGCCTCGGGGAGCGGGTTCACCGAAATGATCTTGGCGCCCGCCGATTTGGCCTTCTCCAGGGCGGAGAGCATCCGGGGATGGTTCGTGCCGGGGTTCTGTCCGGCGACGATGATCAGGTCCGCTTGGTGGACGTCCTCCAGGGAGACGCTGCCCTTGCCGATGCCGATGGTCTCCGTCAGTGCCGAGCCGGAGGACTCGTGGCACATGTTGGAGCAGTCGGGGAGGTTGTTGGTGCCGAATTCGCGGGCGAACAGCTGGAGCAGGAACGCGGCCTCGTTGCTGGTGCGGCCCGAGGTGTAGAAGAGAGCCTCGTCGGGGGAGCCGAGCGCGCCCAGCTCCTCGGCGATGACGGCGAAGGCGCGCTCCCAGGTGACCGCCTCGTACCGGTCGGCGCCCTCGGGGAGGTACATCGGCTGGGTGATCCGGCCCTGCTGGCCCAGCCAGTACCCGCTGCGCGAGGCGAGGTCGGCGACCGGGTGCGCGGCGAAGAAGTCGGGGGTGACCCGGCGCAGCGTCGCTTCCTCGGCCACGGCCTTGGCGCCGTTCTCGCAGAATTCCGCCGTGTGCCGCTTGTCGCCCTCGGGCCAGGCGCAGCCGGGGCAGTCGAAGCCGTTCTTCTGGTTGACCTTGAGGAGGGTCTGCGCGGTGCGCCGCACACCCATCTGCTGCTGGGCGATGAGCAGGCTGTGGGCGACGGCGGGCAGCCCGGCGGCGGCGTGCTGCGCCGGCTCGATTCGCGGCGCGTTCTGGACCGGATCTCCGGTGGGCGGCTTGGTGGCCATTTCGTGCTCCCCTTTGAGCCGACTGCGAGGCTGCGCGGTGCGTGGTGCGCATCGATGCTGTCCGTGTTTCTCTGCCGATCCTGTCACGCGGCACCGGCACGCGGCACCGGCAGGGAGGACGGCGAGCGAGGCCGGTCGGGAATGTCAGTGGTCCGTGGCAGGATCGGGGGCGTGGCTGAGACGGCATCGAAAAAGACGGCAGACAACCGACCGCGCCTGCTCCTGATGGACGGGCACTCCCTGGCGTACCGGGCGTTCTTTGCGCTGCCTGCGGAGAATTTCACGACAGGGTCGGGGCAGCCGACGAACGCGGTGTACGGCTTCGCGTCGATGCTCGCGAACACGTTGCGTGACGAGGCGCCGACGCATTTCGCGGTGGCGTTCGACGTCTCCCGCAAGACCTGGCGCTCGCAGGAGTTCCCGGAGTACAAGGCGAACCGTTCGAAGACCCCGGACGAGTTCAAGGGGCAGGTCGAGCTGATCGGCGAGCTGCTGGACGCGATGCACGCGGACCGTTTCGCGGTCGACGGCTTCGAGGCGGACGACGTCATCGCCACGCTGGCCACGCAGGCCGAGGCGGCCGGTTTCGAGGTGCTGATCGTCACCGGTGACCGGGATTCGTTCCAGCTGATCACGGACAACGTCACCGTGCTGTACCCGACCAAGGGCGTCTCGGAGCTGACGCGCTTCACCCCGGCGAAGGTCGAGGAGAAGTACGGGCTCACACCGCAGCAGTACCCGGACTTCGCGGCGCTGCGCGGCGACCCGTCGGACAATCTCCCGGGCATCCCCGGTGTCGGTGAGAAGACCGCCGCGAAGTGGATCAATCAGTTCGGTTCGTTCGACGAGCTGGTCGAGCGTGCCGAGGAGGTCAAGGGCAAGGCCGGTCAGAATTTCCGGGACCACCTGGACGCGGTGCGGCTGAACCGCAGGCTGACCGAGATGGTCCGTGACGTGGAGCTGCCGAAGACCCCGCAGGACCTGGAGCGCGCCCCGTACGACCGCACCGCGGTGACGGGTGTGCTGGATGTCCTGGAGATCCGTAACCCGAGCCTGCGCGAGCGGCTGCTGGCCGTCGACCCGGGGGCGGCCGAGGACGAGGCCCCGGCGCCCGCCGCGGGCATCGAGCTGGACGGCGCGGTGCTGGGCGCGGGCGAGCTCGCGCCCTGGCTCGCCGAGCACGGCGGGCAGCCGCTCGGCGTGGCCACGGTCGACGCCTGGCTGGTGGGCAGCGGCACGGTCACCGAGATCGCGCTGGCCGCGGCGAACGGCGCGGCGGCCTGGTTCGACCCGGCCCTGCTCGACGCGGGCGACGAGCAGGCGTTCGCCGCCTGGATCGCCGACGCGGACCGGCCCAAGGTCATGCACAACGCGAAGAGCGCCATGCGGGTCTTCCCCGAGCACGGCTGGCAGGTCGACGGCGTCACGATGGACACCGCGCTCGCCGCCTATCTGGTCAAGCCCGGCCGTCGTTCCTTCGCGCTGGACGCGCTGGCGGTGGAGTATCTGGGCCGCGAGCTGGCCCCCGCGGCGGCGTCCGACGGCCAGCTGGCCTTCGGGGCGGAGGACCAGGCCGAGGCCGAGTCCCTGATGGCGCAGGCCCGTGCGGTCCTGGATCTGGGCGATGCGTTCACCGCCCGGCTGGCGGAGGTCGGCGCGACCGATCTGCTGCACGGCATGGAGCTGCCGACGTCCGCTCTGCTGGCCCGTCTGGAGCGGCACGGCATCGCCGCCGACCGGGCCCATCTGGAAGGCATGGAGCAGCAGTTCGCCGGTGCGGTGCAGCAGGCGGTGAAGGAGGCGCACGCCGCGGTCGGCCGCGAGTTCAACCTCGGTTCGCCCAAGCAGCTCCAGGAAGTCCTCTTCGGCGAGCTGGGCCTGCCCAGGACGAAGAAGACGAAGACCGGGTACACGACGGACGCCGACGCGCTGGCCTGGCTCGCCGCGCAGACCGAGCACGAGCTGCCGGTGATCATGCTGCGCCACCGCGAGCAGGCCAAGCTGCGGGTCACGGTCGAGGGCCTGATCAAGACGATCGCGGCGGACGGCCGTATCCACACGACGTTCAACCAGACGGTGGCGGCGACGGGCCGGCTCTCCTCCACCGACCCCAACCTGCAGAACATCCCGGTCCGTACGGACGAGGGCCGGGCCATCCGCCGCGGCTTCGTCGTCGGCGAGGGCTTCGAGACGCTGATGACGGCCGACTACAGCCAGATCGAGCTGCGGGTGATGGCGCACCTCTCCGAGGACGCGGGCCTGATCGAGGCGTTCACCTCCGGCGAGGATCTGCACACCACGGTCGCCTCGCAGGTCTTCGGCGTCGACAAGTCGGCCGTCGACCCGGAGATGCGCCGCAAGATCAAGGCCATGAGCTACGGACTCGCGTACGGGCTCTCCGCGTTCGGTCTCTCCCAGCAGCTGAACATCGAGGCGGGCGAGGCGCGCGGCCTGATGGACACCTACTTCGAGCGGTTCGGCGGGGTGCGCGACTATCTGCACCGGGTGGTGGAGGAGGCCAGGGCCACGGGATACACGGAGACGGTCTTCGGCCGCCGCCGTTACCTCCCCGACCTCAACAGCGACAACCGCCAGCGCCGCGAGATGGCCGAGCGGATGGCGCTCAACGCACCGATCCAGGGCACGGCCGCGGACATCGTCAAGGTCGCCATGCTCCAGGTCGACCGGGCGCTGACCGAGGCGAAGCTGAAGTCCCGGATGCTGCTCCAGGTCCATGACGAAATCGTGCTGGAGGTCGCCGAGGGCGAGCGGGCACAGGTGGAGGAGATCCTCCGCCACGAGATGTCCACGGCCGTGCAGTTGCGCGCCCCGCTGGATGTCTCGGTGGGCGTCGGTACGGACTGGGAGTCCGCGGCGCACTGACCCGCCGACGGCGCCGGACGGGCCCGGGACGCGATGTTCCCGGGCCGTCCGGATCCCCGGGCCGTCCGGACCCCTGTGCCCTAGGCCCGTCCGGCGACCGCGGGTGCGGCCGTGCGCGGTCGCCGCAGCCGCATCCACGCCCCGTACAGCACCAGGCCCACCGCCAGCCCCGCCCCGGCGCCGAAGCAGGCGGTCGGGATGATGTCCAGCGGGGTGTCGATGTGCCCGAAGTACGCGTACCAGCGTGCGCACCGGTGGGCGACGCCGAGCAGTACGCAGACGCTCAGCAGCACCCCCGCCGACCACCGTCCCCGGCGGTCCAGCACCGGCACGGACGGGGGGACCGGGCGCGCCCCGGTCCGCCGCAGCCCCGACGCCGTGAACCACGCGAGCACGGCCAGGGCCACCGCCGAACTGCCGTACTGCACCAGCTGGAACACCGGAAATCCGCCGACGCTTCCGTCGAGCAGCGGCACCAGGCGCACACCCCACCGGTCGTGGTGGGTGAAGGCGTCCCAGACGACATGGGTGGCGGCCCCGATCACCGCCGACAGCACGAACCCGGCGGCCTCCCGCACGCCCCGGGCGGTCCCGCGGCGTCCCCGTACGAACGCGTGCACCCGCCCCTGCCAGGCTCCCGGCAGCAGCGCCACCAGTGGTTCGCGCAGCAGCAGCCACAACGTCACCACGGCCGCGGTGATCAGCACATCGACCGTGAACACACCCCACACCGAGTGGGTGACCCGGCCGAACTCCATGGCGCCGGGAACCGCGGTGTCCGCGTAGTACGTCATGTCGGGGGCGAACGAACCCGCGACGAGAGCCGAGGCGAACAGCGGCCCACGTGCCGTCCCGTCCCGCCGCATCCCCGGGAGAACGGCGGCGGCATGACTGAGTGTGAACGGCATGGCGGCAAGTATGCGCGAGCCACCGTCGCCCGCCCGACCACTGCCGTACAACTTGCTGTCCGGAACATGAAAAACAGGTAAGAACCGGTCAGTGCACGGTGTCTTGGCGGCACAAGTTGCCGTAGGGTCGCCTGAGTCCTGCTGCTGGGGAGCGTGGACAGTCGTCGAAGGGGAGGGGCCAGAGGTTATGGCAGCGCAATTCGGTCGCCGGCTTCGCAAGGGGGCGACCACCACTGCTGTGGCCGCCGTCGCCGTGGCGGCGCTCTCCGCCTCGGGGGCCCCGGGCACATCGCTGGTCACCGAGAGCGGCGACCAGCAGTCCACCGGGTCGACGCCTCCGCCCAACGACAGCGCGGCCACCGGCAACTCGCCGTACTACACGGACCTGCCCCCGCTGAACACCCCCAACAAGCCGGGCACGTCCACGAATCTGCCCGTCACCGGCAGTGCGGAATCCGGTATTCCGGCTTCGATCCTGGCCGCGTACAAGAAGGCCGAGCAGACCCTCGACGACACCGACGCCGCCTGTCGGCTGCCCTGGCAGCTGCTCGCCGCGATCGGCAAGGTCGAGTCCGGCCAGGCCCGCGGCGGCAGGGTCGACGCGAACGGCACCACGTTCTCGCCGATCCTCGGCCCGGTCCTCGACGGCCGGGGCTTCGCCATGATCAAGGACACCGACAACGGGGCGTACGACGGGGACTCGACCCACGACCGCGCCGTCGGCCCGATGCAGTTCATCCCGTCCACCTGGGCGACCTGGGGCCAGGACGGCAACGGCGACGGCCGCAAGGACCCCAACAACATCTACGACGCGGCGCTCGCCGCCGGACGCTACCTCTGCGCCGGCTCCCGCGATCTGTCCCTCGCCGCGGATCTGGACCGGGCGGTCCTGAGCTACAACCACTCGGACGCCTATCTGCGCACCGTCCGCTCGTGGTTCGACTACTACAACCGCGGCACCCACGAGATCCCCGACGGAACCGGCACCGTCCCGCCCGGCCTCGGCGGAGGCAGGGACCACAGCTCCGGCAGCCCGAGCCCGTCCCCCTCGCCGTCCGAGACGACCAAGCCGAAGCCGAGCCCGGACCCCACGAAGCCGGGTGACGGCGGATCGACCGGCCCGACCTCGCCGACGACCCCGCCGACGACCCCGCCCACGACCCCGCCGGCCCAGACCCTCGCAGGCGTGGAGAACGCCGGTACCGGCACACTGACCGCCACCGCGGGCGACGCCTTCGCCGAGCGGATCAAGGTGCGGGCCAGGAACAGCCTCGGCGGCCCGCTCGCCAAGGTGTCCGTGACCTTCACCATCGCGGGTGACACCGACGCCGCCTTCGACGGCGGGAAGAACGCGGTCACCCTCCTCACCGCAACCGACGGCACGGTCACCGCCCCGGTGCTGAAGGCGGGCGAGAAGGCCGGGAAGTTCACGGTGCGGGCCACCGCCACCGGCCGTTCGCTGCCCCCCGTCGCCTACACCGCGACCGTCACCGCCCGCCGGGCCGACGAGATCGCGAGGACCGACGACAAGGCACTGACCGCGGCACCCGGCACCGAGTTCGCCGACACCGTCGAGGTCAAGGCCACCTACAAGGACGCGGTCGCGGCCGGTGTCGCCGTCACCGCCACCATGATCACCGACGCCGAGAAGCCGGCCGAGAACGACAAGGGCCCCTACTTCAAGGACGCCGACGGCAAGACGGTCCGTACCCTCACGGAGCTGAAGACCGACGCCGACGGCACCCTGAAGCTGCCCAAGATCTACGCCGACGACACCGCGGGCACCTACAAGCTGCGCCTCACCACCGAGGGCGGCGCCACGATCGTCATCGAGCTGAAGGTCGAGGCCCCCGAGGCCCCCGAGGCGTCCGAGACCCCCGAGGCGCCCGCCGGCTGACCCCGCCCGTCCGCACGTCGGAGCAGCCCCTTTGCCACCACCCGGCAGAGGGGCTGTTCTACGTGTTCTCATCTCGCGCCCGCATTGCTACGGTGCCCCAACCCTGACGACCCATCAGATCCATGCTCTCCGGGAGGACCGGCATGCGCGCTCTCGTCGCCGCCGCCATCGGGCTGGCCGCAGCCCTCGCGCTCGTCCTCACCATCAGCGCGATCGGCGCCCCGCCGGGAGAGACCTCGCCCAAACCCCTGCTGACCACCGTGCCGGGCCCCAAGAACTAGTTCCGGAAAGCAGAAGCCGAGGGAGGGCACCACATGCGCCGCCGAGCCAGCCTCGTACTCCTGGCATTCGCCGTCTTCTTCGCCGCCATGTCGCCACTGCTGCGCTGGTACGCCTTCCCGAGGCTGGCGAAGATCCCGCCCAGTCAGTACCAGGAGACGGTGCTGGAGGCGAAGCCCGCCACCCTCCTCGACTACAACGACAACATGAAGGTGAAGAAGGTCCCCAAGGTCACCATCGTGCAGACCCTCAAGGGCAACGTCGAGGAGTCCGAGAAGATCGAACGCAGCGCCGGCCGCGACGTCGTCGTCTGGGACGCCCTCAGCTACGTGGTCGGCCCGGACGGCAAGATGGTCTCCGAGATCCCCGAGCGCTACATCTTCGACGCCCACAGCCAGGCCCCCGTCCACGCCACCGGTGAATCCGTCGACGGCGACCCGGTCAGGCGCGAGGGCATCGAGTTCAAGTGGCCCTTCCTCACCCAGAAACGCGACTACGAGTACTTCGACGCCCAGGCCCGCACCAGCTCGCCCATCCACTACAAGGGCACCCGCACCTTCCACGGCATGGACGTCTACTACTTCGAGCAGACCATCCCGTGGACCAAGGTCCCGATGCCGAAGAAGATGCCGATCAAGGGCGTCACCCCGGAACAGATCGCGAAGACGGGCATGACCCGCTGGTACACCACCAAGCGGATGTTCTGGGTGGACCCGGTCACCGGAGCGCCGGTCAACGGCGAGGAGATCCACAAGGAGGAGCTGCGCAACGCCAGGAAGATGGGGATGCCCCAGGACACCATGACCGTGTTCGCCGGGCATGTGAAGATGCGCCCGGACTACGTCGAATCGATCGTGGACCTGGTCAAGTCCCAGCGCCTGCTGGTCCTGCTGCTCACCTCGTACCTGCCCTGGGGCTTCCTGGTCCTCGGCGTCGGACTGCTCGCGCTCGCCCTGTGGCTGGAGGCCCGCTCCCGCCGCCCGCACGGGCCGCCGGCGTCCTCGCCGGAACCCGCCCCTACTCCCGCTTGAGCCGAGCCTTCGTGAACCGGGTCGCCTCCACCGTCGTGGGATCCTCCGGCCACGGATGCTTCGGGTAGCGGCCGCGCAGCTCCGCCCGCACGGCCCGGTAGCCGTCCCGCCAGAACGACGCCAGATCCGCGGTGACGGCCGCGGGACGGCCGGCCGGGGAGAGGAGATGGACCAGGACCGGCACCCCGGCCACCCTCGGGGTCTCCCGCAGACCGAACAACTCCTGGAGCTTCACCGCGAGTACGGGCTGCGCCCCGCCGTACTCCACCCGGATACGGGAACCGCTCGGCACCTCGATCCGCTCCGGCGCCAGCTCGTCCAGCCGCACCGCCTCGCCCGTCGTCCACGGCAGCAGCCGCCGCAGCGCCTGCCCCGCGTCGATCCGCGCCAGATCGGAGCGCCGCCGGGCCCGTGACAGCTCGGGCTCCAGCCACTGCTCGGTACGCTCCAGCAGCGTGCCCTCCGACACATCCGGCCAGGGCGCCCCCAGCTCGCGGTGGAGAAAGGCGAGCCGCTCCCGCAACTGCTCGCTCTCCCGCGTCCAGCGCAGCAGCCCGAGCCCTTCGCGCCGCAGACCCTCGACCAGCGCCTCGCGCACCGGCCCGGGTGCCGGCTGCTTCAACGGGCGCACCGACAGTTCGACGGCACCCAGCCGCTCCACCCGACGGGCCACCACATCGCCGCCGGCCCAGTGCACCTCCTCGCCGCCGCGGACCAGATGCCCGGCGGCCGCCCGTGCCGTGTCCTCGTCGATGACGGCAGCGAGCCGCACCCGTGCGGACGCCGCGTGCGCGGGCCGGTCGGCGACCGCGACCGCCAGCCAGGGCGCACTGCGCAGCCCCGAGCCGTCCCGCAGCTCCGCGCCCGTCCCCGACGCCATCAGGAACGCTCCCTCGCCGCGGGCCCGTGCCACCCGCTCCGGGAACGCCAGCGCGGCCACCAGACCGACGGCCGCGTCGTCCGGACCGGAACCGCCGGCCGCGTCCTTCACCGACGAGGACAGCCGCCGGACCTCCTGCCGCCAGCGCGCCGCGTAGCCGTCCCCACCCCGCCGCGCGGTACGCAGCGCGGCCGCCAGATCGTCCCCGTACTCCCGCGGCGGCTCCTCGCTCAGCAGCGCCACCACCTCGGCCGCCCGCCGTCCGCCCACCTCGGCGGCGCCGTCCAGCAGCGCCCGCGCCAGCCGCGGATGCAGGCCGAGACGGGACATCCGTACGCCCCGGTCGGTCACCCGTCCGTCCGCGTCCACCGCGCCGACCGCGGTCAGCACCTCGCGCGCCGCACTTATCGCACCCGCGGGCGGCGGGTCGAGCAGCGCCAGCCCCGACGCGTCCGGATCGCCCCAGCACGCCGCCTGCAACGCGAACGCCGCCAGATCCGCGACCTTGATCTCCGGGGACGGGAACCGGGCGAGCCGGCCGTCCTCCGCCTGCGCCCAGCACCGGTACACCGCCCCGGGCGCCTCCCGCCCGGCCCGGCCCGCCCGCTGCCTCCCCGCCGCCTGCGAGGCCCGCACCGTCGTCAGCGCGCTCAGCCCCCGCGCGTGATCGGTGCGCGGCTCCCTGGCCAGCCCCGAGTCGACCACGACCCGCACCCCGGGCACCGTGAGGGACGACTCCGCCACCGAGGTCGCCAGCACCACCCGCCGGCCGTCCGACGACCCGGCCAGCACCGCGTCCTGCACCGCCGCCGGAGCCCGTCCGTGCACCTGGAGCACCTCGGCGGCCACCCCGGCCAGCTGCCCCGCCACCCGGCCGATCTCGCCGACCCCGGGCAGGAAGCACAGCACGTCGCCGTCCCGCTCGGTGAGCGCCCGGCGCACCGTCGCGGCGACATGCGTCAGCAGCGCCGGATCGACGCGCATCCCGTGCGGCGGCCGCACCGGAGCGGCGGGTGGCGCCCAGACCACCTCCACCGGATGCGAGACGCCCTGCGCCTCGACCACCGGGGCATCGCCCAGCAGCCGCGCCCAGCCCTGTGCGTCCGTCGTCGCGGACGCGGCGACCAGCCGCAGATCGGGCCGGATGGCCTCGCGCACATCGAGCAGGAACGCGGCGACGGTGTCGGCGTCCAGGTGCCGCTCGTGGCATTCGTCGATGATCACCGCGTCGACCCCGGCCAGCTCCTGGTCGCGCTGGAGCCGCTGGAGCAGCACACCGGTGGTCACCACCTCCACCACCGTGTCGCGCCCCACCACCCGCTCCCCGCGGACCGTGAACCCCACCCGGCCGCCGACCTGCTCGCCGATGAGCCAGGCCATCCGCCGCGCCGCCGCCCGCGCGGCGATCCGCCGCGGCTCGGCGACCAGCACCCTGCGTACCGGACCACCCCCGGCCAGACCGGCCAGGACCAGCGGCACGAGAGTCGTCTTGCCGGTGCCGGGCGGCGCGCACAGCACCGCGGCACCGCGGTCGTCGAGCGCCCGCTCCAGGGCGGGCACGGCGGTGCGTACGGGCAACTGGGCCAGGGCGTCGGTACGGATCACGCCCCCAGTCTCGTACGACGCGCCCCCGCCGGGCCCACGGCCCCCGTGTCCGGGGCCGTCAGTCCCGTTCGCAGACGAAGATCGCCGTGCCGGGAATCAGGTTCCCGCGCAGCGGGGACCAGCCGCCCCACTCCTGGTGGTTCCAGGCGGGCCACTCCGGTTCGACGAGGTCGACCAGCCGGAAGCCGCCGGCCACCACGTCCCGCACCCGGTCGCCCAGCGTCCGGTGGTGCTCGACGTACACGGCGTCGCCCCGCTCGTCCTGCTCGACATAGGGAGTGCGGTCGAAGTAGGAGGCCGCGACCGAGAGGCCCTCCGGCCCCGGCTCGTCCGGGAACGCCCAGCGGACCGGATGCGTCACCGAGAAGACCCAGCGGCCCCCGGGACGCAGCACGCGGTGGACCTCGCGGAACACCTGCACGGGGTCGGCGACGAAGGGCACCGCGCCGTAGGCGGAGCACGCCAGGTCGAAGGAGCCGTCCCGGAACGGCAGCACCCCGGCGTCCGCCTCCACCAGGGGGACCTCGTCGCCGATCCGCAGCGCGTGCTGCAACTGGCGGTGCGAGAGGTCGAGGGCCACCGGACGGGCGCCCCGCGCGGCGAGCCAGCGCGAGCACTGCGCGGCGCCCGCACCGATCTCCAGGACGTCCAGTCCCCGCAGCGACGCGGCGGGGCCCAGCAGACCGGCCTCCGCCTCGTCGAGCCCCTCCGGCCCCCAGACGAAACGGTCGTCGCCGAGGAAGTCGCCGTGGTCGCTCTGGTACTCGTCGGCGTTCCGGTCCCACCAGCCGCGACTGGCCCGGCTGCTCTCGGCCTCCGAGGCGTCGCGGCGGGTCGCTTCGGGTTCGGCCGCGTAGATCTCTTGGCTCATCGTGTCCGTCGTTGTAGTTTGCCTTCACCCCGCCGCACGCGGTACGTACCGGGGGGTACCTGTGAGTACGGCTCCCGTACCCATGGATTGTCTCCCGGGGCCGATCTGGCCTCGGGGAACACGAGTTGTGCCGGATATGAGCCGTTGCGCCCCCGGTGTGCGCCTTCGCGCATTGACCGTGCCCGGCTGCCCCCGTATGCTACAAGTTGCGCTGCGAGCCTGCGCGCCTCAGACCTAGCAGGCCGCGCTCGCATCTGCTGTATGTCCCCTCGGTTCACGAGGCGCCTCCCGGTCCAGCGGGTTGGGTGTTTCCCGAGCTGTCCGGCTTCTGCAGAGGTGATACGGGCTCCCGGCGTAGCAGTACCTACGACTCACTGTCCGTACCGGAGCCCTTTCCCACATGACGAGCAGCACCGAGACCACCGCCACCACTCCGCAGGTTGCGGTCAACGACATCGGCGACGCGGACGCGTTCCTCGCGGCGATCGACGAGACGATCAAGTACTTCAACGACGGCGATATCGTTGACGGTGTCATCGTCAAGGTTGACCGGGACGAGGTTCTCCTCGACATCGGTTACAAGACCGAAGGTGTCATCCCGAGCCGCGAGCTCTCGATCAAGCACGACGTCGACCCGAACGAGGTCGTCAAGGTCGGTGACGAGATCGAGGCCCTGGTCCTCCAGAAGGAGGACAAGGAAGGCCGCCTGATCCTCTCGAAGAAGCGCGCTCAGTACGAGCGTGCCTGGGGCACCATCGAGAAGATCAAGGAAGAAGACGGCATCGTCACCGGTACCGTCATCGAGGTCGTCAAGGGTGGTCTCATCCTCGACATCGGCCTCCGCGGCTTCCTGCCGGCGTCGCTCGTCGAGATGCGTCGTGTCCGCGACCTTCAGCCCTACGTGGGCAAGGAGCTCGAGGCCAAGATCATCGAGCTGGACAAGAACCGCAACAACGTGGTCCTGTCCCGCCGTGCCTGGCTGGAGCAGACCCAGAGCGAGGTCCGCCAGACGTTCCTCACGACCCTGCAGAAGGGCCAGGTCCGCTCCGGCGTCGTTTCCTCGATCGTCAACTTCGGTGCGTTCGTGGACCTCGGCGGCGTCGACGGTCTCGTGCACGTCTCCGAGCTCTCCTGGAAGCACATCGACCACCCCTCCGAGGTTGTCGAGGTCGGCCAGGAAGTCACCGTCGAGGTTCTCGACGTCGACATGGACCGCGAGCGCGTCTCCCTGTCGCTCAAGGCGACGCAGGAAGACCCGTGGCAGCAGTTCGCCCGTACGCACCAGATCGGGCAGGTCGTTCCCGGTAAGGTCACCAAGCTCGTTCCGTTCGGTGCGTTCGTGCGCGTCGACGAGGGCATCGAGGGTCTGGTCCACATCTCCGAGCTGGCCGAGCGCCACGTGGAGATCCCGGAGCAGGTCGTCCAGGTCAACGACGAGATCTTCGTCAAGGTCATCGACATCGACCTCGAGCGCCGTCGCATCAGCCTCTCGCTGAAGCAGGCCAACGAGTCCTTCGGTGCCGACCCGGCCTCGGTCGAGTTCGACCCGACCCTGTACGGCATGGCCGCGTCCTACGACGACCAGGGCAACTACATCTACCCCGAGGGCTTCGACCCCGAGACCAACGACTGGCTCGAGGGCTTCGAGACCCAGCGCGAGGCGTGGGAGGGTCAGTACGCCGAGGCGCAGCAGCGCTTCGAGCAGCACCAGGCCCAGGTCATCAAGTCCCGCGAGGCCGACGAGGCCGCTGCTGCCGAGGGCGCTGCCGCCCCGGCCGGTGGCGCCCCGGCTGCCTCCGGCGGCAGCGGTGGCGGCTCGTACTCCTCGGAGTCCGCGGACAACTCCGGCGCCCTGGCGTCGGACGAGGCCCTGGCTGCCCTGCGCGAGAAGCTGGCGGGCGGCCAGAGCTGACGCTCTGCACCCCCTCCGGTCGATGATCGACCGCAGTAGCTGAAAAGTGAGGCCCGCTCCCTTCGGGGAGCGGGCCTCACTCGTTCTCGCGGCGCGGCTACGGCGTGACGGTGATGTTGGTCAGGCCCTTCCCGCCGGTCACCGTGTTGCTGCTGTGGACGGTGGCCGGGCAGCTCGCGCCGTAGTTGGTGACGTTGATCGCGATCTGCTTGTCGCCCTTGGAACCGGTCAGGTCCGAGGTGTTGCCGCGGAAGACGGTGCCGCAGCCCCAACCGCTCTGCTGGGTGTGGGTCTCATAGCCGTTGTTGGTCGTACGGGAGCCCTTGTTGCCCTCGACCAGGACGTCATTGCCCTTCACGTCGACCCAGGAGTCGTCGTAGTTGGCGCCGGTCAGCCCGCTGCCGTCGAAGGTGTTGCCGACGATCTTCGCCCCGGTGGTGCCCTCCTTGATGTCGACATTCTCGCCGCCCACCCCCGGACCGATCGTGTTGTCCAGGATCTGGACCCGGTCGCTCCGGTCGGAGAGATCGCCGGCCGTGCCGACATAGACGCCCTCGCCCATGCCGCGGCCGTCGTGCCCGGTGTCGTAGATCCGTGAGTTCTTGATGACGCCGTCCTTGCTGGTCTTGCGGAAGTGGACGCCCTCCATGTCCAGATCGTGCACGGTCACCGAATCGATGACGACGCCGGTGGCGGTGTCGGCCATGATGCCCTTCTGACCGCCGGTGACGGTGATGCCCTTGACGGTCCAGTAGGAGGCGCCGTTGAGGTGCAGTCCGTAACCCCCACCCGCCGTGAGGATCGCCTTGGCGGAGCCCGTGAGCGTGATCCGGGCGGAAGCGGCGCCGGGGACGGTCGCCTTGAAGTTGCCGGTGTAGGTGCCGTCGGCGAGCCGGATCGTGTCGCCGGGGGCCGCGGCGGTGAGGGCGGACTTGAGCTGGGCGGCGGTGCTCACGTCGATGACCGTCGCCGCACCCGCCGCGGTGGCGGAGGCGAGGGCGAGGCCGCCGGTGGCGAGCGCGGTGGCCAGCAGGGCCGGGAGCAGCGTGCGGGTGCGCATGGGGGTGCCTTCCCGTCGAAGGAGTTCGAGGTTCCCGTACATGAATGTGGGGCGAGTCTCTGAACTTGCTGCCCAGTGACGGTAGGGACGCGGTGCGGCCGTGTCAATGTCTGGACCATTGCCCGTGGGGCAGGGGCGACGGACCGGGTGAACGAGGGAACGCTTGTGGGATGCACGGGAAGCTGACGGCCCGTGACGCGCGCCCGGCGAGGATCCTGAGGACCTCGGGCCCGGGGCGAACTCGGCTTCTCCGTCGAGGTGTTCACCGACATGAACGTCAACGCCCTTGCCCTCGGCGCGGATGCCGGTGCCTTCGAGGGGAGGACGGGCGCCCGCCGCTGTGGTCGCACCCCGGGTTCTCGCGTGGCTTCCGGCATGAACCGGTGGCTGAAAGGGCACAGTCCGGGAATGCTTGTCCCCTGCCGGACGTTCTTCTCGACGAACACGAGGAGGAGCGGTAACCGTGCCTGATCCGCAGAGTTTGTACGAATGGGAGCCGAAGGGCCTGGCCGTCGTCGACATGGCGCTCGCCCAGGAGTCAGCCGGCCTGGTCATGCTCTACCACTTCGACGGATACATCGACGCGGGCGAGACCGGTGAGCAGATCGTGGACGGCCTGCTCGAAACGCTGCCGCACCAGGTCGTGGCCAGCTTCGACCACGACCGTCTCGTCGACTACCGCGCCCGGCGTCCGCTGCTGACCTTCCGGCGCGACCGGTGGGCCGCCTACGAGACCCCGACGCTCGATGTCAGGGTCGTGCAGGACGCCACCGGAGCGCCGTTCCTGCTGCTGTCCGGGCCCGAGCCCGATGTGGAGTGGGAGCGCTTCGCCGCCGCCGTCGAGCAGATCGTCGAGCGCCTCGGCGTCCGCCTCGCGGTGAATTTCCACGGGATCCCGATGGGTGTCCCGCACACCCGCCCCGTCGGCATCACCCCGCACGGCAACCGCACGGACCTCATGCCCGGCCACCGCAGCCCCTTCGACGAGGCGCAGGTGCCCGGCTCCGCGGAGGCCCTGGTGGAGTACCGGCTGATGGAGGCGGGACACGACGTCCTCGGTGTCGCCGCCCATGTGCCGCACTACGTCGCCCGCTCCGCCTACCCGGACGCGGCGCTCACCGCACTGGAGTCGATCACGGCCGCGACCGGCCTGGTCCTGCCGACCGTCGCCCACGCGCTGCGCACGGAGGCGCACCGCACCCAGACCGAGATCGACCGGCAGATCGGCCAGGGCGACGAGGAGCTCGTCTCGCTCGTCGAGGGCCTTGAGCACCAGTACGACGCGGTCGCCGGATCCGAGACCCGGGGCAACCTGGTCGCCGAGCCGGTGGACCTGCCGTCCGCCGACGAGATCGGCCTCGAATTCGAGCGGTTCCTCGCCGAGCGCGAGGGGGACGCCTGACCGGCTCCCGCCGCTCACCCGCGTACTAGGCTGCCAGGCATGCTGAAAGTGGGCCTGACCGGTGGGATCGGCGCCGGCAAGAGTGAAGTGTCACGGCTGCTCGTCGGATACGGAGCCGTGCTGATCGACGCGGACCGGATCGCCCGCGAGGTCGTCGAGCCGGGGACACCCGGGCTCGCGGCCGTCGTCGACGAGTTCGGCGCCGACGTCCTCACCGCGGACGGCACCCTGGACCGGCCGAAGCTCGGCTCGATCGTCTTCTCCGACACCGACCGGCTCGCCGCACTCAACGCGATCGTCCACCCGCTGGTCGGCGCCCGTTCCGCCGAGCTGGAGCGGGCCGCGGGGCCGGACTCGGTCGTCGTCCACGACGTCCCCCTCCTCACCGAGAACGGCCTGGCGCCGCTCTACGACCTGGTCGTCGTCGTGGACGCGAGCCCCGCGACCCAGCTCGACCGGCTGGTACGGCTGCGCGGCATGACCGAGTCCGAGGCCCGCGCCCGGATGGCCGCCCAGGCCACCCGGGAGCAGCGGCGGGCCGTGGCCGACCTGATCATCGACAACGACGGACCGCTGGAGGACCTGGAACCGCAGGTCCGCAAGGTCTGGTCGGAGCTGACCGAGCGGGCCGCGGCCGGCTGAACCCGGCACCGGGGGAGGGTCCGGGCGCCGGGCCCCGGGACACCGGTCCCGGTGCGGAATACCGAACCCCGGCCGGACGTTGGGGACCCGGTGAAGAAGGGAAGGATGAGACCGTGCCCGAGAGGACCCCGGAGACCGACGTCATCGACTTCCGCGCTGCCGAACACCTGCTGGCGGCGCGCGACCCCCGTGGCGCGGTGAAACTGCTGGATGCGGTGATCGCGGCCCATCCGGAGAACACCGCGGCCCGGCTGCTGCGTGCCCGCGCGTTCTTCGCCGCCGCCCAGCTGCGCCCCGCCGAGCTCGAATTCGAACTCGTCCTGGAACGCGAACCGGACAACGCCTTCGCACACTTCGCGCTGGCCCGTACTTTCGAGCGCTCCGGCCGCACGGACCGGGCCGCCCGCCACTTCCGGCTGGCCGCCGCGCTCGACCCGAACCCGGAGTATCTGAAGGCGGCCCGCTTCCCGGCCCAGGACTGACGTCCGGCGCCGGGCGGGCACGCCCCCGGCCCGCTTTTGGCCCGGTTCAGTGCCCGTACCTGCCGCGCCCGCCGTGGTCGGGTTCGTACGGCGGGACATCGCGGCCGGGCTGGTAGTGCGGTCCCTGGTGGATGTGGTGAACGATCACTGTCAGGTCCACGAGGACCAGCACGAGCAGCAGGCCGCAGGCGGCGGCCCAGCCCGGCCGGTCGGTCATCGTGAAGGCGGCCAGGCCGAAGACGGCCCAGGCCAGCCCCCATAGACTCAGCCACAGCCGCAGCCGCAGTGGACTGCGGGCAGTCGTCGGTTCATTGCCGGTACGCATGGCGATCGCCTCTTCTACCAGGATGGACCCGCGACGGCTTTTTGGACATGTCGACGTCGGATTGAGGGGATCGTGTGTGAACGGCACATCGTGGGAGGACCGCACAGGCCGCAGGGCGAGGGTCCGGGGCTGTCTGCTGGGCGGGGCGATCGGGGACGCGCTGGGGAATCCGGTGGAGTTCCTGTCCCTGGCCGGTATCCGCCGCGCGCACGGTGAGTACGGCGTACAGGGACTTCTCCCGGACGAGGCGGGGGTCGTCGGACGGGTCACGGACGATACGCAGATGACCCTGTTCACGGCCGAAGGGCTGATCAGGGCCCATTCCCGCGCGATGTCGAAGGGCGGCGGCACCGAGGACGGCGGCGCCGAGGCCCGGATCGTGCGGAACGCCTATCTGCGCTGGCTGGACACCCAGAACCACCCCGCACCGCCTGCCCGCGGCGGCGACAACCCGGTGCGTACCGGTTGGCTCAGGCAGCAGCCCTGGCTCTACGCGCGCCGGGCCCCCGGCAATGCCTGCCTGACCGGGCTCGCGACCGGCCACGTTCCCGAGCCGACGGGCCGGCTCGGTGAGCCCGGACCCGTCAACACCGGGTCCAAGGGGTGCGGCACGGTGATGCGGTCCGCCCCCTTCGGACTGGTCGGGGAGGACGCCGAGGCGGGCTTCCGGCTCGCCTACTGGTGCGCGCAGATCACCCACGGCCACCCGACCGGTGCGTACGCGGCCGGCGCCCTCGCAGCGATCGTCGCGCACCTCCTGGAGGGCGACTCGACGGCGGGCGCCGTACTGAGGGCCATGGAGCTGCTGCGCCGCCACCCGGGGCACGAGGAGACGACCGCGGCGCTGCGCGCCGCCGTCGACCTGGCCGCCGAGGGTGCGCCGACCGGCGAGAAGGTGGAGACGCTGGGTGCGGGCTGGGTCGCCGAGGAGGCCCTTGCCATCGCCGTGTACTGCGCCCTCGTGCTGCCCGGTGCCGATCAGGTGGCCCGGTCGCTGCTGCTCTCGGTCAACCACTCGGGCGACAGCGACTCCACCGGCGCGATCTGCGGCAACCTGCTCGGCGCACGCCACGGGGACGTACACCTTCCGCCGTCCTGGCTGGTGTCGACCGAGGGCCGGGCCGTGATCACCGAGGTGGCCGACGATCTGTGCGTGGAGTTCGAGCACGCGGTCGACTGGCCGGCCGACCGCTACCCGGCGTACTGACGGAGGGCCGCCCGCCGGTGAACGACGGGGTCGCTGCCGGTCAGTACGCCGGATGTTGACGGCGCGTCAGTCCGTCAGCAGTTTGTTGCGCAGTGCGGCCACCGTCGCGTCGTCGAGCTTGAGGCCCTCGCGTACGTAGGTGTCGAAGTCGCCGTACAGGTGGTCCACCTCGTCGAACGCCGCGCGCAGCCAGCTCAGTTCGACGGCCTTCGGGTTGCCCAGGTAGTCGTTGCTGGCGAGGAAGTCCGCCTCGACGGTCTCGCGCGGGACGCCGAGCAGGGTGAGCAGGACGGCCGTGCTCCAGCCGGTGCGGTCCTTGCCCGAGCTGCAGTGGAAGACCGTCGCGCCGGAGTCGTTCGTCGCGACGGCCGTGAGCAGGTCACGGAAGGCGTAGTCGGCACCCACGAAGTTGACCATGAATGGGTAGCCGATGGACTGGCCGAGGTCGGACGAGCCGGAGAACAGCCCGGCCGCGATGGCCTCGGCCAGTGTCATCAGGGCAGAGTCGTGGAGGCGGACGCCGTGGCTGAGCGACACCACGTCGGCGACCTGGTACTTCACACCGGCGGGCACCCGGTCCGGGTCGTCGTGCCGCTCCACCGCGTTGCGCAGGTCCACGTCGAGGGTGAGGCGCTGGGAGAGCAGGCGCTGCTGCTCGGCGTCGGTGAGGCTGTTGATCTTGTTGGAGCGGTAGACGAGACCGGGGCGCACCCAGCGTCCGTCGGTGGTGCGGTAGCCGCCGATGTCCCGGAAGTTGCGGGCGGACTCGATCCCGAGCGAGCGTTCGGCGACGACGAGCGGGGAGCCGCTGTCCGGCACCAGCCGGAAGTACCAGCGTCCCGTGTCGGCGAGGGTTCCGGCGGGGACGGTCAGTGAACCGGTGCCGGGGGCGGTGCCCACCGGGGTGCCGGTGGTGGCGTCGGGGGAGGTGACGGCGGTGACGGTCACCGAACCGGCGGCGGAGGACCAGGAGAGCGTGTAACCGCCGTCGGCGGCGCGCCGGGCGGTGGCCGCAGTGAACGGCACGGCGGCGGCCCGCGCGGTGGCCCCGGCACTCGCCGCGGGTGCGTCGGCGGGGGTGGCGGCGAGGGCGGGCGGGACCAGGACCGTACCGGCGAGCAGGGCGGCCGCGACGGCTGCCTGGGTGATGCGGTGCGTGCGCATGGTGCTCCTTGTCTGCATCCCTGTCGGGGAGTGGGGGTGTCAGGAGGTGGGGGCGGCGGTGCACGGCATGGTGCCGCAGACATTGATGACCCGGCCGGTGGTCAGGAAGGCGGCCTTCTGCTGACGGGCGGCCGACGAATTGCGGGGGTCCGAGTGCGGGTCGTGGCCGTACTGCGGCCCGGCGGGCGGGGTGTTGGTCAGCGGCGGGGTGGGCGTGCCGCTGTCCCACACCGTCATCGCGGAGCCCCGGTACGGCAGTCGGTCGGGTGCGAGGGTCCCGATGCCCCAGTACGGGACGGTGTCCGGGCTGCGGCCCGGTGCGAGCGCGGGGGTGATCAGCCGGGCGCCGATGGTGCGCGCCTCCACGTCGGCCGCCGCGTTCGCGACCTGGTGGTCCCCGTACGCGATGTGCATCAGTACCTGATGGCGGTCGGTGAGGTGGTTCGCGTACGCGTCGGTCTCGCCGCGGTCCCACACCATCTGGAACAGCTGGAGGACGATCTGCTGGCGCAGCTTGTCCGGGTAGGAGACGTCCAGGACCTGCTGGAACGGTGCGAAGTCGACGCTGCGGTCGAGGAGCAGGCCGTAGTTCATGCCGGTGACGCCGAGGACCCCGCGCCGGATGTCGGGGGAGGCGGCGACCAGGGCGCCGCCGAGGATTCCGCCCTGGCTGTTCCCGTCGTACCCGATGCCGTGCCGGATGTCGACGAGCGGGCGGCCGTTCGCGTCGCGGAAGGCCGCGTCGGTGGTCAGCCCGTCGGCGTGGATCAGGGCGCGGGCGAGGAAGAGGGCGTTCAGCATGCCCTGTTCGCTGCGTTCGGGAACGGCGGGGAAGAGGTTCGGGTCGGCGAGCGCCCCGAGTACCACGGGGATGTCCTCCTCGGCCATCCCGATCCAGTCCGTCGCGCAGAACGTGAAGTCGTACTCGGCCGCCATCGCCTTGACGTTGCCCGCGCCGACCTCGGAGCGGCGGCCGAGGAGGCCGTGCCCGTAGAGGGCGGGGTGCGAGGGGGCACGGAAGGCGGAGTGCGGTATCTCGCAGCGGAACGCGGCGAGTCGGGTGCTCCCCGGGAGCCGCCGGGGCAGGCCGTCACGGCCGCGGTGCAGTACGGAGCCGGGCGGGCCGCCGGGCAGGTCCAGATAGCCGGGCACGCTGATCTGGCCGGTGACTTCACGGGCGATCCGGGGGTCCTGATCGGCCGTGAAGTCGGTGACACCGGTGACCGCGAACGCGGGCGAACGGTCGCCGAGGCGGCGGAACGCGTCGTCGCGGACGGTGAAGAGGTCTTCGGTGAGACTGCGGGTGCTCGCGACGGTGAAGTCCCAGGCGAGGTACAGCCCTTCGGTCCGCACTCCGGCCCTGTGCAACGCCTTCAGGGCCGGACGCAGCCGTTGTTGGCGGGTGCGCAGCGGATGCCCGGCGGGCAGCGGCTTCCCGGCGACGGCGGCGAACGGCGCGGCGGCCGGGATCGTGCGCCCCGACGCGTCCTTGAGGCGTCTCAGCGCGACGGCGTAGTGGTGGCCGTCGCGGAAGTTGCGCGCGGGATGGATCAGCAGGGCCCGGCGTGCGGGATCGGTGGCGTTGGCGTCCGCTTCGGCCCAGTACGGCCACCGCTCCCCGGTCCGGGTGTCCAGCAGTACGACGGGGGCGTCCGGGGCGAGGGAGCGGCCGATGTCGGTGAGCGGGGCGGTGCCGGTCGCCGCCG
The DNA here is from genome assembly GCF_026340595.1 of Streptomyces sp. NBC_01363. Lineage (GTDB taxonomy): Bacteria > Actinomycetota > Actinomycetes > Streptomycetales > Streptomycetaceae > Streptomyces. The sequence goes on from NZ_JAPEPF010000001.1 coordinate 3,797,697, forward strand.
GGTCGAGGCCGGGGACGTGCGCGATCAGCGTCGAGCCGGGGGAGAAGCCGTCGGACCGGTTCCAGGCCGTGGGGTCGACGGGCCGGCCGGCTGTGGCGCGCGGCAGCGTGGTGGCGCCGAAGGACACCCGGCGGCCGGTGTCGGTGGCCGGGTCGGGCCGGGTGTACCAGTCGTTCGGGAACGGCAGCAGGCACTCGACGGGCGCCAGCGGGTCGCAGCCGGGCCCGGACTGCCCGGCGGCCCGTGCCGCGGGGGCGTCCGGGACGAGCACGGCGGCGGCGCAGAGCGCCGCCGCCAGTACCCCGCGCAGCAGGCGGTGGCGCAACGGGGTCAGCTCCCCTGGAGGTGCGCGCCGATGACGGCGGCGTAGTTCGCCTCGCCGTTCCGGTTGGGGTGCAGCGGGGCGGCGGCCGCGGTCGGCACGTAGCCCTCGACCCACTTGTCCGACGGGGCCTGGCAGGAGTCGTGCCCCTTGCTGGGCGTGGCGAGATCGATGTACTCGGCGCCGTGCGCCGCGCTCTGCTCGGCGATCACCGCGTTCATCCGGTCGACGCTGCCCTGGAGGAAGTCGGCGTCCACCGGGAGGACCGGCTGCAGTGGCCAGCAGCCACCGGGCTTGATGTAGAGGCCGTAACCCGTGACGATCACCCGGGCGTGCGGCGAGCGCTGGTGGATCGAATCCAGCACGCCCCCCAGCTTCGGCGCGAACTCCGCGATGCGCTGACCCACCTGGTCCACGCCGCCCTCGTTGTACTTCTCCTTGCACGGGGTGGCGTTCGGGTCGAGGGTGGTGCACTTCTGCGCGATGCCGACCAGACCGGCGTCGTTGCCGCCGATGGTCAGCGTCACCAGGTCGGTGTCCGGGCGCAACGCGTCGAACTGGGGCGGGGCCGAACCCATCGGGATGTCGAGCAGGGACAGCGACTGCTTCTCGGTCATGTGCTTGGACGCGGCACCGCTGCAGGTGACGTCGCGCAGCGACGCGCCGAGGCGCTCGGCGAGCTCGTGCGGGTAGTTGTGCGTCGAGCGACCGCAGGCCACCGGCCCCGTGATGTCCGGAATGAGCGGCCCGGAGGCCATCGAGTCGCCGAGCGCGACATAGGACGTGGTGCCGTCCTCGGCGGCGGATGCCGGAACCGCGCCGGTTCCCACGGCCAGACCGGCCAGGGCGAGCGCGCCCACGGCAGTCCTGACGAATCGACAGAAGCCCTTGTTCTGCGGCAAGTTCACGAAATCCTCCGACGGTGGGGGGCGTACGTGGATGGCGTGTGACGCCGGTCATCATGCAGACTCAAGTGCCGTCGTTTAACTGGTGGGTAACGCAGACTTCTGCGGGGGAACTTGTGACGCGTGACAACCGGCCGCTCGTCATCACGGGGGAGCACGGTGTCCCGGGACGGCCGCAGGACCGGCCGCTGTCCATCGCCGGGCGCCCGGTGGCCGCGCATCTGCGCGCCCGTGTCCCGGCCCTGACCGGCCGTGTCGTCGCCCGGCTCCTGGCGGATCTGCCGGTCTACGCCGAACTGCCGCACGAGGAGATCTCCGGCGACATCGCCGACATCGTCCAGCACAATCTGCGGCTCTTCGCCGACGTCGTCGAGCACCGCCGCCCCGCCACCGACGCCGAACTCGACCAGCAGCGCGACTCCGCCGCCCAGCGCGCCGAGGAGGGCGTGCCGCTGGACGCGATCCTCACCGCCTACCAGGTCGGCACGGCGATGTGCTGGCAGGAGACCGCGAAGGGGGCGCTGCCCGGCGATCTCCCCACCGTCCTGGAGATCGTGGAGCGCATCATGGTCCTCCAGCAGCAGCTGACCTCCGCCGTCAGCAGCGCGTACCTGGAGGCCCGGCAGATCCTCGACAGCCAGGAACACGGCGGCCGGCACGCCCTGATGGCCGCCCTGCTGACCGGCGAACCCCTGGACCGCTTCACCCACCGCACCGGACTGCGCCCGGCCGCCCGGTACCTCACGATGACGCTCGCGCTGGCCCCGCACCCCGACGAACTGGGCCAGTCACCGGGGCCGGGCGCCGGTGTGGCGGCCCGGCGCAAGATCCGGCGCGTCCGCACGGCCCTCGACCACTTCGCCGGTACGCCGGTGCTCACCGCCCTCGACGCCTCCGGCGGCACGGTGCTGCTGCCCGCCGCCGAGCCACCGCCGCCGTGGCGCGGACCGGGGGGTCTGTGCGCACTGGTCGAGGAGGCGGCCCGCGCGGCCGGTGTGCCCATCACCGCCGCCGCGGAGACCGCCGAACCGGAGGCGGTGCCCGCGGCCGTGGCCCGTAACGCCGAGATCGTCGATCTGGTCGCCCGTACGGGCCGGCCTCCCGGCCTGTACCGGCTGGCCGATGTCCTGCTGGAGTATCAGCTCAGCCGGCCCAGCGAGGCACTGCACGGGCTCGCGCAACTGCTGGGGCCGCTGGAGGTGAAGCCGGAGTTGCTGCGCACCCTGGAGACCTATCTCGAACTGGGCCTGGACCGGCGGGCCACCGCCGCCGCCCTGCACATCCACCCCAACACCGTCGACTACCGCATACGCCGCATCGACCGGCTGACCGGCCTCTCCCCGGCCCGTCCGGCCGACCTCCAGCACATCAGCGCGGCACTGGTCGCCCGTCGCTCGGTGTGAACGGGAAGCGGAGTCCGGCGCCGGTCAGGGCTTCGCGGCCGGAACCACCGTCAACGGCTCTTCGTTCGTCCGTACATGAGCGGACAACTGGTGCGTGAGGGTTATTCAGGAACGGGCCCCGGCGCGATCACGCCGGACGGCTGCGCGGTCGAGCTGTACCGACGGCTGCCCGTCGGCGACGAACCGGAGGTGATCGCGGCCGCGGTGCCCGCCGGGGCGAGCATTCTGGAGCTGGGCTGCGGCGCGGGCCGGGTGACCCGTCCGCTGATCGAGCGCGGCTTCGAGGTCACCGCCGTGGACGAGTCGGCGCAGATGCTGGAGCACATCCGGGGTGCCCGCACCGTGCAGAGCCCCATCGAGTCGCTGGACCTCGGCGAGGAGAGGTTCGACGTGGTGATGCTGGCGTCGTTCCTGGTGCACGCGAGCGAGGACCGGGTGCGTGACGGGTTGCTGCGGGCCTGCCGGAAGCACGTCAAGGACGGCGGCGTCGTACTCATCCAGCGCGAGGGCGCCGACTACCACACGAATCTGCCGCGGGAGAGGTCGTATCCGAGCGGACACACCGTACGGATCGTCTCGGCGGAGCCCGTGGGGAACGGGGTGGACTCGATACATGTCGAGTACGTCTTCGACGACGCGCGATGGACCCAGACGTTCCTGTCGAGGGAGCTGTCGAAGGAACAGTTCGAGGGGCATCTGGAGGCGGCGGGCCTGACCGTCGACCGGTATCTCACGGACGACGGGATCTGGGTGCGCGCCGTGCCCGAGCAGCCCCGGGACGGAGCGCCGTCGCGGGCCGGTGGGCCGTGCTGAGCGCGGCGGCTGGTCAGTGGACCGTGGTGTAGCTGCGCCACGGCAGGGCAGAGGTCCCGTTGACATCGCTGAACGACCTCGCGAGGTAGGTCGTGCCCGGACCGGTGCAGTCACGCGTGCGGTACAGGATGATGTCGACCAGGGTGCCGTTGTCCACCGCCTTGGCGCCTGCGGGGGCGAGCCGGTGGCAGCCCTTCACGGACGGGCTGTTGACCATGATCACGGCGTCCCGCTCCGTCGTGTAGGTGATCGGCCCGACCGCGGTCCGGCCGAGGCCGGAACAGCCTGCGACGGTGAGGGTCAGGAGCGCGGTCCCGGCTGCGATGCCGAGACGGCGGCGTCGATGGGCGATCACGGGCATGGGCGGGTCCTCGTCTGTCTCGTCCGGCTCGTCGCACCGGCACCGGTGCTGCGTATGCCACGGAGTACGTACGGCGTACGTGCTGACGCTGGTCACCCTGCCCCGTCCCCGGCGCCTCGGCATCCGGTGCGCGGCCGGGCGGGGGACAGTCACGACGGCACGGGGCTGATCCGTGTTCCTATCGATTGATACTGGGCATACCGTGGTAATAGCGTCTGATTCATTCGATTCAGGCGATTCTGGGTATTTCTGGCTTTCAGGGGGCCGTCATGGTCCAGGAGCTCGTGATCGCGATAGTGGCGGCGGCCTCGGCGGGCGCGCTGTACACGGCGGCGGCGGCCAAGGTCGTCAAGCAGTACGAGCGGGGCGTCGTGCTGAGGCTCGGCAGGCTCCGCGACGACGTACGGGGGCCCGGCTTCACCATGGTGATCCCCGGCGTCGAGCGGCTGCGCAAGGTCAACATGCAGATCGTGACGATGCCGGTGCCGGCGCAGGACGGGATCACCCGGGACAACGTCACGGTGCGGGTGGACGCGGTCATCTACTTCAAGGTCGTCGACGCGGCGAGCGCCGTGATCCAGGTCGAGGACTACCGGTTCGCGGTGTCGCAGATGGCCCAGACCTCACTGCGGTCGATCATCGGCAAGAGCGATCTGGACGATCTGCTGTCCAATCGCGAGAAGCTGAACCAGGGCCTTGAGCTGATGATCGACAGTCCCGCGGTCGGATGGGGTGTGCAGATCGACCGGGTGGAGATCAAGGACGTGTCGTTGCCGGAGACGATGAAGCGCTCCATGGCCCGCCAGGCCGAGGCCGACCGTGAGCGGCGTGCCCGGGTCATCAACGCGGACGCCGAGCTGCAGGCATCGAAGAAGCTTGCCGAGGCGGCGAAGGAGATGTCCGCCCAGCCGGCCGCGCTCCAGCTGCGCCTGTTGCAGACGGTGGTGGCGGTCGCGGCGGAGAAGAACTCCACGCTGGTGCTGCCGTTCCCGGTGGAGCTGCTCCGCTTCCTGGAGCGGGCGCAGCAGCCCGTGCAGCAGCAGATGACGCCGCCACCGCAGGCGGTCCAGCCACCGCAGCCGCCGCGCCATGCCCAGGCACCTCGCCCCGCACAGCCGCAGCGCCCCGCGCAGGCCCAGCGCCCCGCGTCGGCCCAGCCGCGGCCGCCGCGGCCGCCGGCCGTGGCACCCCCGCCCATGCCCGCGCCCCCGACCGCCGTTCCCGCACGGCCCTCCCCTTCGAAGCCGCTGGCCAAGCACTGAGGCGCACTGCCCGTTCATCGTTTCCCGCCTCGGTCCGGCAGGCACGGACCGAGGTGTTCCATATCGTGCCTGACCTGCTGAAATACGGCCGGGCGACCGGCTGTCAGACCCCCCGCCTAGACTCGCAGGAGTCATGAGGATCAAGGCGATCAAGAGGACCGGGGCGGGAGGGGAGCGGGACCGATGACCACGACACAACAGCAGCAGGACACCTCCGCTGCCCGTCTCCTGCGCTGTGCCACCGTGTTCCTGCCCGCACCGCTGCCGCGGGGCGGGAGCGTCGCCTTCTGGGATCCCGACGGCGGTCCCCTCCCGGAGCCGGGCGAGGTCTGCGGACACCCCGTGGACTTGGGAAGCCCCGCACCCGGTGCGCGTACGGCCGAGATCACCGTCGTCCGCCGGCACGGGCAGGGGGACGACATCCGCAGGCGTACGGTGCCCGCGGTCCTGCTGCCCGTCGCCGATGCGCTGCCGTTGCTGGTCAGGGCCCGGCACCAGGAGTCCGCCCACCCCGCCACGCGATGCTGGGGCGCTGCCGCGCTCCACGCGCTCAACCTCGCGGCGCGCGGCAGACTGCTCCCCGGCCTGACGGGCGACGACCACGACGCCTGGCGGGCCGGGCCGCGCGACGCCGAGGACATCGCCCATCTCCGGGCGATCGCCGCCGCCATGCCGGCCGAGGGGCACGCGGTCCCGCTGCCGGATCGCACACCGCTCCGGCTCCCCGACCCCGAGTGGCTGCTCGGTTCGTTCCTCGACGCGGTCGCCGACACCCTGCCCCGTACGCCCGCCGCGGCGTACGCGATGGGGGCCCCCTTCGCGGCCCGCGAGGCCCAGCACCTGCCGGGGGTCCGCGACTGGGCGGTCGAGGTCGCGGCCGGGCTCGACGCGGGCGTACGGGTGTCGCTGCGCCTCGACCTGTCGGCGTACGAACTCTTCGACACGGCCGATACGTACGACACCTCCGACGCAACCGGTTCCGCCGGGACCGATGCCATAGGCCCCGGCGGTCGCACCGGAGACGCCACGCGGCACGCCGCCGCGGCCGTCACCCAGGTGCACAGCCTCGCCGACCCGACCTATGTCACCGACGCCGCCGCGCTGTGGAACGGCGGGGCGGGCGAGCCGTTCGGCCCGCGGGCCAAGGTCGACGCCGTGCTCGCCCTGCGCCGCGCCGCCCGCGTCTGGGCGCCGCTGGAGCGGTTGCTGGACCAGCCGGTGCCCGATGTGCTCGCCCTGGCGGAGGACGAGCTGTACGAGCTGCTCGGCGACGCCGGAGCCCGGCTGGCGGCGGCCGGAGTGAGCGTTCACTGGCCCAGGGAGCTCGTCCGCTCGCTCACCGCCTCCGCCGTCGTGCGGCCCGCGCCCGGCTCGGCCACCGACGGCACCTCGTTCTTCGACGCCGAGCAGCTCTTCGCCTTCGACTGGCAGCTCTCGCTGGGCGACGAGCAGCTCACCGAGGCGGAGATGGACATCCTCGCGGAGGCCCACCGGCCGGTGGTGCGCCTGCGGGACCAGTGGGTCGTCGTCGACCCCGCGCTCGTACGCAAGGCACGCAAGCGGGAGCTCGGCCTGCTCGATCCGGTCGACGCCCTCGCCGTCGCCCTGACCGGCACCGCCGAGGTCGACGGCGAACAGGTCGAGGCCGTGCCCGTCGGGGCGCTGGCCGCACTCCGCGCGCGCATCACCGACGACCACACCGCCATCGCCCCGCCGCCCGGCCTCGAAGCCACGCTCCGCGACTACCAGCTGCGCGGCCTGGCCTGGCTGGACCGGATGACCTCGCTCGGCCTCGGCGGCTGCCTCGCGGACGACATGGGCCTGGGCAAGACGATCACCCTCATCGCCCTCCATCTGCACCGCGCCCATCCCGCGCCCACCCTAGTGATCTGCCCCGCCTCCCTCCTGGGCAACTGGCACCGGGAGATCAACCGCTTCGCCCCCGGTGTCCCCGTGCGCCGCTTCCACGGCACCGACCGCACGCTCGCCGAGCCCGACGGCGGCTTCGTCCTCACCACGTACGGCACGATGCGTTCCAGCGCCGCCCAACTGGCCGGCCACAGCTGGGGACTGATCGTCGCCGACGAGGCCCAGCACGTGAAGAACCCGCAGTCCTCCACGGCGAAGGCGCTGCGCACCATCCCGGCCCCGGCCAGAGTCGCCCTCACCGGCACCCCGGTGGAGAACAACCTCTCCGAGCTGTGGGCCCTGCTCGACTGGACCACTCCCGGTCTGCTCGGCCCCCTCAAGGCCTTCCGCGCCCGGCACGCCCGTATCGTCGAGAACACCGGTACGGCTGCCGGGCTCGCCAACGACGAAGCGGTCGAACGGCTCTCCCGCCTGGTCCGGCCCTTTCTCCTGCGCCGCAAGAAGTCCGACCCGGGTATCGCCCCCGAACTGCCGCCCAAGACGGAGACCGACCACCCCGTCTTCCTCACCCGCGAGCAGGTCACGCTCTACGAGGCGGCGGTCCGCGAGACGATGGCGTTCATCGAGGCCTCGGAGGGCATCGCCCGGCGCGGTCTGATCATGAAGCTGCTGGCCTCGCTCAAGCAGATCTGCAACCACCCCGCGCAGTATCTGAAGGAGGAGCCGACCCGCCTCGTCGGCCGTTCCGGAAAGCTCGCCCTGCTCGACGAACTCCTCGACACGATCCTCGCCGAGGACGGTTCCGTCCTCATCTTCACCCAGTACGTGACCATGGCCAGGCTGCTCTCCGCCCACCTCGCCTCGCGTGCCATTCCCTCCCAGCTCCTGCACGGCGGTACGCCGGTCGCCGAGCGGGAACGGATGGTGGACCGCTTCCAGTCCGGCGAGGTCCCGGTCTTCCTGCTCTCCCTCAAGGCCGCGGGCACCGGACTCAATCTCACCAGGGCCGCCCACGTCATCCACTACGACCGCTGGTGGAACCCGGCCGTCGAGGAACAGGCCACGGACCGGGCGTACCGCATCGGCCAGACGCAGCCCGTGCAGGTTCACCGGCTGATCGCGGAAGGCACCGTCGAGGACCGGATCGGCGAGCTGCTGGAGGCGAAGCGCGCCCTGGCCGACACGGTCCTCGGGACCGGCGAGACCGCACTGACCGAGCTCAGCGACCGCGACCTGGCCGATCTCGTGTCGCTCCGGAGGCCGGCATGAGCCCCCGCCCGCACAGCGGTCACGACCCCCGTCCCGCCGCCCGTCCGCGCCCCGGCCCCGACGACCTGCGGCGCACCTTCGAGGCCGTACCACCCCGCACCTCCGACGGCGACGACCCCTTCGCGGACAGCTGGTGGGGCCGTGCCTGGGTGGCCGCCCTGGAATCCCTCTCGATGGACGAGGGCCGGCTCTCCCGCGGCCGTACGTACGCCGACAGCGGCAAGGTCGCCGCGATCACCGTCACCCCCGGACGGGTCGTCGCCTACGTCCACGGCAGCCGCCCCCGCCCCTACCGCTGCGAACTGCGGCTGCGGACCCTCGCCGACCCCGACTGGGACACCTTTCTCGACGCCGTCGCGGCCCGGCCCGGCCACCTCGCCGCGCTGCTCACCAAGGAGATGCCGCACTCGCTGGCCGACACGGCGGCCGAGGCCGGCATCGGGCTGCTGCCCGCCGCGGGAGACCTCGACCCCGGCTGCTCCTGCCCGGACCACGGCTGGCCCTGCAAGCACGTGGCCGCGCTCTGCTACCAGATGGCGCGGCTCCTGGACACCGACCCGTTCGTCCTTCTGCTGCTGCGCGGCCGGGGGGAACGGGAGCTCCTCGAAGAGCTGGGCCGCCGCAACGCCGCACATTCCGCCCGGGAACGTCCCACGGCCCCCGCCGCCCCCTCCGTACCGGCCCGCGAAGCCCTCGCCGACCGCTATCTTCCGCCGCTCCCCGCCCCACTGCCGGTGCTGCCGCATCCCGCACAGCCACCCTCGTACCCGAGCCTGCCCGGGGCGCGCGACCCGCTCGCCCTCGACCACCTCGCCACGGACGCGGCGGCCCGCGCGCACGCGCTCCTCACCACCGGCCGCGACCCGCTCGCCGGACTCACCCCCTGGCAGGACGCGGTACGGCTGGCCGCGTCCCGCCCCACCGCCGGGCTCACCGCCACCACCCGCGCCCTCTACCGCGAGCTGGCGTACGCCACCGGCCGCACCACCACCGACCTGGCGCGGGCGGTCGCGGCCTGGCGCCAGGGCGGCGCCGGAGGGCTCGCCGTCCTCGAAACCCCCTGGGACCCCCCGGCCGGCCCCTTCGACCGGGCCCGTCCCGCACTCTCGGCAGCCGGCTTCCCGCGCTTCCAGCCCCGGCGCAACCACCTCACACACCCCGGCGGCACACTCCAGCTCCGCTTCGGCCACGACGGCCGTTGGTACGGCTACGAGTCCGAGCCCGGCGAGGACGACTGGTGGCCCCGCGCCACTCCGGACGCCGACCCGGTGAGCGCGCTCACGGAGCTCAGCGGGGGCTGAGTCCGGCCGGCACCGGTAACACCCTGCTCTCAGGAGTTCTGCAGATAGACGAAGAGAGCGATCAGCAACACGGCGGTGATCGGCAGCATGATCAGCCCTGCTTTGCGGTACCCCTCGTTGTCCTGCTGGGACAGGCCCTGGTCGGCACCGTGAACCGATGCCAGATGTTCCCCGGCCATGTCGACGATCTTCTTCATGGTCAGCAGTGACGGCGACCAGTCGCAGTGGGTGCAGACGAGGAAGTCGCGGTACGGGTCGTACCGGAAGTCCCGCTCGATATTGACCGTGAACACCTGACCATCCGGTGTCGTGGCCGTGAAGTGACGTACTGGCGTGCCCATGTGGATCGTTCCCCGTTCGGTGCGTGTGTACGGTCCCGTACCCGGCCGCGGCACAGTACCCGACCGGGCCGCGCCCGCTCCCGGCACCGTCAGTGCGGCAGCACGGCATCGACGACATCCCGGGCGAAGTCCGGCGGTACCGGTTCGCGGCGGAGCAGCACCCGCATCCAGACCGCCCCCGCGATCAGATCCAGCAGCAGCATCGGGTCGGTGTCCACGGGGAGTTCGCCGCGGGCGGCGGCGCGGGTGAAGACCGGCTGTTCACGGGAGAAGCGATCGGCGAAGAAGTCGCGGGTGAGGAGAGCGAGTTCGTCATCGGGCAGGCCGGTGCCCGAGGTCATCGCCCGGGCGACGGGTTCGGTGCGCCCGTCGGTGAGCAGGCGGGTGATCTGTTCGGTGAGGGAGACCAGATCACCGCGGAGGCTGCCGGTGTCGGGGACGTCGATGTCGAGGACCCGGGCATGGATCAGGGCCGCCCGCAGGAGCGCCGGTTTCGAGGGCCACCAGCGGTAGATCGTCGTCTTGTTGACCCCGGATTCCTGGGCGACGGCCTCGATGGTGAGCCGGGCGTAGCCGCGTTCCGCGAGATGGCGCAGCGTGGTGTCGAAGATCGCCTCGGCGGCGCGGGGGCCCCGGCCCGGGCGGCGGTTCACGGTCGGGTCGGACATGGGCACTCCAGGGGAAAGCAACCGGGAAAAGCAACGCAACGTTGCGTTGCGATGTAAGGTGTGGTCATCGTACTTCGTACTGCGACGCAGGGGGCCCGGTATGGCGGAGGCAACGGTTTCCAAGGCGGTGACCTGGGGGCTGCTCGCCGCCTGGGTGGCCAACGACCTGGAGGAGTTGGCCACCATGGCCGGTTGGGCGCGGGCAGCCCGGCCCGTGCTCCAGGAGCGGTTCCCGGGGGTGCCCGAAGCGGTCTGGAAGCGTATGGAGCTCTCGCAGCGGGACGTCGATGTCGCGATCGGCCTCATGGGTGGGGTCATGGTGGCGGCGTCGGCGGACGGGGTGCGCACCGGCGGCCGCAGCCCGTTCTTCCGGAGCGTGCTGGTCGGCTTCGGGGTGCACGGTGTCGCGCACCTGGCGCAGTCGCTGGCGTACCGGGGCTACACGCCGGGGGTGGTCACGGCGCCGACGGTCGTCATCCCGTACTCGCTGTGGGCCGTGCGACGGCTGAAAGCGGCCGGGATCAGGAGCGGCGGCGCCGGCGCGACGGTTGCGGCACTGGCGCTTCTTCCGGTGACCGTGGCGGGAGTTCACGCGCTGGCGCACCGGATCAACCGGCCGCGCGGGCGCAGGGCCCGCGCGGCGGCGTGACCGGGCGGTGGCCGGGTGTCAGAAGTCGGCGGTCGTGCGCTCTTCGAGGCGGGCCACCGAGTCCTGGGCGTAGGCCTTCTCGTAGGCGTCGCGGATCCGCTCGATCTGGGCGTCGCGCACACGGGCCTCGGACGCGGGGTAGAGCAGGGTCAGTTCGTACCTGCGCTCCCGTTCGATGACTCCGTTGGAGTCCCGCCACTGCCCCCGGCCGTCCTGGATGGTCAGTCCGTTCGGGAAGCGCGGTGTGACCTCCTCGTCGATGAAGGCCAGGAATTGACGATCAGCCACATCGGGTCCGCCGTCGGGGCGTTCGGTGCCGAAGAACAGCCGGGTCTCGATGTAGGCCTTCCCGCGCGAGGTGAGGGCCGACGCCGTGGACCGCGAGGCCGCGGGGGCTTCGTCGCCGAGTGTGGCGTACGCGACGGGCGTTCCCACGGCCAGTACGGTCAGGGCGGTGGCCGTCGCGGTGAGCGCGGTGTGCTTCCTGGGGCCGGTGGGGCCCTTCGGGGCGGCGAAGCGGGGGAGACGAGGCAAGGCAAGGACCTTCGTTCGGCGCCTGGAGGAGGCGGTGACGGGTGGTGTCCGGACGCGGCTGGGGGAGAGGCCTGCGAGGACGGAGTCCGTGCGCGAGCGCGGAGCCTGCGGGCCGGTGGTGCGGATGCGCGGGCTTCACTGTGACAAGCGGTCCCCGCCGGACAGCGGCAGGGACATGGGCATCCGGCAGAAACCACCCGTACGGGTCGGTCCGGGGCACTGTCGAAATCCCGCTGCGCCCCGCGGCCCAAGCCGGTCGGTGATCCACGTGGTCGGCGACGACGTCACGGTCCCGGGGGCCGCCTGGCGCCGGCTCACCGGATCGGCCATCGGGCCCGCGGTCACCACCCGAGCGCGCTCCTCGGAGTCGCGCGGCTCGGCTTCCCCGGACAGCTGATCGAGGTCGACCTCACCGCGGCACTGCCCGCCTGGCATCCGGGGGGCGGGCCATTCGAAAAGTCGTTTGTCCCGGCCGACTTGACGTTGCTAGCGTCCTCGACGTGGCGAAACTCAATCAGATCATCGCAGTGGAGAAGGGCGTCAAGTCCAAGGCTCACCAGGATCTGACGGCGGCGCATCACGGCCTCCAGAAGACCGGCCTGCTGGCCGGGATCTCCCGGACGTACCAGCCCAAGGACGAGGAGGGCGAGCAGCTGCCGCCCGAGTCGACGCTGGTGCAGATCAAGGCCGAGGACGTGCTGCGGGAGACCGCGGCGACCCTGACCCGGCTCTTCGATGTAACCGCCACGAAGGACTGGGCCAACTGCACGGCCCGCGCGGACGTGAATGTCGACGGACGGGTGCTCATGAGCGAGGTGCCGGTCTCGTATCTGCTCTTCCTGGAGAAGCAGTTGACGGACCTCAACACCTTTGTCCGCAAGCTGCCGGTGCTCGACGCCGCGGAGGCCTGGACCCAGGACCCGTCGACGGACTCCTGGAAGACCGAGCCGGTGCGGACCCTCCGCACGAAGAAGGTGCCCCGCAACCACGTGAAGGCGGAGGCCACCGACAAGCACCCGGCGCAGGTCGAGGTGTACTACGAGGACATCCCGATCGGGTACTGGACGACGGTGAAGTTCTCCGGCGCCCTTCCCGCGCGGCGTGTCAACGAGCTGCTGGACCGGGTGGAGAAGCTCCAGCAGGCCGTGAAGTACGCCCGCGAGGAAGCCAACGGCGCGGACGTCACCGACCAGCGGGTGGGTGATGCGGTATTCGGTTACCTCTTCGGGTGACCGACCATTGATTCCCCGGCCGACTCATTTCGGCCGGGGTGCGCGAGGAGCGCAAGCTGAAACTGAAGCTTGTCGTGACGACGCGGTTCCAGTGGAGGTTCGAGTCCTCCCCCCGGCATTCCGTGCCTCCCGCACGCGAACGGGCCGGGGTAGCCCAAATGGAAGAGGCAGACCGCGATCAATCTCAGACTCTTGCTCCAGACTCAGCATTCGCCACCCATCGCCGAATCGAACGGGCCCGTGCCCATGGGCGTCGAGATGCCGGTTCGACTCCGGCTCGCAGAGCTTCGATCTGCGGTCGTCTAAAGGCAGGACGCGGCGACATAAACCTGACGCGGGTCCTTAAAAGTGTCGGCGTGCCGAATGGGTGGCACACCAGGGCTCGGGGGCCGGCTACGCCCCCGGGCCCGCTCCCGTCTCCGGCGACGTGCGGCGCGGTCCCGCGACGCGCCGCTCAGACGCTCGCGGGCAACGACACCCCGCGCCCCGCGAAGAAGCGCTCGAAGTCGGGCAGCGCGAGCTCCGCGGCCCGCGTTCCCGCCGTCGTGCCCGAGGGGTTGTGGAAGTGGACGCCCGTGCCGTCGGCCGTACGGGACGTCAGCAGCACCAGATGCCCGCCCCGCCCGGGAGCCGGCCGCCCGGGGTGCCGGATGCCGTAGTGCACCGAGGCCATCACCGTCCGGCCGCCGTCCAGCAGGCCGAGGATCTCCTCCGGCGCGAGATGGCGGTGCACCCTGGCGTCCACACCGTGCACCTCGCGTGCGTACTCGGCGAAGGGGGCGTAGATCAGACCCCGGATCTCGCCCTGCGCGTCCTCCGTGTACGCGCCGTACCGGAGCGCCCCGTCACGCAGCGCGAACAGGGGCGGGGCCCCGGCGCCGAGTGCCATGCGCAGACAGGTCATACCGCACAGATGACCCGACCAGCGCGCGTACTCGGCCGGTGACGCCGCCCCCGACTCCGCCCAGGCCGGGTCGGTGGCCGGATCGAGCCCGTCCTCCACGATCGGGCCGACGAGCCCGGACGAGGCGAACTGGGTATGGACGGGAAAGCGGCAGGTGGAGCAGGTCACTGGGGGCATCCGATCACTGGCGGTATCCGGTCAGGAAGCGGCCGATGCGGCTGATCGCCGCGTCGAGATCGTCAGCGTACGGGAGCGTGAGGATCCGGAAGTGGTCGGGCCGCGGCCAGTTGAAGCCGGTGCCCTGTACGACCTGGATCTTCTCCCGCAGCAGCAGATCCAGCACGAACTTCTCGTCGTCGACGATGCGATGCACCTTCGGGTCGAGGCGCGGGAACGCGTACAGCGCGCCCTTCGGCTTCACGCACGACACCCCGGGGATCTCGTTCAGCTTCTCCCAGGCCCGGTTGCGCTGCTCGTGCAGCCTGCCGCCCGGCGCGACCAGCTCCCGGATCGACTGCCGGCCGCCGAGCGCGGCCTGAATGGCGTACTGCGCGGGCGCGTTGGGGCACAGTCGCATGGAGGCGAGCGTGGTCAGCCCCTCCAGATAGTTGCGGGCGTGCTGCTGCGGGCCGGAGACCACCATCCAGCCGGAGCGGAAGCCCGCCACGCGGTACGTCTTCGACAGGCCGCTGAAAGTGAGGCAGACCAGGTCGGGGGCGAGGGCCGCCACGCTGTGGTGCTCGGCGTCGTCGTACAGGATCTGGTCGTAGATCTCGTCGGCGAACACCATCAGGCCGTGCCTGCGCGCCAGATCGAGGATGCCTTCGAGGATCTCGCGCGGGTAGACGGCGCCGGTCGGATTGTTCGGGTTGATGATCACGACGGCCTTGGTGCGGTCGGTGATCTTCGAAGCCATGTCGGCGAGGTCCGGGTTCCAGTCCGACGCCTCGTCGCAGGTGTAGTGCACGGACTTGCCGCCCGCGAGGGTCACCACCGCGGTCCACAGCGGGTAGTCGGGGGACGGGACGAGCACCTCGTCGCCGTCCTCCAGCAGCGCCTGGACGGCCATCGAGATCAGCTCGGAGACACCGTTGCCGAGGAAGATGTCGTCGACCCCGACGTCCGGCAGTCCCATCGCCTGGTAGCGCTGCGCCACTGCCCGGCGGGCGGACAGGATGCCGCGCGAATCCGTGTAGCCGTGGGCCTGCGGAAGCATCCGGATCATGTCCTGGACGACCTCCTCCGGCGCTTCGAAACCGAAGAGCGCGGGGTTGCCCGTGTTGAGCCGGAGCACGCTGTGGCCCGCCTCCTCCAGGGCGTTGGCGTGCTCGATGACCGGGCCCCGGATCTCGTAACAGACCTCGTTGAGCTTGCTGGACTGCCGGAATTCCATGCGGTGGCCTCCCCGACCTGATTGCGATACTTGGTTTTACCAAGCTCGGGCTTGGAAAGTCCAACAACATGTCTAGACTGCGTCGCATGCCACGTCAGCAACAGCCCGCAACGCGCCCGGTCCGCCGCCGGAGCTACGACCAGTTCTGCGCCACCGCACGGGCTCTTGATTCCGTGGGCGACCGGTGGACCCTGCTGATCGTCCGTGAACTGCTGGCGGGCCCCCGCCGCTACACCGACCTCCACGCCGACCTGCCGGGCGTCAGTACGGACGTGCTCGCCTCCCGGCTCAGGGACATGGAGCAGAGCGGCCTCGCCACCCGCCGCCGGCTCCCGCCGCCCGCCGCCGCCTCGGTCTACGAACTGACCGGCCGCGGCCACGGTCTGGTGCCGGTGCTCGCCGCGCTCGCGGAGTGGGGTGCGCCCGAGCTCGCCGAACGGCGGCCCACCGACGCGGTGCGGGCCCACTGGTTCGCCCTCCCGCTGCTGCGTGCGCTGGACGGGCTGACCCACGCCGGGGTCGTCGAAGTGCACCTGGAAGAGGGCGAGTTCCACGTGCGTGCCGGTGCTGCGGAGGACGGGGCGGCTGTCTACGGGGATGGTCCCGCCGCCCGCGCCGATGCCCGCATCGCACTCGACGTCGAGGTCTGCCTGGAGCTCGCGCAGGGCGGGCTGACCCTCGCCGAGGCCGTCGAGGACGGGCGCGTCGAGGTGTCGGGCGACGGGCCGCTCGCCGCCGAGCTGCGCGGCGACTGACGGAGCGACCCGAAGGCTCCCCGCGCCGACTTCCCCGGGGACCGTGGGAGTTGATCGGCTCGGGGCGATCTCCCGGGCGCCGACGCGGTGGGCCGGTCGTCAGTTGGCGAGCGTCTCCCCGTACGCCCCGAAGCCGGAGATCACCAGCCCGTCGCGGAAGGTCAGCACCTCGCTGACCCGGCCGCCGATCTGGTTGCGATAGTCGATCACCAGGGCATGGACGCTCACCCGGACGTCCACCAGCTCGAACCGCAGCTCGGGGATGCGCTCCAGGCCCGTCGCCCAGTACGCCCGCAGCGCCTCCTTGCCGTGCACCGTGCCGGACGCGTCGCCGGTCATCTGCGCGATCACGGGTGAACTGAACGTCACGTCGTCGTGATAGTGCGTCAGAATGCGGTCCAGGTCATGGGAGTTCCAGCCGTCCAGCCACTCGGCGGCGAACGTGCGGGCGAATTCGAGGTCCATGGGGGCGATCGTAGGAGGCGGACCCGCCGGGAACGGAGCATTTTTCTGACGAGGGGAGAGAGGTCATGAACGCGGAGGACCCCTGGGACCGGACGAGCGCGTGTGGACTCGACCCGGTGCGCCGCGCCGCGTTCGCACAGGACCTGACACGGGCGCTCACCGCGCACTGCCCCGGTTCGCGGGCGGAGCTGCGGGGCTCGCTAGCCCGCGGAACAGCGGACGCGTACAGCGACATCGACATCGCCTGGACCGTGCCCGGCGCCCGGTTCGACACCTGCCTCGCCGCCGTCCCGGGCGTGCTCGAAGCGGTTTCGCCCCTGGACTCCCTGCGTACGGATCCCGAGTCGCGGAACTCCCGCGAGCGGCGGCTGCTCTTCGCCGCCTTCCGCGGGCTTCCGCTGTTCTGGCGCGTGGACCTGGAGATCAGGGCGTCGCCGGGCGCCCACCGGTCCGGCCACGGCCAGGACGGCCCCGCGACGGACGGCGACGACTGGTCGCGGCCGGCGAGCGCGCTGGCCAACGCGGTCGCCGCGACGAAGGCCGTACTGCGCGGACAGCCGCAGAACGCCCAGGGGCTGCTGGACCGCGGCCTCCGGCGCATCGACGCAGCGGACGGCGTGTCCGGACGGTGGTTCGACGACATCCGCCGGCTCGCCGATACGGCGGCCGACCGCGAACCCGGCCTGCGCCCGCTCGCCGACCGTGTGCTGCGCCTCACCGAGGGCCACCGGGCACTGCTCATGTGGTGGACGTTCCCCGCCGACGTACGCGAGCGGGTCGACGCGCTGGTCCTGGCGGGCCGGACCATCCAGGCCGTCCACGCGATGTGGGAGTGCGGCATCGAGCCCCGTCCGGGGCTGCACACATGCGTGGACGTGCTCGAAGGGCGCCACCGCGCGCTCGCGGACCGCATGCCGCCACCGCCCCGCCACGACGTGGACACCCTGACCGCCGCTGCCGGCGCCCTGCCCCGTGACCCCGTCGCCGTCGAGGCGGTCTGGGACGGCGACACCCGGGGCTGGATCGTCGTGCTGACCGCGGTCCTGGCCCGGCCGTGGGAGGGCGTCGCCCTGGCCGACTTCCGGATCGGCGCGGCGGGTACCGGCGAGGCGGAGCGGACGGGACGGGAGCTGGCGGAGCGGCTCGGCGTCCCGTTCCGCTTCGCCGGCCCCGACGAGGACGCCCCCCGGTGGTGGGACGGCAGGCACTGAGCACCGGAGCCGGGGCGATGATGGGCGGGTGCGATTCGAAGCGATCACCTGGGAGCGGCTGGCCGAAGCCTTCGCCGCACGTGCCGACGCCCTCGAACCCGCCGACGGCGGGCCCTGGTTGAAGGTCGCCGTCGACGGTGCTCCCGCGGCCCGTACCGGGGAGCCGGCCGAGCGTGTCGCACAGGCGTTGCGGGTCCGGGGCCGTGCGGTGCTGGTCGTGTCCACCCAGGGATTCCTGCGGCCGGCGAGTCTCCGGTACGAGTACGGCAAGGAGGACCCCGACTCGTACTACGACAGCTGGTTCGACACGGGCGCGCTGTGGCGCGAGGTCTTCGGGCCGCTGGAGGCCGGCGGGAGCGGGCGGGTGCTGACCGATCTCTGGGATCCGGTGACCGACCGGGCCACGCGCAGCCCGTACCGGCCGCTGCCCGAGGGCGGAGTGCTGGTGATGCACGGCCCGTTGCTGCTGGGGCACTGGTTCCCGTTCGATCTGAGTGTCCATCTGCGGTTGTCGCCGGGCGCGCTGCGGCGGCGCACCGAGGAGGGCGAGCGCTGGACGTTGCCCGCTTTCGCGCGGTACGAGGACGAGGCGGCGCCCGGCGAACGTGCGGACGCGGTCGTGCGGGCCGACGATCCGCTGCACCCGGCCTGGACCGGGTGGGGCGGGGCGGCGACCTGATGGTGTGCTCAGGGCCGGGCGGCGAACCGATGGTGTGGTCAGGGGCCGGGGCGGCCGCCCACGGTGGTGACCGCCTCCGCCCCCGCCCGGCATCCCGCCGCCGCGGCCGAGGCGGCGTCCGCCCCCGCCAGGTGCGCCGCGAGGAATCCGCCGGTGAACGCGTCGCCCGCCCCGGTCGAGTCCACCGCTCCGCGCACCTGAACGGCCGGGACGCGCCGGGTCACCGCGCCCGCGGCGGCAAGCAGCGCCCCGCCCTCGCCGAGCGTGACGACCACCCGGCCCGCCTGGAGGCTCAACTTGGCCGCGGCGTCCGCCGGTTCGGGCAGTCCGGTGAGCAGCCGGGCCTCGTCCGCGTTGGGCAGCAGCAGATCGACGCCCTCCACGGCGGTCAGGAACCGGTCGGTGCCCAACTCGGCGAGGAATCCGGCCGAGGCCGGGTCGACGCTCACCGGGATCCGTCGCCGCCGCGCCTCCCGCAGGGCGAGCAGGGCCGTCGCACGGCTCGTCGCGGCGAAGAGGAGATAGCCGGAGAGGTGGAGATGGGCGATGCCGTCCAGCATCGACGGTGACCAGTCGTCGGGGGAGAGGCGGAGCACGGCGCCGCTGTCGGTGAGGAAGGTGCGCTCGGCGGCGGAATCGACGAGCGCGACGACGGTGGCGGTCGGCGCGTCGTCGTCCACGGCGAGCAGGCAGCGCACCCCCGCCCGCCGCAGTGCGTCCCGGTGCCAGTCCGCGCTGTCGGCGCCGACCCTGGCCAGCAGTCGTACGTCGGAACATCCCGAACGGGCCGCCCAGCAGGCGACGTTGGCCCCCGCGCCGCCGGGCAGGGTGCGGATCCTGGCCGGGGTGTCCGTGCCGTGGACCAGCGCCGTTCCGTGCCGGGCCACCACGTCCGTGACCACGTCCCCGATGACGAGCAGGCCGCCGTCGGTCATGCTCCGGCCGCCGGGTCCCGGGGCGTGGCGGCCCACGCGCCGGAGATCCGCGCGGCAAGCGATACGTTTCCGCGCACGGCCGCCAGATTGGCCTCCAGCGAAGCGCCCCCGGTTCCCCGCATCAGCCGGTCCAGCAGGAACGGTGTGACGGCCGGGCCCACGATGCCGCGCTCCCGGCATTCCTCCTGGGCCTCGGCCAGCACGCGGTCGTGGAGCGCGGGATCCAACTGGTCCGCCACGGGCACGGGGTTGGCGACGATCAGCGCGGAACCGGGGCCGCCGAGCGCGTCCTGGGCCCGCATCACCCCCGCGACCTCCTCGGGCGTCCGCACCGTCCAGTCGACCTGCTCGCCCGAACTGGTCAGATAGAAGCCGGGGAAGCGGTCGGTGCCGTAGCCGAGCACTGCGACGCCGAGTGTCTCCAGGCGCTGCAGCGTGGCCGGGACGTCCAGGATCGACTTCACCCCCGCGCACACCACGGTGATGCCGGTCCGTGCGAGGAGCCGGAGATCGGCGGACTCGTCCTGGGTCCGGGTCCATTCCCGGCGTACGCCGCCGAGTCCGCCGGTCGCGAAGACGCGCAGGCCCGCGCGCGCGGCCAGGAAAGCCGTCGCGGACACGGTCGTCGCCCCGCTCGCGCCCGTCGCCAGGGCCGGCGCGAGGTCCCGGTGCCCCAGCTTCCGCATCGCGGGGTCCGCGGCGACCCGCTCCAACTGAGCCTTGTCCAGGCCGATATGGGCCCTGCCGTCGAGCATGGCGATCGTCGCGGGCACCGCGCCCGCGGACCGTACGAGCCCTTCGAGCTCCTCGGCGACCCGCAGATTGCGGGGGCGCGGCAGACCGTGGGCGATGATCGTCGACTCCAGGGCCACGACGGGGTGGTGCGTGGCGAGGGCCGCCCGTACCTCGGGGGAGAGGGTGGGGGCGCAGGGATGTGCGCTGTGCGAGGCGTTGGATGACATGTCCACATCCCTGTCGCGGGCGCACCCGCCTCAAACGTGCGACCGGAGTGGCGGGTGCGTACGGGACGGATCGGACGGGCCGGGTCCGTGCCGTCCCCTCCCGGCGCATCCTGATGCGGAGTCGCTTTCCGGCGGTCGCTAAGGTGACCGGCCATGACCACATTTGATCAAGCTCCTGCCTCGTTCGCCGTGCACATTCCGGACGCCGAACTCGAACCGGAACCGCTCGACCCCGCTCAGATCGTCTCGGGCGAGCCCGTGGTGACCGGCAAGGTGCTCTGGGAGTCGCCCGACGGCAAGCAGGTGCGCGGTATCTGGCAGATCACGCCCGGCGTGGTCACGGACACCGAGGCCGACGAACTCTTCGTGGTCGTCAGCGGGCGCGCCACCGTCGCGGTCGAGGGCGGTGCGACGCTGGAGGTCGGCCCGGGGGACGCCGCCGTGCTGCGCGAGGGCGACCGTACGACGTGGACCGTGCACGAGACGCTGCGCAAGGCGTACCACATCAGCCTCTGAAGCCTCTGAAGCCTCTGAAGCCTCAGAGGTCGCGTGGAGACGCCGCTGCCGTGGGCCGGGCGAGTGCCCGGCGCAGGGCCAGCGCCGCCATCGGCAGCAGCAGACATGCTCCGACCACGTTCAGCCAGCCGTAGCTCGCCCGCGCGACGATGACGCCGGCGACGGCTCCGCCGATGCCCGCCGCCGTGTTCATGGTCAGATCCGACAGACCCTGCACGGCGGCGCGGGCCGCCTGCGGCACGGAGTCGGTGAGCAGCGCCGAACCGGCGACCAGCCCCGCCGACCAGCCGAGACCGAGCGTGAAGAGACCTGCCGCCGTCTGCCCGTGGCTGGGGCCCGCGGTTCCGGCCAGCAGCGCGGCGCAGGAGAACAGCCCGACCGCCAGACCGATCACGGCGAGCCGGCCGAAGCGGTCCGACAGCCAGCCCATCACCGGGGAGAACGCGTACATCCCCGCGATATGGCCGCTGATGACCAGGCCGATCAGCTGGAGACCGGCGCCGTGGTGGCCCAGATCGACCGGGGTCATCACCATGATCGAGACCATCGCGGTGTGCGAGACGGCCACCGTCACCAGCGCCAGCCGTGCCATCGGCGACGCCCGGACCGCCGCGACTCCGGCACGCAGTGAACGGCCGGCCGGGGACCCCTCGCCCTGCGGCGCCAGCGCCCGCGCCGTGAGCAGCGGGTCCGGCCGCAGCAACGCCCCGACCACCACGGCGGCCAGCAGGAAGATCCCGGCCGCGAAGACGAAGGGACCCGCCTTCTCGGATATCGCGGTGCCGCGGAAGACACGGCCCACCGGGGCGGCGATGTTCGGCCCGAGGACGGAACCGATGGTGGTGGCCCAGATGACGGTGGAGATCGCCCGGCCGCGCCGGTCGGGCTCGGCCAGATCCGCAGCGGCGAACCGGGCCTGCAGATTGGCCGAGGACCCCGCACCGAACCCGGCCATGCCGAGCAGCAGCAACGGGAAACTCTCCACGAGGGTGGACAGGACCACGAGCCCCGCGCCGAGCGCACCGATCAGATACGCCAGTACCAGACCGGGGCGCCGACCGCGCGCGGTCATCAGCGCGGCCAGCGGCAGCGAGAGCAGCGCGGTCCCGGTCACCGAAGCGGTCGGGGCCAGACCGGACAGCGCCTCGGAGCCGCTCACCTCCGTCGCCAGCACGGGGGCCAGGGCGATACCGATGGGCACGCCGAGGCCGCCGAGTATCTGGCTGCCGATGAGCACCGCCGACGTTCTGCGTCGCAGCCCGGGAAGCTCGGCCGCCGGGACCCCGGCGGCGGGACCGCCGGGCCCGGTGGGGGTGTCAGGTGCGTCAAGGGTGTTGGTCACTGGCGCAGTGTGCCAGTCCGTACACAGGTACGAAACCGGGTTCGGGACGGACACGGCCGGCACGCCCCGGCGCGCAGCACTCCGGGATCGCCTCGGCGCGAAGCCTCCGGCGACCGGCTCAGAACAGCGGCCGGGGCAGCACGCCCTCCAGCGCCAGCAGTTGCCGCTTGGTCTCGACACCCCCGCCGAAACCGCCGAGTCCGCCGTCGCTCTCCACCACCCGGTGGCACGGCACCACCACCGGCAGCGGATTGGACGCCATGGCCACCCCGACCGCCTGCGCGGCTCCCGGCTGTCCCACGCGACCGGCGAGATCCCCGTATCCGACGACCGTCCCGTACGGCACGCCCGTCGCCAGCTCGCGGAGCACCTGGCGGTTGAAGCCGGAGGCCAGCGACCAGTCCAGGTCGAGCGAGAACTCCCGCGACGAGCCCGCGAAGTACGCCGCGAGCTGGCGTATCGGCTCGGCGAGCCGGGCGGAGCCGGGACTCTCCACCGGCTCCGCGCCGAGCCGCGTCCACAGCTGCCCCACCGCCTTCTCCCGCACCTCGGGACGGGCGTGGAAGGCCACGCTCACCAGGCCCGTACCGGTCGCGGCAAGGAGCAGCGGGCCGATGTCGCTCCCGACGACGGCCCACTCGACGACCCCGTTGCTGTTCATGGGAACCACCGTACGGCCGCCCACTGACAACCGGCCGCGGCCCCGGGTCAGCCCGTGGCCTCGCGCACCACGTCGGGGTTGTTGGTGATGATCCCGTCCACGCCGAGGCCCGCCACCTTCTGGGCGCTGGCCGCGTCGTTGACCGTCCAGGTGTTGACCCGGAGCTTCTTGCCGTGCGCGCCCTTCAGCGCGTGGACCGCGTTCACGTAGTCGGCCGAAATGGATGTGGAGGAGGGGTTGATCTGGTCGGTGAAGGCCGCGTACGACGGCAGATCGGCCACCGCGGGGGCGCCGAGGAAGCCCGTCGTGATGTCCGGGCGCAACTGGTGCACCTTCTTCACGCTGTCCGCGCCGAAGCTCTGGATGACCAGCCGGTTCTTCACATGAGCGCGGTCGAGCCACCCCTTCTGGCGCAGCACCCGAAGGGTCTCCTTCTCGATGCCCGGGTAGATCTCGGGGCTCTTGATCTCCAGCAGCAGCTTCTGCCGGTTGCGCTCGATCCGGTCCAGGTACTGCTTGAGCGTGGGCACTCGGGTCCCGGCGAACTGCGGACCGAACCAGCTGCCCGCGTCCAGCCGGGCGATCTCCGCCGCCGTGAAGTCCTTGACCGCCCACGAGGTCCGGTCCGGGAAGACCTCCTCGACATCGGTGGTCCGCTTCAGATCGGTGTCGTGCACGACCACCAGCACGCCGTCCCTGGTGAACTGGACATCGTTCTCCACCCAGTCGAAGCCGAGGGCGTCGGCCTTGTCGACGGCGGCCAGGGTGTTCTCCGGCGCATAGGCCGAAGCGCCCCGGTGGGCGAAGACGACGGGGGCGGTCCGCTTCGCGTCCGTGGTCCGGGTGCTCACCGTGCTGACGCCGGTGACCGCGGTCACGTGCCCGGCGCCGGCCGTGGCGCTGTCCGGGGTCCGCGTATCGGCGGTCGACATCAGAAAGGCGCCGGTACCCATCAGAGCGGCGGCGGCCAGAGCGGCGGTTGCGGTGCGTGCGTACACGTGTACTCCTTGCGTCAGAAGTTGCGGACGGGCCGAGAGTGACAGCCACGCCCCAACGGGGGACAGGCGAAGGATGGCCACAACGTGAACGCGGCCGCCGATGCCGGGTCACGGGCCGGATTCCCGCTCGATAAAATGCAGCTCTTCTGTTTGTTTGCCGGGACTCGCGCCTTAGGGTCACCCCGAACCCGGGCTTCCGCGAAGGGCGTACGAGCATGCAGGGCACGATCGACGGTTTCAGCTACGGAGCGGTGACGCCCGTCGCGGCCTTCCTCATGGCCTGCCTCGGCGCGGCCCTCGGACTGCGTTGCACGAACCGTTCGCTGCGCACCGAGCGTTCCTTCAAGGCAGGCTGGCTGGCCCTCGGTGCGACGTCCATCGGCTCCGGCATATGGACGATGCACTTCATCGCGATGATGGGCTTCTCCGTCCACGGGGTGACCATCGGCTACGACAAGCCGATCACCTTCGCCAGTCTCGCGGTCGCCGTCGGCATGGTCGGCGTCGGCATCTTCATCGTCGGATACCGCGGCGCCACCAGAATGGCCCTGGTGACGGGCGGCACCATCACCGGACTCGGCGTGGCCACCATGCACTACCTGGGCATGGCCGGAATACGTCTCGAAGGACAGCTCGAGTACGACACGTTCACCGTGGCCCTCTCCGTCGTCATCGCCGTGGTGGCCGCCACGACCGCGCTCTGGGCGGCCGTCTCCATCAACGGGTTCCTGCCCAGTCTCGGGGCCAGCGTCGTCATGGGCGTCGCGGTGAGCGGCATGCACTACACCGGCATGGCCGCGCTCAGCGTCCACCTGCACCCCGGCGCCCTTCCCGACAACGCTCCGGCCGACGGGGCGACCGTACCGCTCGTGCCGCTGCTGATCGGCCCCGGCTGCTTCCTGCTCCTCGCCGCGGTGGTCGTGATGTTCGATCCGCTGATGGTGATGGGCACCCCGGACTGGAACGACCCCAAGGCCCCGAAAGGGGCCGACCGGCCCCCCGGAATCCCGGCCCAGCGGCAGGTGCCGCGGTTCGGAACGCATGCCGACCCGGCGTCGTTCCACTCCCGGCCGCGCGACCCCGCGCCGCCGGGAGAATGGTGACCCCGGCCCGGTACGCCGGCTGACCCGGCCCGGTTGTCAGTGGTGGGTCGTACGGTGGTTCCATGCGGCCCGTTTCGAAGATCGAACGTTCGGTGGCGCCTTTCGAGGTCGTCAGTCCCTACCAGCCCAGCGGCGACCAGCCCGCGGCCATCGCCGAGCTGGAGCGGCGCATCCGCGCGGACGAGAAGGACGTCGTCCTGCTCGGCGCGACCGGCACCGGTAAATCGGCGACCACCGCGTGGATGATCGAGAAGCTGCAGCGCCCCACGCTCGTGATGGCGCCGAACAAGACGCTCGCCGCCCAGCTGGCGAACGAGTTCCGCGAGCTGCTGCCCAACAACGCCGTCGAGTACTTCGTCTCGTACTACGACTACTACCAGCCCGAGGCGTACGTCCCGCAGTCGGACACCTACATCGAGAAGGACTCCTCGATCAACGAGGAGGTCGAGCGGCTGCGCCACTCCGCGACGAATTCGCTGCTCACCCGGCGCGATGTCGTCGTGGTCGCCTCCGTCTCCTGCATCTACGGCCTCGGCACCCCCCAGGAGTACGTGGACCGGATGGTCCAGCTCAAGGTCGGCGACGAGATCGACCGGGACCAGCTGCTGCGCCGTTTCGTCGAGATCCAGTACACCCGCAACGACCTCGCGTTCACCCGGGGCACCTTCCGGGTCCGCGGCGACACCATCGAGATCTTCCCGGTCTACGAGGAGCTCGCCGTCCGCATCGAGATGTTCGGCGACGAGATCGAGGCGCTCTCCACCCTCCACCCGCTCACCGGCGAGGTGATCAGCGAGGACCAGTCCCTCCATGTCTTCCCCGCCAGCCACTACGTCGCGGGCCCCGAGCGCATGGAGAAGGCGGTCAGCGGCATCGAGCAGGAGCTGGAGCAGCGCCTCGCCGAGCTGGAGAAGCAGGGCAAGATGCTGGAGGCCCAGCGGCTGCGGATGCGCACCACGTACGACATCGAGATGCTCCGGCAGATCGGCACCTGTTCCGGTGTCGAGAACTACTCGATGCACTTCGACGGCCGCTCGCCCGGCACCGCCCCCAACACCCTCCTCGACTACTTCCCCGAGGACTTCCTCCTCGTCCTCGACGAGTCGCATGTCACCGTGCCGCAGATCGGCGCGATGTACGAGGGCGACGCCTCCCGCAAGCGCACCCTCGTCGACCACGGCTTCCGGCTCCCCTCCGCGCTCGACAACCGCCCGCTGAAGTGGGAGGAGTTCCTGAGCCGGATCGACCAGACCGTCTACCTCTCCGCCACCCCCGGGAAGTACGAGCTGTCCCGGGGCGACGGCTTCGTGGAGCAGATCATCCGCCCCACCGGCCTCGTCGACCCGGAGGTGGTCGTCAAGCCCACCGAGGGCCAGATCGACGACCTGGTGCACGAGATCCGCACGCGCGCCGAGAAGGACGAGCGGGTCCTGGTCACCACCCTCACCAAGAAGATGGCCGAGGACCTCACCGACTACTTCCTGGAGCTCGGCATCCAGGTCCGCTATCTGCACAGCGACGTCGACACGCTGCGCCGCATCGAGCTGCTGCGCGAGCTGCGCTCCGGTGAGTACGACGTACTGGTCGGCATCAACCTCCTGCGCGAGGGCCTCGACCTGCCCGAGGTGTCGCTCGTCGCCATCCTCGACGCGGACAAGCAGGGCTTCCTGCGCTCGGGGACGTCCCTGATCCAGACCATCGGGCGAGCCGCCCGAAACGTCTCGGGGCAGGTCCACATGTACGCGGACAAGATCACCCCGGCGATGGCGCAGGCCATCGACGAGACCAATCGCCGCCGCGAGAAGCAGATCGCCTACAACACCGAGCGCGGCCTCGACCCGCAGCCGCTGCGGAAGAAGATCAACGACATCGTCGCGACGATCGCCCGCGAGGAGGTCGACACCGAGCAGCTGCTCGGCACCGGCTACCGCCAGGCCAAGGGCGCCAAGGCCCCCGTTCCCGCGCTGGGCACCAAATCGGCCGGGTCCAAGAAGGCCAGGAGCGGCGGCGAAGCGGTCACGGACCGGCCCGCCACCGAACTCGCGGGAATCATCGAGGAGATGACCGACCGGATGCGGGCGGCCGCCGCGGACCTCCAGTTCGAGGTGGCGGCACGACTGCGCGACGAGGTCGGCGAGTTGAAGAAGGAGCTGCGCCAGATGCGGGAAGCGGGTCTCGCCTGAGCCCGCCACACCTGGTGTGTTGCAGGACCGACACGAAACGGCCCCGAACGGTCGCGCCACCGGCGTGACTGCGTAGGGTTCTGGGAAACCGCGCACGGACGGTTGCGGGGAAAGCGGAGAGGGGACAGCGCGTGACGGTCAATATGACCAAGGGTCAGGCCATCAGCCTGCAGAAGAGCGACGGGGGGACCCTGACCGCGGTGCGGATGGGGCTCGGCTGGCAGGCGGCGCCGCGCCGGGGGCTGTTCGGTTCACGTACACGGGAGATCGACCTCGACGCATCGGCGGTGCTCTTCGCCGACAAGCAGCCGGTCGACGTGGTCTTCTTCCGGCACCTCGTCAGTGACGACGGCTCGGTCAAGCACACCGGGGACAACCTGGTCGGCGGCGCCGGTTCCGGTGGCGACGACGAGGCGATCCTCGTCGACCTGCAGCGGGTGCCGGTCCACATCGACCAGATCGTCTTCACGGTGAACTCCTTCACCGGCCAGACGTTCCAGGAGGTGCAGAACGCCTTCTGCCGCATCGTCGACGAGACCAACGGCCAGGAGCTCGCCCGCTACACGCTGGACGGCGGCGGGCAGTACACCGCCCAGATCATGGCGAAGGTGCACCGCTCGGGGAACGGGTGGCAGATGACCGCCCTCGGCAACCCGGCCAACGGCCGCACCTTCCAGGACCTGATGCCGGCGATCCTGCCGCACCTGTAGGCAGGGCCCGACCAAGGAGGGCACTGAAGATCTTCAGCACCCTCCGAGCCGGTACACATCGGTACCCGCAGCTCCCGGAGGCATCGGCCGCCGGGAGCTGCACCACATGGCGCCGCACCACACAGCGCCGCACCACATGGCGCCGCACCACACAGCGCCGCAGCGCGCGCGGCGTGCCACGCAGCAGCGACTCGTCGAGGGGACAGGGCAATGACGGCCGAGCTGGTCCGGGGGCAGAACCACACCTTGCCCCAGACCCGTCTGGAGATCCGGGTTTCGGCCGGCACGCCCGTCGTGGCCGGTGCCACGCTCGGTGACGAGAACGGCACGGTGCACGGCACCGAATGGATCGCCCACCCGGGATCGCCCCAGCTCCCCGGGCTCGAAGTGTCCAAACAGGCCGCCGCCGACCACCGGCTCGCCGTGGACCTCGACGCCCTGCCCGCCTCGGTGCACCGGGTCACCGTGCTGCTGGCCCTGCCGACGGGGGCCGGCGGCCCGGTCCGGTTCGGCGCGGTCGCCTCCCCGTTCGTCGCCGTCACCGGGCTCGACGGCACCGAGATCGCGACCTTCACCCTCACCGGCCTGGACACCGAATCCGCGGTCGCGGCCCTGGATCTCTACCGCCGCCAGGGCGCCTGGAAGGTACGCGCCGTCGGCCAGGGCTACGCGGGCGGCCTCGACGCCATGCTCGCCGACCAGGGGCTGCCCCGGGCAGCCGAGCTGGCCCGCTCGATCCAGGACGCGGTCACCCGGGCGACGGCCCGCTCGGTCACCCCGCCCCCGCCGCGCACCCCGGACACCGACCGGGTCGGATCCGGCGCCGGCCCCGTACCGCCCCCGGACGGCCGCCGGCCCGCCGCCCAACCGCTCACGGAGCCCGCCACCCCGCCGCCCGCCGCCCCGACCGGCGGTCCCATCAACTACGCGCACCCGCGCCGCCAGGCCGCCGCACCCCCGCCGCCCCCGCCCACCACGCCGCCCGCCGAGCCGGGCCGCCCCGCACAGCCCGTGGCCGGGGACGCGACCGGCTGGTCCATGGACGAGCGCCTGTACAACCAGATCTGGGGCATGTTCGAGGATCTGGCCCGCACCACCGCCGCCTACCGCAGCGCCGTCGACTTCGCCGAGTCCCGCATGGA
This sequence comes from Streptomyces sp. NBC_01363, assembly GCF_026340595.1. Taxonomy (GTDB): domain Bacteria; phylum Actinomycetota; class Actinomycetes; order Streptomycetales; family Streptomycetaceae; genus Streptomyces. The sequence continues at coordinate 3,826,585 of NZ_JAPEPF010000001.1, forward strand.
ACAGGAGCTCGACCGCGCCCTGTCCGACCCGCGCAGCCGGATCGGCGGGGCGGGGGACCGGGCCCGCGAGGAGGCCCGTGCCAAGCGCGACGAGCTGACCTCCCGGGCCCGCGAGGCCCTCGACCGTGATCTCGCCCAGCTCGTCGCCGAGGCCGCCGTGGTGGAGCCCGCCCTGCCGGCCGCGTTCGCGGGCTGGGACAACCCCGTCTGGCACGCCTACCGCGTCCCGATGGAGATCCCCATGGCGCTGCGCATCGGCGACCTCCACCTGCCCGAGAACCCCGGCCTGCACATCCCGCTGCTGGTCCGGCTGCCGCTGGAGCGCGGGATCTGGATCGACAGCGGCCGCGCGGCGTCCGAGGCCGCGGCCCTGATGGATGGCGCCCGGTTGCGCGGCCTCGCCATGGAGAGCGCGGTCGCGCACGCGGCCCGGCTGCTGGCCGTCTACCCGGCCGACGAGTTCTCGGTCCATGCCATCGACCCCGCAGGATCGGCGGCCGGGGCGCTCGCCCCCCTGGTCCGGGCCGGGGTGCTCGCCGGGCCGCCCGCCTCCGGAGCCGGGGGTGTGGCCTCGGTCCTCGCCCGTCTCACCCGGCGCGTCGACCTGGTGCAGATGGCGATCCGGGCCGGTGCCGCAGACTCGCTTCCGCCGGACGTGGACACGGGCGAGCAGCTGCTGATCGTCAACGACTTCCCGCACGGCTTCGACGACCGGTCCGTCACCCAGCTGCGCTACCTCGCCGACGAGGGGCCCTCGGTCGGCGTCCATCTGATGATGGTCGCGGACCGGGAGGACGCCGGCGCGTACGGGCCGGTGCTCGACCCGCTGTGGCGCTCGCTGCTCCGGCTCACCCCGGTCGCCGACGACCACCTGGCCGATCCCTGGGTGGGGCACGCCTGGACGTACGAGCCGCCGCGAATGCCGCCGGGCAGCCGCGTTCTGGAGCAGGTGCTCGCCGCGGTGGCCGCGGCCCGGCGCCCCCGGCGTCCCTGAGCCCGGCGTCCCTGAGCCCGGCGTACCGGCACGCATCCGGGCCGGGCACACCGGCACCGAACCCACACCACTCCGACCTGTGCTTTTGAATGATCTTTACCCTCTCCTTTACCTTTCCTTGGTGTTACCTGTACTGTTCTTTGGGCGGAGGGGAGTACTCCCATACGCGGCGTTCCCGTCAATACGGACCGTGACCGGTCCCGGGGCGCCGACCCGTGGCGCGCATCCCGTGCGCCCGGGTGGAAGAGACCTCCGGCAGCGACGACGCTGATCAGTAGCCGTAGCGAACTGCCGGAGGCGCAGTGGACGTTTCATGGACCCTCTGGGTGCTGACCATTCTTGGTCTGTCAGCCCTTATCGCCGTCGACTTCTTCATCGGGCGCAAGCCCCATGACGTGACGACCAAGGAAGCCGGAATCTGGACGATCGTCTGGATCGCGCTGGCCGCCCTCTTCGGGCTCGGCCTGCTGCTCTTCGGCGAGAGCCAGGCATCGGGCGAGTTCTTCGCCGGCTTCATCACCGAGAAGTCGCTCAGTGTCGACAACCTCTTCGTCTTCGTCCTGATCATGGCGAAGTTCTCGGTCCCCTCGCACCTCCAGCAACGGGTACTGCTGGTCGGTGTGCTGATCGCGCTGGTGCTGCGGGCGATCTTCATCGCCGCCGGCGCCGCCGTGATCGCCAACTTCTCGTGGGTCTTCTACATCTTCGGCGCGTTCCTGATCTACACCGCCTGGAAGCTCATCCAGGAGGCGCGGGCCGACGAGGAAGAGGAGGAGTTCGAGGAGAACCGCCTCCTCAAGACGATCGAGCGCCGCTTCGGGGTGGCCGACTGCTACCACGGCACCAAGCTCTTCATCCGGAACAACGGCAAGCGCGTCCTGACGCCGCTGATGGTCGTCATGCTCGCCATCGGCACCACCGATGTGCTGTTCGCCCTGGACTCCATCCCCGCGATCTTCGGTCTGACCCAGGACCCGTACATCGTCTTCACCGCCAACGCCTTCGCCCTGATGGGGCTGCGGCAGCTGTACTTCCTGATCGGCGGGCTGCTGAAGAAGCTGGTCCACCTCAGCTACGGGCTCTCGGTCATTCTCGGCTTCATCGGGGTGAAGCTGGTGCTGCACGCGCTGCACGAGTCCGGGGTGCACGTCCCCGAGATCTCCATCCCGGTGTCGCTCGGCGTCATCTGCGGCGTGCTGGTGATCACCACGATCACCAGCCTCGTCGCCAACAAGAAGCAGGCCCGGACGGAGTCGGTCGAGGACGAGGCCGCCAGCAAGGGCGCAGGCATCGACGCCTGATCGCGGCGGACGGCCCGGCGGCCGTCCGCCCGGACGGCAACCGGCACCGGCCGGGGCGTGCGACGGTTCGTCGCCCGCCCCGGCCGGTGTCTTTCCGTACGGTGGCTCCCCGGTCCGGGGGAAGCGGTGGCCGACCGGGCGGCGCTCACCCCACGCGCGCGGGCCCGGTGCGGGCCGGTGTCACCAACCGCGGGCGCGCCACTGCGGCAGCTGCGGACGCTCGTCGCCGAGCGTGGTGTCGTGGCCGTGGCCCGGGTAGACCCATGTCTCGTCGGGCAGCTGGTCGAAGAGCTTGGTCTCCACGTCGTGGAGCAGGCTCGCGAAGGCCTCGGGGTCCTTGTGCGTGTTGCCGACCCCGCCAGGGAAGAGGCAGTCCCCGGTGAACAGGTGCGGGGCGCCGTGCGGGTCGTCGTAGACCAGCGCGATGGAGCCCGGGGTGTGACCGACGAGGTGAAGGGCGGTCAGGGAGACCTCGCCCACCCGGACCGTGCCGCCGTCGTCGACGAGGACGTCGGTCGGGACCGGGATGCCCTCGGCGTCGTACCGCCCGGCGTAGGTGCGCGCTCCGGTGGCCGCCACCACCTCGGCCAGCGCCTGCCAGTGGTCGCCGTGCCGGTGGGTGGTGACGACGGACGCGATGCCGTCGTCACCGATCAGCCGCAGCAGCGTCCCGGCCTCGGCGGCCGCGTCGATCAGGAGCTGCTCACCGGTGGCCCGGCAGCGCAGCAGATACGCGTTGTTGTTCATCGGGCCGACGGCGACCTTGGAGATCATCAGATCCGTCAGCTCGTGCACATCCGCGCGCCCGCCGACCTTGACCGCTCCGCTGTACGTCATGCCTCTCAGCCTATAGCGGGGGCAGTACGGGAAGCGGGCCGCCTTCGACGGTCAGCGCCGCCCCGTCGCGGCGCCCGCAGAGCCAGCCGAGGAGGTCGGGGGCCGCGCCGCGGACCGTGACGGGGCCGCCCTCCGCGCCGCCGCCGGTCGTTCTGATCGGTCCCCGGCCGTCGGCCAGCCTCGTGGACACGACATCGGGGTGCCCGTCGAACCGCTCGGCGAGGAACTCGATCTCCCGGGAGACGAACTCCTCCGGCAGGTCCTCCAGCTCGTAGCCGATCCCCAGGTCGACATGGTGCAGCTCGACCTCGACGCGGCGGCGGAAGGGGATCCGGGAGGCGGAGTCGGTCACGCCGTTGCGCAGGGTGACCGTGCGGGACCAGTCGGCCGGGGCGGAGGCAGCGGCCACGAAGCGGTCCGCGCTCCCGGCCAGATCGGCCAGCTGCTCCGCCTGCGGCCGGGGGGCGTCGCGCTCGATGTCGCGGTCGCGGGTTTCGCTGTCTGCGTACATGGGCCGGCCCTGGAGAACATTTACGAGCGCGTCGGCGTTACGAGAGAGGTGCGCAACGACATGGCCGCGGCTCCAGCCCGGCAGCCGCGACGGCTCGGCGAGTGCGGCAGCGTCCAATTTTTCGGTGGCGCTGAGCAGTCGGTCGGTTGCTTCACGTACGGCGTCCAGGTCGCGCGCATGATCAATCATGAGGCTGAGCCTAGCCTCGCCACTCATTCGGGTGAAGGAGCCCATGGTCGTCCATAAATCGAATGTGCGTGCTATACGCTCGGAGTCGAAAGCTTCGTACATCGCTGTGGCGCCCCCCATACCCTGGGACAGGGGCTCAGTTCCCCCGCTTCTCTCCAGAAAGGTGCGGACCGGCGTGGCCGACCGTCTCATCGTCCGTGGCGCTCGCGAGCACAACCTCAAGAACGTCTCGCTCGACCTCCCTCGCGACTCCCTGATCGTCTTCACCGGTCTCTCCGGGTCGGGCAAGTCGTCCCTTGCGTTCGACACAATTTTCGCCGAGGGCCAGCGGCGCTACGTGGAGTCCCTCTCCTCGTACGCCCGCCAGTTCCTCGGCCAGATGGACAAGCCGGACGTCGACTTCATCGAGGGACTCTCGCCCGCCGTCTCCATCGACCAGAAGTCGACCTCGCGCAACCCGCGCTCGACGGTCGGCACGATCACCGAGGTCTACGACTACCTCCGGCTGCTCTTCGCCCGGATCGGCAAGCCGCACTGCCCGGAGTGCCGCCGGCCCATCTCGCGCCAGTCGCCGCAGGCGATCGTCGACAAGGTGCTCGGCCTGCCCGAGGGCAGCCGTTTCCAGGTGCTCTCGCCGCTGGTGCGCGAGCGCAAGGGCGAGTTCGTCGACCTCTTCGCCGATCTGCAGACCAAGGGCTACAGCAGGGCCCGGGTCGACGGCGAGACCATCCAGCTCTCCGAGCCGCCCAAGCTGAAGAAGCAGGAGAAGCACACCATCGAGGTGGTCATCGACCGTCTCACGGTGAAGGACAGCGCCAAGCGCCGGCTGACCGACTCGGTCGAGACCGCGCTCGGGCTCTCCGGCGGCATGGTCGTGCTCGACTTCGTCGACCTCCCCGAGGACGACCCCGAGCGTGAGCGGATGTACTCCGAGCACCTCTACTGCCCGTACGACGACCTCTCCTTCGAGGAGCTCGAACCGCGCTCCTTCTCCTTCAACTCGCCCTTCGGCGCCTGCCCCGACTGCACGGGTATCGGTACGCGGATGGAGGTCGACCCGGAGCTGATCGTCCCCGACGAGGAGAAGTCGCTCGACGAGGGCGCGATCCACCCCTGGTCGCACGGCCACACCAAGGAGTACTTCGGCCGGCAGATCAACGCGCTCGCCGACGCCCTCGGATTCCGTACGGACATCCCCTGGGCCGGTCTGCCGCAGCGGGCCAAGAAGGCGCTGCTCCACGGCCACAAGATCCAGACCGAGGTCCGCTACCGCAACCGCTACGGGCGGGAGCGCGCGTACACCACCCCCGCCTTCGAGGGCGCGGTGCAGTTCGTCAAGCGGCGGCACTCCGACGCCGAGAGCGACTCCAGCCGGGAGCGTTTCGAGGGCTACATGCGCGAGGTGCCCTGCCCGACCTGTGAGGGCACCCGGCTCAAGCCGATCGTCCTCGCGGTGACGGTGATGGAGAAGTCCATCGCCCAGGTCGCCGCGATGTCGATCAGCGAGTGCGCCGAGTTCCTCGGCCGGATGAAGCTCAACGCCCGCGACAAGAAGATCGCCGAGCGGGTGCTGAAGGAGGTCAACGAGCGGCTGAAGTTCCTGGTCGACGTCGGCCTCGACTACCTCTCGCTCAACCGCGCGGCCGGCACCCTGTCCGGCGGCGAGGCCCAGCGCATCCGGCTCGCCACCCAGATCGGCTCCGGCCTGGTCGGTGTGCTGTACGTGCTGGACGAGCCGTCCATCGGCCTGCACCAGCGGGACAACCACCGGCTGATCGAGACCCTGGTCCGGCTCCGCGACATGGGCAACACGCTCATCGTCGTCGAGCACGACGAGGACACCATCAAGGTCGCCGACTGGGTCGTCGACATCGGCCCCGGCGCCGGTGAGCACGGCGGCAAGGTGGTCCACTCCGGATCGCTCAAGGAGCTGCTGGCCAACGGCGAGTCGATCACCGGTCAGTATCTGACCGGCGCGAAGTCGATCCCGATGCCCGACGTCCGGCGCCCCGTCGACCCGCAGCGCATGCTCACGGTGCACGGCGCCCGGGAGAACAACCTCCAGGACATCGACGTCTCCTTCCCGCTCGGCCTGCTCACGGCCGTCACGGGCGTCTCGGGTTCGGGGAAGTCGACGCTGGTCAACGACATTCTCTACACCCACCTGGCACGCGAGCTGAACGGCGCCAAGTCGGTCCCCGGCCGGCACACCCGGGTCGACGGCGACGATCTGGTCGACAAGGTGGTGCACGTCGACCAGTCGCCCATCGGTCGCACGCCCCGGTCCAACCCGGCCACGTACACCGGCGTCTTCGACCATGTCCGCAAGCTGTTCGCGGAGACGATGGAGGCGAAGGTGCGCGGCTATCTGCCGGGCCGCTTCTCCTTCAACGTCAAGGGCGGCCGCTGCGAGAACTGCTCCGGCGACGGCACCATCAAGATCGAGATGAACTTCCTGCCGGATGTGTACGTCCCGTGCGAGGTCTGCCACGGAGCGCGCTACAACCGGGAGACCCTGGAGGTCCACTACAAGGGCAAGTCCATCGCAGAGGTGCTGGACATGCCGATCGAGGAGGGCCTGGAGTTCTTCGAGGCCGTTCCGACGATCGCCCGCCACCTCCGTACGCTCAACGAGGTGGGCCTCGGATATGTGCGGCTCGGCCAGTCCGCGCCGACGCTCTCCGGCGGTGAGGCGCAGCGCGTGAAGCTCGCCAGCGAGCTGCAGAAGCGCTCCACCGGCCGCACGGTCTACGTCCTGGACGAGCCGACCACGGGTCTGCACTTCGAGGACATCAGCAAGCTCATCAAGGTGCTCGCCGGGCTGGTCGACAAGGGCAACTCGGTGATCGTCATCGAGCACAACCTCGATGTGATCAAGACCGCGGACTGGGTCATCGACATGGGCCCCGAAGGCGGCAGCGGCGGCGGTCTGGTCATCGCCGAGGGGACTCCGGAGGAGGTCGCCGGGGTTCCGGCCAGCCACACCGGCAAGTTCCTCCAGGGCATCCTGGACCCGGACCGGGTGAGCGAGGCCGCAGTGCCCGCGGCCCGCAAGCCGGTGCGGAAGGCGTTGGCGAAGAAGGCGGTCGCCGCGAAGTCCGCCCCGGCGAGGAAGACGGCCACGGCCAGGACCGGCGCGGGCAGGACCGCGAAGTCCACCACGGCCGAGACCGCCAGGACGGCCGCGGCGAAGAAGCCCGCGGTGAAGAAGGCGACCCGCGCGCGCAAGGCCTGACACCCTCGAGTCGAGCGGCGGCCCCCGGAGCTCCGGGGGCCGCCGCTCGTGTTCTGCCGCTGCTGAGCCGCCGAGCCGCTGACCAGGAACGACCGGTCTCGGGTGGCCCGGCCGCAGGGCCCTCGGTCTCCGCCGGTATCGTCGGTTCTGTCACCGATGGCACCGATGGCTCTGACGGCTCCGATGTCCGCGGTACTCCTGGTACTCGCGGCGCCCCGGTCGCGCCCGGTGCCCATCCGCCCCTCCGACCAGTGGAGACCGCATGTCCGGCCAGCCCGCCGCCCGCCGTACCGTGCTGAAGGGTGCCGCTCTCGCCGGCGTCGCCGGGCTGGGAGTGGCCGCCTGCTCGACCGAATCGAAGCTCGGCCACGCCGAGACGCCGACGCCGACCGCTCCCGTCGAGCTCGGTGCGCCGGACGAGATTCCGGTCGGCGGCTCCAAGCTCTTCCGCAACGAGCGGGTCATCGTGAACTGCCCGGCCAAGGGCCAGTACAAGGCGTTCAGCGCCCAGTGCACCCACGCGGGCTGCCTGCTGGACAAGGTCGAGGACAACGTGGGGAAGTGCCCCTGCCACGGCAGCCACTTCGACACCACGACCGGCAAGGCGATGCGCGGCCCGGCGACCGCGCCGCTGCCCTCGGTCCCGGTCAGGGTCGAGGGCGGAAAGCTGATCGCGGGCCCCGACGCCTGACACCGGCCGTGGACCGGTTCACTCCGGTCCCGGTCGATTTCAGTCCCAGTCCCAGTCGATGCCGACCAGACCGGGCCGTACCCCCTGCTCCACCAGGTGAACGGTCCGGTGCCGGCCGGTCAGCGTGAGATCCGTACGGGCGCCGCGCGACGCGCCCGCCGAGACCTGCGCGAAGCGCCGGCACCGTACCGGCAGCGCGGCCTCGTCGAAGGCCACCTGCAGCACGTACTGCCCACCGCCGAAGCTGAACCCCCGCACGTACTCGCCGCACGGACCTCCCGTGCCGTCGTCGAATCCGTAGCCGAAGAGGTACGTGTCGCCCGCCCTCAACCGGGTGTCGAAGAGCAGCTCGGCGACGAGCATCCCCGTCCCGCGGTCCCAGCGGACCCGCCCCGTCCGGCAGTTCTCCTGTGCCGTCACCGTCACCCGCGCCGGATCGCAGCCCGGATCGCCCCGGTGGACGGCGAGGTAGCGGTCGATGTCGTCCCGGTGGGCACGCACCACATGCTGCGACTCGCGCTGCCGCAGCTCCCGGCCGGGACCGATCCGTACCCGCTCGTGATGCCCCACCGTGTGCAGTCCGCCGTCCACCGGTGACCCCATGGCCGCCAGCAGCCGCTCCACGGCGCCGGACGACTCCATCAGGGAACGGTACGAACGCGCGGCCGGACGGTCGGCTTCCGGGCGTGCGCTCCCGGTTCCCAGCAACCGGAAGAGCGAGTTCCCCGGCAGCTCCAGCACCTCCTCCAGCGCCTTCACGGCCCGCAGGGACTCGGCGCGCTGCGGGCGCCTGGCCCCCTGCTGCCAGTAACTCAGGCTCGTCACCCCGACCTTGACCCCGCGATGCGCGAGATGGTGCTGCACCCGCTGGAGCGGCAGCCCCCGCACCGACAGCGCGGTGCGCAGTGCCAGATGGAACGGGCCGGTGTGCAGCACCTGCGCCAGTTCGGCCTCGGTGTGCTGCATGAGGTCCTCCAGGTGAACGTTCACGACGCGGCGTGGGAGACCGCGATGGTGGGGGCGGTGCCGCAGGTGGCCGGGGGAGTGCCGTTCACGTATCCGCCACGCCGTTCACACCGCGATGTTCCCCCGCATTGAAGCGTGTTGACCCGTCCCCGACAACGGTTGATGCTCCTCGGACAGCGTCCGGACGCGCTCCTCCGATCCCACACCCCCGCCCCGGGAGGAACGTCATGCGTAACCGAAGAATCCGAACGGGACTGCTCCCGGCCATGGCCGCCCTGGCCGCCGCACTCCTCGCCGTACCGACAGCGACCGCCACGGCGGCGCAGCACCCCGCCCCGGCCTCCGCCACGGCGCGAAGCGCCACCGCCGGCAGCTCCGTCGCCGCCACCCAGCGTCTGAACATCACCATGCAGGCCCAGGAGAAGACCAACTGGTGCTGGGCGGCCTCCGGCAACACCGTCGCCACCTGGTTCGGCCGGAACTACTCGCAGAACCAGTTCTGCAACGCCGCCTTCGGCCGCGCACAGGGCTACGAGTGCCCCAACTCGCAGGCCACGCTCGGCAATGTCCAGGACGGTCTCCACTGGGCCGGCGTCAACCCCGGTTCGTACGTCACCGGCTGGCTGCGCTACCCCACCGTCCAGGCCGAGATCGCCGCGGGCCGCCCCGTCGAGACGCGCATCCAGTGGTCGGCGGGCGGCGGCCACATGCATGTCCTGTACGGGTACGACGACGCGAACAGCTGGGTCTACTGGGGCGATCCCTGGCCCTCCAGCAACCGCTACAACTGGGCCTCGCACGCCTGGTACGTGAACAACAACGAGTTCTCCTGGACCCACTCCCTCTACCGGATCGGAGCGTGACGGGATGATCCACGAGACCGCACGCGCCGCACAGGGCATACGGTCCCCGCGGGCCGCCCGGTCCGCGGCCGCCGCCCTGGCAGCCACCGGCGTCCTGGCCGGCGCCGCCCTGCTCACCGTCGCGGCCCCCGGGACGGCCGCCGCCACCGGACCCACCGCCGGTCCGGCCGAACTGGCGGCGGCCCGACAGGTGGCCTGCGACCCCGCGACCCTGGACACCCTGGCCCGGTTCTTCGCCCGCGAGGGCACGATCACCAGGTCGGCGGCGGCCCCACGCATCGAGGGCGCCGCCGTTCCCGTACACACCCTCGATCCGGACTTCGTGGCCGGGAAGCCGGGAGCGCCCGTCGCGAGGCTGGACTACCTCGCCAGCACGGCCGTCTCCTCGGACGGCCGGAAGGCGTCGCTGTGGACCCTTCCGAAGGAAGGGAAGGACGGCGGCTGGCAGGTGGTGAACATCGCGACCGGCGACGACGAGACGAGGTACGCCGCCGCGGGCGCCCGCAAGCTGCCCGGCGGCACGGTCTTCCGTGAACCGCAGGTGGACGCCTGGTACGTCCAGAAGGGGACCGAGGTGCTCCCGCTGGACCAGGACGCGGTCCGCGCGGTCGGCGCCCGGGGCACCACGCTGGCCGCCTACCGCGCCCGGGTGCGCGCCGCCTACGGCGACAAGCTCCCCGGCTCCCGATACGCCCGCTCCGGCAAGGCGGGCGGCTACTCCCCGTCGACCGCCCCCGCGCCTGACAGCCTGGAAACCCGCACGGTCGCGGCGGGCACGGGCTCCGGCACGGCGCTGACCGCCACCTCGACCGCCGCCGGAGCGGGCGCCCTCGTCGTGCTCGTCCTCAGCAGCCTCACCGTCCTGCGCAACCGTCGCCGCCACCGGGAGACCCCGTGACCGGCAACGGCACCCCCTGATCCCGTGCTCCGGGGCGCGCTCCCGCGATCCGCGCCCCGGAGCACGGCACCCCCGCCGGCCCGGCCGCACTGTCACTGCCCGCAAGTAGGGTGGGACACATGGCAGACCCCTCCAGCTACCGCCCCAAGCCGGGACAGATCCCCGACTCCCCGGGGGTCTACAAATTCCGCGACGAACACCGCCGGGTGATCTACGTCGGAAAGGCCAAGAACCTGCGCCAGCGCCTGGCCAATTACTTCCAGGACCTGGCCGGGCTCCACCCGCGTACGCGCACGATGGTCACCACGGCCGCCTCGGTGGAATGGACGGTCGTCACCACGGAGGTCGAGGCCCTCCAGCTGGAGTACTCCTGGATCAAGGAGTTCGACCCGCGGTTCAACGTCAAGTACCGCGACGACAAGAGCTATCCGTATCTCGCGGTCACACTCGACGAGGAGTTCCCGCGCGTCCAGGTCATGCGCGGAGCCAAGAAGAAGGGCGTGCGCTACTTCGGTCCCTACGGGCACGCCTGGGCCATCCGCGAGACGGTCGACCTGATGCTGAGGGTCTTTCCGGTACGTACGTGCTCCGCCGGAGTCTTCAAGAACGCCGCCAGGACCGGCCGCCCGTGCCTCCTCGGCTACATCGGCAAGTGCTCGGCCCCCTGCGTCGGCCGCGTCACCCCCGAGGAACACCGCGAACTGGCCGACGACTTCTGCGACTTCATGGCCGGCCGGACCGGTACGTACATCCGCCGCCTGGAGAAGGACATGATGGCGGCGGCCGAGGAGATGGAGTACGAGCGGGCGGCCCGGCTCCGCGACGACGTGGAGGCCCTCAAGCGGGCCATGGAGAAGAGCGCCGTCGTCCTGGCCGACGCCACCGATGCCGACCTGATCGCGGTCGCCGAGGACGAGCTCGAAGCCGCCGTCCAGATCTTCCATGTGCGCGGCGGCCGGGTGCGCGGCCAGCGCGGCTGGGTCACCGACAAGGTCGAGAACGTCGACACCTCGGGTCTGGTCGAGCACGCGCTCCAGCAGCTGTACGGCGAGGAGAGGGGCGACTCCGTCCCCAAGGAGGTCCTTGTCCCGGCCCTGCCCGAGGATCCGGACGCGGTCTCCCAGTGGCTCGCCGGCCGCCGGGGCTCCCAGGTCAGCCTGCGCATCCCGCAGCGCGGCGACAAGAAGGACCTGATGACGACGGTCCAGCGCAACGCCCAGCAGGCTCTGGGGCTGCACAAGACCAAGCGCGCCTCCGACCTGACCACCCGCTCCCGCGCCCTGGAGGAGATCGCCGAGGCGCTCGGCCTCGACACCGCCCCGCTGCGCATCGAGTGCTTCGACATCTCGCACCTCCAGGGCGACGACGTGGTCGCCTCCATGGTCGTCTTCGAGGACGGCCTCGCCCGCAAGAGCGAGTACCGCCGCTTCCAGATCAAGGGCTTCGAGGGCCAGGACGACGTCCGGTCGATGCACGAGGTGATCGGCCGCCGCTTCAAGCGGTACCTGCAGGACAAGGAACGGACGGGGGAGTGGGAGGAGACCCCTGCCCCGACCGGACCGGTCCCGGCACCGCAGACCGCCCTGGCGGCCTTGACCGATCCGGCGGCCCCGACCGGCCCGGACGCCGTCCCCGGCCCGGACGCCGTCCCTGATACGGACGCCGTCCCCGATCCGGATGCCGAGCCCCGTGAGGACGACGGGCGTCCCAAGCGGTTCGCCTATCCGCCGCAGCTCGTCGTGGTCGACGGCGGCCAGCCGCAGGTCGCCGCGGCCAAGCGGGCCCTCGACGAGCTGGGGATCGACGACATCGCCGTCTGCGGTCTCGCCAAGCGCCTCGAAGAGGTCTGGCTGCCCGATGACGACGACCCCGTCGTCCTGCCCCGTTCCAGCGAGGGCCTCTATCTCCTCCAGCGCGTCCGCGACGAGGCCCACCGCTTCGCGATCACCTATCAGCGCGCCAAGCGGGCCAAACGCATCCGTTCCAGCCCCCTGGACGCCGTCGCCGGTCTCGGCGAAACCCGGAAACAGGCGTTGATCAAGCATTTCGGCTCCGTGAAGAAGCTGAAGCAGGCGACAATCGACGAGATCTGCGAGGTTCCGGGGATAGGCCGCAGGACGGCGGAATCAGTGGCTGTCGCCCTCGCCTCCGCCGCCCCGGCCACGCCCGCCGTGAACACGGCGACAGGAGAGATCATTGAAGAGGACGACGGGGGCAGCACGACATGACCGAGCGTGAAAACGAACACGAAGCCGAGCGCGAGCAAGAAGTCGAGCACGACGGCACCGACCGAGCAGACGGAGCAGGACACGTGAGTACGGGCACCACGATCGAGACGAGCGACGGGAATGCGGCCATTCCCGAGCTGGTGATCATCTCGGGGATGTCGGGCGCCGGGCGCAGCACGGCGGCCAAGTGTCTGGAGGACCTCGGCTGGTTCGTCGTCGACAACCTGCCGCCCGCCCTGATCCCCACCATGGTCGAGCTCGGCGCCCGCTCGCAGGGCAACGTGGCGCGGATCGCCGTCGTCGTCGACGTCCGCGGGCGCCGCTTCTTCGACAACCTCCGCGAATCCCTCGCCGACCTGGAGGCCAAGCACGTCACCCGGCGGATCGTCTTCCTGGAGTCCTCCGACGACGCCCTCGTCCGCCGCTTCGAATCGGTCCGTCGCCCGCACCCCCTCCAGGGCGACGGCCGGATCGTCGACGGCATCGCCGCCGAGCGCGACCTGCTGCGCGAGCTCCGCGGCGACGCCGACCTGGTGATCGACACGTCCAGCCTCAACGTGCACGAACTGCGCGCCAAGATGGACGCCCAGTTCGCCGGCGACGAGGAGCCGGAGCTGCGCGCCACGGTGATGTCGTTCGGCTTCAAGTACGGCCTGCCGGTCGACGCCGACCTGGTGGTCGACTGCCGCTTCCTGCCCAACCCGCACTGGGTCCCCGAGTTGCGCCCGTTCACCGGGCTCAACGAGGAGGTCTCCGCCTACGTCTTCGACCAGCCCGGCGCCAAGGAGTTCCTCAACCAGTACACGGAGCTGCTCCAGCTCATCGCCGCCGGGTACCGCCGCGAGGGCAAGCGCTATGTGACGATCGCCGTCGGCTGCACGGGCGGCAAGCACCGTTCGGTCGCCATGTCCGAGAAGCTGGCGGCCCGGCTCGCGACCGAAGGCATCGAGACCGTTCTCGTCCACCGGGACATGGGGCGCGAGTGACCAGCCGCAATCTGCGCCTGCGGCGGCTGCGCAGGGCCACCTCCGCGCTGTCCGGCCGCAAGCGCGGCGCGCAGCCCAAGGTCGTCGCCCTCGGCGGCGGCATGGGCCTGTCCGCGTCGCTCGCGGCGCTCCGCCGGATCACCGGCGATCTCACCGCCGTGGTCACCGTCGCCGACGACGGCGGCTCCAGCGGCCGGCTCCGCGAGGAGCTCGGCGTCCTGCCGCCCGGCGACCTGCGCAAGGCGCTCGCCGCCCTGTGCGGTGACGACGACTGGGGCCAGACCTGGGCCCGGGTGATCCAGCACCGCTTCCAGTCCAAGGGCGATCTGCACGAGCACGCGGTCGGCAATCTGCTGATCGTCGCCCTCTGGGAGCAGCTCGGCGACCATGTACAGGCTCTCGACCTGGTCGGCAGGCTCCTCGGGGCGCACGGCCGGGTGCTGCCCATGTCCGCCGTGCCGCTGGAGCTCCAGGCGCTCGTCCGGGGACACGACCCGGCCCGCCCGGACGACGTGGACACCGTGCGCGGACAGGCCACCGTGGCGCTCACCCCCGGCGAGGTGCAGTCCGTCCACCTCGTCCCGCACGACCCGCCGGCCGTCCCCGAGGCCGTCGCCGCGGTCCTCGACGCCGACTGGGTGGTGCTCGGCCCGGGGTCCTGGTTCTCCTCCGTGATCCCGCACCTGCTCGTCCCCGAACTGCTCGACGCGCTCGTCGAAACCAAGGCCCGCAAGGTCCTCTCGCTCAACCTCGCACCGCAACCCGGTGAAACTGATGGCTTCTCCCCGCAGCGTCATTTGGAGGTTTTGGGACGACACGCCCCTAAACTCGCCCTGGACGTGGTGTTGGCCGACGAAGCCGCCGTGCCCGATCGTGAGTCCCTCGCCGATGCCGCCAAGCGGCTCGGCGCCGCGGTCGAGCTGGCGCCGGTGGCCTCACCCGACGGCGTTCCGATTCATGACCCGGAGCTGTTGGCCGCCGCGTACGACCGTATTTTTCGGATGCATGGAAGGATCGGCCCATGGCGATGACGCCGGCGGTGAAGGACGAAATTTCCCGGCTTCCCGTGACCCGGACCTGCTGCAGAAAAGCAGAGGTCTCGGCGATTCTTCGGTTCGCGGGTGGACTGCACCTGGTGAGCGGCCGGATCGTGATCGAGGCGGAGCTGGACACCTCGATGGCGGCGCGCCGGCTGAAGCGGGACATTCTCGAGATCTTCGGGCACAGCTCGGAGCTGATCGTGATGGCGCCCGGCGGGCTGCGGCGCGGCTCCCGCTACGTCGTACGCGTCGTGGCGGGCGGCGACCAGCTGGCCCGCCAGACCGGTCTGGTGGACGGCCGCGGCCGTCCCATCCGGGGCCTGCCCCCGCAGGTGGTCTCGGGGGCCACCTGCGATGCCGAGGCCGCCTGGCGCGGTGCCTTCCTGGCCCATGGCTCGCTGACCGAACCGGGCAGGTCCTCCTCCCTGGAGGTGACCTGCCCCGGCCCGGAGGCGGCGCTCGCCCTGGTCGGCGCCGCCCGCCGGCTCTCCATCGCGGCCAAGGCCCGCGAGGTGCGCGGGGTGGACCGGGTCGTCGTCCGCGACGGCGACGCGATCGGCGCCCTGCTCACCCGGCTGGGCGCCCATGATTCGGTGCTGGCCTGGGAGGAGCGGCGGATGCGCCGCGAGGTCCGCGCCACCGCCAACCGCCTGGCCAACTTCGACGACGCCAACCTGCGCCGTTCCGCGCGGGCCGCGGTCGCCGCGGGCGCCCGGGTGGGGCGCGCGCTGGAGATCCTGGGCGAGGAGGTGCCCGAGCACCTCGCGGCCGCAGGCCGGCTGCGCATGGAGCACAAGCAGGCGTCCCTGGAGGAGCTGGGCGCGCTCGCCGACCCGCCGCTGACCAAGGACGCGGTCGCCGGCCGGATCCGCCGGCTGCTGGCGATGGCCGACAAGCGGGCCCAGGACCTGGGGATCCCGGGCACCGAATCCACTCTCAGCGAGGAGCTCGCCGACGGCCTGGTGGGCTGACCCGCGACGGCGGTGAATCCGGCCGGATCCGGGAAGCGCGGCGCTCCACGGGATGTTGACGCTGCGTAATTTCCGCTGCGTGTACGGCCGAGTGTTCGGAGGCCCGTACTCCTATCGAGGAGTACGGGCCTCGGCGGTTCCTGCGGCCCCGCTCGATGTCACCCCGGGGCCGTCGGAGAGGTAGGGTCGGAGGCGGTCGGGGACATCTCATACAACTCGCCGGGGTGAAAGCCCCGCGTACCTAACGAGGAGATCGGTTCGTGACGATCCGCGTAGGCATCAACGGCTTTGGCCGCATCGGTCGTAACTACTTCCGCGCGCTGCTGGAGCAGGGTGCGGACATCGAGATCGTGGCTGTCAACGACCTGGGTGACACCGCGACCACGGCCCACCTGCTGAAGTACGACACCATCCTGGGTCGTCTCAAGGCAGAGGTCAGCCACACCGCCGATACCATCACCGTCGATGGTCACACGATCAAGGTGCTCTCCGAGCGCAACCCGGCCGACATCCCCTGGGGTGAGCTGGGTGTCGACATCGTCATCGAGTCGACCGGCATCTTCACGAAGAAGGCCGACGCCGAGAAGCACATCGCCGGCGGCGCCAAGAAGGTCCTCATCTCGGCTCCGGCCAAGGGCGAGGACATCACCATCGTGATGGGCGTCAACCAGGACAAGTACGACGCGGCCAACCACCACGTCATCTCCAACGCCTCCTGCACGACCAACTGTGTCGCGCCGATGGCCAAGGTTCTGGACGAGAACTTCGGCATCGTCAAGGGCCTCATGACGACGGTCCACGCGTACACGAACGACCAGCGCATCCTGGACTTCCCGCACTCGGACCTGCGTCGCGCCCGTGCCGCCGCCGAGAACATCATCCCGACCACCACCGGTGCCGCCAAGGCCACCGCCCTGGTGCTCCCGCAGCTGAAGGGCAAGCTGGACGGCATCGCCATGCGCGTCCCGGTCCCGACCGGCTCGGCCACCGACCTGGTCGTGGAGCTGCAGCGCGAGGTCACCAAGGACGAGGTCAACGCCGCGTTCAAGAAGGCCGCGGACGACGGCGACCTCAAGGGCATCCTGTACTACACCAAGGACCCGATCGTGTCCTCGGACATCGTCGGCGACCCGGCGTCCTGCACCTTCGACTCCTCGCTGACGATGGTTCAGGAGGGCAAGTCGGTGAAGATCCTCGGCTGGTACGACAACGAGTGGGGTTACTCCAACCGCCTCGTCGACCTGACCGTCTTCGTCGGCAACCAGCTCTGACCGTCGAACCGGCAGGCACCTCGATGTGAGCACGGGGCTCGAACAGCGCAACGCCGCGCCGTTCGAGCCCCGTCGCATGCTCTCCCGCCCTCCAAGGAGTCCAGCAAGATGAAGACGATCGACGAACTGATCGCCGAAGGGGTCACCGGCAAGCGCGTATTCGTCCGCGCCGACCTCAACGTGCCGCTGAGCGGCACCACCATCACCGACGACGGCCGCATCCGCGCCGTCCAGCCGACCGTGGAGAAGCTCGTCGCGGCCGGCGCGCGGGTCGTCGTCGCCTCGCACCTGGGCCGCCCCAAGGGCGCTCCGGACCCGGCCTTCTCCCTGGCGCCCGCCGCCGCCCGCCTCGGTGAACTCATCGGCACGGACGTCGCCTTCGCGACCGACACGGTCGGCGAGTCCGCCCGCGCCACGGTCGCCGCGCTGGGGGACGGCGAGGTCGCCGTCATCGAGAACCTCCGCTTCAACCCCGGCGAGACGTCCAAGGACGACGCCGAGCGCGGCGCCTTCGCCGATCAGCTCGCCGAGCTCGCCGACCTGTACGTGGGCGACGGCTTCGGAGCCGTGCACCGCAAGCACGCCTCGGTCTTCGACCTCCCGGCCCGGCTGCCGCACGCCGCCGGTGACCTGATCGCCACCGAGGTCGGCGTCCTGAAGAAGCTCACCGAGAACGTCGAGCGTCCGTACGCCGTGGTGCTCGGCGGCTCCAAGGTCTCCGACAAGCTCGGCGTCATCGACCACCTCCTGGAGCGCGCCGACCGCATCCTGATCGGCGGCGGCATGGCGTACACCTTCCTCAAGGCCCAGGGCCACGAGGTCGGCAGCTCGCTCCTGCAGGAGGACCAGATCCCGGCGGTGCTGGAGTACCTCAAGCGCGCCGAGGACAAGGGCGTGGAGTTCGTGCTCCCCGTCGACGTCGTGGTCTCCGCGCAGTTCCCGGACCTCGAGGCCAAGGCCCCGACCGAGCACCGCACCGTGCCCGCGGACGCCATCCCGGCTGGGTTCATCGGCCTGGACAACGGCCCCGAGACCAACACGCTGTACGCATCGAAGCTCGCCGACGCCGCCACCGTCTTCTGGAACGGCCCCATGGGTGTCTTCGAGCACCCCGACTACGCCGAGGGAACCCGGGCCGTCGCCCAGGCCCTCGTCGACTCCTCGGGCTTCAGTGTCGTCGGCGGTGGCGACTCCGCCGCGGCCGTCCGCACCCTGGGCTTCGACGAGAACGCATTCGGACACATCTCGACCGGTGGCGGTGCCAGCCTCGAATACCTCGAGGGCAAGACGCTCCCCGGCCTCGCCGCACTGGAGGACTGACCTTTCATGACCACTCGTACCCCGCTGATGGCGGGCAACTGGAAGATGAACCTCAACCACCTCGAGGCCATCGCACACACCCAGAAGCTCGGCTTCGCGCTGACCGACAAGGACTACGACACCGTCGAGGTCGCCGTCCTGCCGCCCTTCACCGACCTGCGCTCCGTGCAGACCCTGGTCGAGGGCGACAAGCTGAAGATCAAGTACGGCGCCCAGGACATCTCGGCGCACGACTCCGGCGCGTACACCGGTGAGATCTCCGGCCCGATGCTCGCCAAGCTGCGGTGCACCTACGTCGCCGTCGGCCACAGCGAGCGCCGTCAGTACCACGGTGAGAACGACGAGATCTGCAACGCCAAGGTGAAGGCCGCGTACAAGCACGGCCTGACCCCGATCCTCTGCGTCGGCGAGGGCCTGGACATCCGCAAGGCCGGTGACCAGGTCTCCTACACCCTCGCGCAACTCGACGGCGGTCTGAAGGACGTACCGGCCGAGCAGGCCGAGTCCATCGTGATCGCGTACGAGCCGGTCTGGGCCATCGGCACCGGCGAGGTCGCCACCCCCGAGGACGCCCAGGAGGTCTGCGGAGCGATCCGCCGCCGGCTGGCCGAGCTGTACTCGCAGGAGCTGGCCGACGCCGTCCGCATCCAGTACGGCGGCTCGGTGAAGTCCGGCAATGTCGCCGCGATCATGGCGCAGCCCGACGTGGACGGTGCGCTGATCGGCGGTGCCGCGCTGGACGCCGACGAGTTCGTCAAGATCGTCCGCTTCCGCGACCAGTGAGTATGCGGTAGCGCGGATCCGTCGTACCCTTGCGGGGGCCGTGGAGGGTGTAGCCTCCCGGCCCCCGTTGTTCGCACATGCAGTCCAGAGGAATTCCGGAAAGTAGGGACCAGCCGTGATTTTGGCGTTCGAGATCGCCCTGATCGTCTTCAGCCTGCTGCTGATGCTGCTGGTGCTGATGCACAAGGGAAAGGGCGGCGGCCTCTCCGACATGTTCGGTGGCGGCATGCAGTCGTCGGTCGGCGGCTCCTCGGTCGCGGAGCGGAACCTCGACCGGATCACCGTGGTCGTCGGCCTGGGATGGTTCGCGTGCATTGTTGTGCTTGGTCTGCTGATCAAGCTGGACAACTGACCCGTCGTACGCGATTCCCGGTGATGGTGTAACTCCTTTCACTGGACGCGCGTTGGGCCTTACGTAGACTGGGGCATCTTCGAGCACCATCACGCAGGGAGTTACGACCGTGGCAAGTGGCAACGCGATCCGGGGAAGCCGGGTCGGAGCGGGGCCGATGGGGGAGGCCGAGCGCGGCGAGTCCGCGCCGCGCCTCCGCATCTCCTTCTGGTGCTCGAACGGGCACGAGACGCAGCCGAGCTTCGCCAGTGACGCGCAGGTACCGGAGACCTGGGACTGCCCGCGCTGCGGCTTCCCGGCCGGCCAGGACCGGGACAGCCCGCCGGACCCGCCGCGCACCGAGCCGTACAAGACGCACCTCGCGTACGTACGGGAGCGGCGCAGCGATGCGGACGGCGAGGCCATCCTCGCCGAGGCCCTGGCGAAACTCCGGGGCGAAATCTAGAAGTTCACCGGCCGGGCACCCCCAAGGTGCCCGGCCGGTCTGCTTTTGCCGTGCCGCAGGTCTTCGTTGCCTCGTCGGCCCTTCTGATCAATTAGGTTGGAGGTGCAGCGGGGCATCTGCAGGCACGAGAAGAATTGGGCTGATATCCGGGATGAATACACGTAGCCGAACCAGGCTCAACCAGACGCCCGAGTGGACCGCTCTGGGCAAGCACCGCGAGCAGCTCGGAACGACACATCTGCGACAGCTCTTCGCGGACGATCCGCAGCGCGGTACCGGATACACCCTCCGGGTCGGCGATCTGTACATCGACTACTCCAAGCACCTGGTCACCGACGAGACGCTGCGGCTGCTGCGCGAACTCGCCGCGGCCACCGGGGTGGCCGAGCTGCGGGACGCGATGTTCCGCGGCGAGAAGATCAACACCACCGAGGACCGCGCCGTCCTGCACACCGCGCTGCGTGCCCCGCGCGACGCGGTGATCGAGGTCGACGGCGAGAACGTGGTGCCGGGTGTGCACGCCGTGCTCGACAAGATGGCGGCGTTCTCCGACCGCGTCAGGTCGGGGCAGTGGACCGGTCACACCGGCAAGCGCATCAAGAACGTCGTCAACATCGGCATCGGCGGTTCCGACCTCGGACCCGCCATGGCGTACGAGGTGCTGCGCTCCTTCACGGACCGCGAACTGACCGTCCGCTTCGTGTCGAACGTCGACGGCGCCGACCTCCACGAGGCGGTGCGCGATCTCGACCCGGCCGAGACGCTCTTCATCATCGCGTCGAAGACTTTCACCACGATCGAGACCATCACCAACGCCACCTCCGCCCGCAACTGGCTGCTGACCGGTCTGGGGGCCGGCCAGGACGCGGTCGCCAGGCACTTCGTGGCGCTGTCCACGAACGCCGAGAAGGTCGCGGACTTCGGCATCGACACGGCCAACATGTTCGAGTTCTGGGACTGGGTCGGCGGCCGTTACTCGTACGACTCCGCCATCGGTCTCTCGCTGATGATCGCCATCGGCCCGGACCGGTTCCGCGAGATGCTCGACGGCTTCCACCTCGTCGACGAGCACTTCCGCACCGCCCCCGCCGAGGACAACGTCCCCCTGCTGCTGGGGCTGTTGGGCGTCTGGTACGGCGCGTTCTTCGACGCCCAGTCGCATGCCGTGCTGCCGTACAGCCACTATCTGTCCAAGTTCACCGCGTACTTGCAGCAGCTGGACATGGAGTCCAACGGCAAGTCCGTGGACCGGGACGGAAATCCGGTCGACTGGCAGACCGGACCGGTCGTCTGGGGCACCCCCGGCACCAACGGACAGCACGCCTATTACCAGCTGATCCACCAGGGCACCAAGGTCATCCCGGCCGACTTCATCGGCTTCGCCGAGCCGGTCGCCGACCTGCTGCCCGGCCTGGTCGCCCAGCACGATCTGCTGATGGCCAACTTCTTCGCCCAGACCCAGGCACTGGCTTTCGGCAAGACGCCGGACGAGGTCCGTGCCGAGGGCGTCGCCGAGGAACTGGTGCCGCACAAGACCTTCCGGGGCAACCACCCGACGACGACGATCCTCGCCGACCGGCTGACCCCGTCCGTGCTCGGCCAGCTGATCGCGCTGTACGAGCACAAGGTCTTCGTCCAGGGCGCCGTCTGGAACATCGACTCCTTCGACCAGTGGGGCGTCGAACTCGGCAAGGTCCTCGCCAGGAAGATCGAGCCGGTGCTCACCGAGGGCAAGGGGGGCGAGCAGCTGGACAGCTCGACCGCCGCGCTCGTCGAGGCGTACCGCGCCCGCCGGGGGCGCTGAGCCGATGACCACGGGGGAGGGGACGGTGCGGCTGCGGCCGCCGAACAACACGCTGGACGCGAGGGCCGTGGGATGGTGGCGGGCCCAGTGGCTGCTGCTGACCGCGGCCCCCGTGGTCGTCCTGGCCGTGCTGGGCGTACTCATCGAGCCCGCCCGGTTCTGGCTGCTGCTGCCCGCCGCGATCCTCGCGGTCCTCGGCACCGGCTGCGCCGTCCTCCTCCCCGCCTGGTGGTTCCGCACCCATCGCTGGGAGGTCACCGACGAAGCGGTGTACGTCAGGACCGGGGTCTTCCGGCAGGAGTGGCGGATCGCCCCGATGTCCCGGATCCAGACCGTGGACACCGTGCGCGGACCGCTCGAACAGCTCTACCGGCTCGCCACCGTCACCGTGACCACCGCGTCGGCCAAGGGCGAGGTGCGGATCGAGGGCCTCGACCACGAAACGGCGGCCGAACTGGCCGAGCGGCTGACCCGGATCACCCAGGACACCCCCGGGGACGCCACATGAGCTCCGAGGCGGCGCTCTCCCCCTCCCCGGACGCCGGGGGCGAGCAGAGCCGGGCCCAGGGCCCCGGCACGGCCACCGCCGCCGACTGGCGGCACCTGGACCGGCGCACGGTGCTCGTCAGCGCTCTCGTCACGGCCGGAGTGGCCGCCGGTGCGGCCGTGCCCACCACGCTCGGCCTGTCCGGACGGTTCGGCTTCGGGCCCGCGGTCGCCTGGGTCCTCGCCGGCTCGATCCTGCTGATCGGCTCCGCGGCGGCCGGCGACCACGTACGGTGGCGCCGCACCCGCTACCGCGTCGGCGTCGACCGGGTCGAGCTCCACACCGGACTGCTCCTGGTCAAGAAGCGCTCACTGGCCCGGGAACGCATCCGCAGCGTCGACCTCACCGCCCATCTGCTGCAACGGGTGCTCGGCCTGGTCACCGTCCGCATCGGCACCGGCGAGCACTCCGGCAACGACTCCACCCTCGAACTCGACCCGGTCACCCGGCCCGAGGGCGAACGGCTCCGCCGCGAACTGCTGGAACGCATGGCCACCGGCGCCCCGGGCACCCATCGCGAGGGCGAGCTCGTCGCCCTCGACCCGCGCTGGATCCGCTACGCGCCGGTCTCGTTCGTCGCCCCCGCGCTCGGCGGTGCGGCGGCCGGCGCGGTGATGCAGGTCAGCGACTGGTTCGGGGCGCAGGGGCGGGTGATCGAGTGGGTCGGCGACCGGTTCCGGGACACCTCGCTGCTCGCCATGATCGTGACCCTCGCCCTCGCCGCGGTGCTCGCCGGTGTCGTCGGCGCGCTCGGCCTGTGGATCGAGATGTGGTGGAACTACCGGCTGGAGCGCGAACCCGGCGGCACCCTGCGCATCCGCCGCGGACTGCTGACCTCCCGCTCCGTCTCCATCGAGGAGCGCCGGCTGCGCGGTATCGACCTCGTCGAACCGCTCGGCATCCGTACCTTCGGCGCGGCCCGGGTCGACGCGATCACCACCGGACTCGCCAAGGACGACGAGGAGCAGCACGGCGACCACAACACCCTGCTGCCCGCCGCGCCCAGGACCGTCGCCGACGCGGTGGCCGCCGACGTCCTGCGCGAGACCACGTCCCCGACCGGCGCCCCGCTGACCGGGCACCCCCTCGCGGCCCGTGGCCGCAGGCTGCGCCGGGCGTTCGGGGCCGTCGCGGCCCCGGCGCTGGTCCTGGCCCTCCTGGGTGTGCTGCTGACACCCGTCCTGCTCTGGATCGCGCTCGCCTGGGCCGTCGTGGCGCTGCCCGCCGGGGTGTTCCTGGCCCGGGACGCGTACTGCGGCCTGGGGCACGCCATCAGCGGCGACTACCTGGTGGTGAGGTCCGGCAGCGTCAGGCGCTCGACCGCCGCGCTGGAGCGGGCCGGAGTCATCGGCTGGACGGTCCGGCAGACGTACTTCCAGCGGCGGGCCGGGGTGCTGAGCGTCACCGCGACGACGGCCGCCGGAGCGGGCGCGTACACGGCGTACGACACGGACGTGAGCGAGGGCCTCGACTTCGCCTCCGAGGCCGTGCCCGGCCTGCTGGAACCCTTCCTGGAGCGCGTCCCGCCCACCGGCTGACCCCGGTCAGCCGTGCGTGGTGTCGATCACGCAGAACCGGCTTCCCTCGGGGTCCGCCGGCACCACGAAGTCCGGGTCGTCCGGGTACAGATCCCAGTCGACCCGCTCCGTTCGCCGAGTGCGATCAGCCGGTCCACCCCGGCGTCCCGCACCTCGGTGTACAGATCGAGGTGGACCCGGGGGGCCTCCTGCACCGGTGTACCGCTGTGGCCCAGGGCCGGCCCGGCGCCGGGCCCCTCGGCCGGGACCAGCACCACCCGGTCGTCCTTCGACGGCTCACGCTCCACGTGGTCGAGCGCCGCCCTCCAGAACTCCGCCGCACGCCGTACGTCCGACGCACCCATCACCACGGTCCCGCTACGCACCATGGCCCGAGTCCTTCGCGCCCTCACGCAGCAGGCCCGGCCGCTCCGAGGAGCGAACCGGGCCTGTGCGCAACGGTACTGACGGTCACTCAGGGAGAGGCCGGCGGATACAGCGCGCGCGGCAGCCGGGAGGCCGCCGCCGCGTCCAGCAGCCACAGCGTGCGGCTGCGTCCGTACGCACCGGCCGCCGGGGCCTGGATCTCCCCGGCCCCCGAGAGCGCGATCTCCGCGGCCTCCGCCTTGTCCTCGCCCGCGGCGAGCAGCCACACCTCGCGCGCCGCCCGGATCGCGGGCAGCGTGAGCGAGACGCGGGTGGGCGGCGGCTTGGGGGCGCCGTGCACACCGACGACGGTGCGCTCGGTCTCCCGTACCGCGGGCAACTCCGGGAAGAGCGACGCGACATGCGTGTCCGGGCCGACGCCCAGCATCAGCACGTCGAACGTCGGCACCGGGCCGTGGTCCTCGGGACCGGCCGCGGCGGCCAGTTCCTCGGCGTACGCGGCCGCCGCCGCGTCGGCGTCGTTGCCGAACGGGCCGTCCGAAGCGGGCATCGCGTGCACCCGGGACGGGTCCAGCTCCACCGAGTCCAGCAGCGCCTCGCGGGCCTGCGTGACATTGCGCTCCGGATCGCCCTCCGGCAGGAACCGCTCGTCGCCCCACCACAGATCGAGCCGCGACCAGTCGATCGCGTCCCTGGCGGGCGCGCCGGCGAGCGCGGCCAGCAGGCCGTTGCCGTTGCGCCCGCCGGTGAGGACCACCGAGGCGTAGCCGCGTGCGGCCTGGGCGTCCACGATCTTCGTGATCAGCCGGGCCGCGGCGGCCTGCGCCATCAGCTCCTTGTCGCGGTGCACCACGAGTTGAGGGGCACTCACTTCGACGCCGCCTTCTTGGCCGCGGTCTTCTTCGCGGCGGCCGGGGCGGCGGCCGGGGCGGGCTCGGCCGGCTGCGGGCCGGCCGGTCCGCCGAGCTTCGACACGCCGAACTTCACCGTCGCCTCGTAGGTGTTGTCCGGGTCCAGACGGCGCAGCTCCTCGGCGAGCAGCTCGGCGGTGTCCCGCCGCTTGAGCGCCACCGCGCGGTCCGGCTGGCCCTGCATCGAGAGCGTGGCCAGCGAACCGTCGGGACGGTCCAGGACGATGACGCCGTTCTTGGTCTCCATCCGCACGGCCGTCAGACCGGGGCCGGCGGAGACGGTGCGCTCCACCGGCACCTTGAGCCGGTCCGCGAGCCACATGGCGAGCAGCTCGCAGCTCGGGTTCTCCGACTCGCCCTCGACCGTCGCCGAGACGACCTCGACGTGCTGCTGGTCGAGCGCGGCCGCCAGCATCGAGCGCCACGGCGTGATGCGTGTCCAGGCCAGATCGGTGTCGCCCGGGTTGTACGAGTCGGCGCGCGCCGCCAGCTCCTTGCCCGGGTGCTCCGCCGAGTACGCGTCCGTGATCCGGCGCTGGGCGAGCGCGCCCAGCGGGTCCTTCGCCGGGTCGGCGGGCGCGTCCTCGGGCCACCAGACCACGACCGGGGCGTCCGGCAGCAGCAGCGGCAGGACCACCGACTGGGCGTGGTTGACCAGCTCGCCGTGGAGACGCAGTACGACCGTCTCGCCGGTGCCCGCGTCGGAACCGACCCGCACCTCGGCGTCGAGCCGGGCGTCCCGGCGGCTGCGCGGCGAGCGGCTGACCCGCTTGATCACCGCGATGATCCGCGAGGGATGCTCGCGCGAGGCGTCACCGGCCGACTTGAGCGCGTCGTACGCGTTCTCCTCGTCGGTGACGATGACCAGGGTGAGCACCATGCCGATGGCCGGGGTGCCGATGGCCCGGCGGGCCGAGACCAGCGCCTGGTTGATCTTGCTGGAAGTGGTCTCCGTGAGATCGATCTTCATGGCCGGCGCCAGCTCCGTCCGTCTCGTGCGAGCATCTCGTCGGCCTCGGCCGGACCCCAGGTGCCCGCCGGGTACTGTGCGGGCTTGCCGTGCTTGTCCCAGTACTCCTCGATCGGGTCGAGGATGTTCCAGGAGAGCTCGACCTCCTGGTGCCGGGGGAAGAGGTTGGCGTCGCCGAGCAGCACATCGAGGATGAGCCGCTCGTAGGCCTCCGGGCTGGACTCCGTGAAGGACTCGCCGTAGGCGAAGTCCATCGTGACGTCCCGGACCTCCATCGAGGTGCCGGGCACCTTGGAGCCGAACCGCACGGTCACGCCCTCGTCCGGCTGGACCCGGATGACCAGGGCGTTGCCGCCCAGCTCCTCGGTGGCGCCGGACTCGAAGGGCAGGTACGGAGCCCGCTTGAAGACGACCGCGATCTCCGTGACCCGGCGGCCGAGCCGCTTTCCGGTACGGAGGTAGAACGGCACGCCCGCCCAGCGGCGGTTGTTGATCGTCAGCTTGATCGCGGCGTAGGTGTCGGTCTTCGACTTGGGGTCGATGCCGTCCTCGTCGAGGTACCCGGGGACCTCCTCGCCGCCCTGCCACGCGTGCACGTACTGGGCGCGCACCGTGTGCTTGCCCAGGTCCTCCGGCAGCTCCACCGCCGTGAGCACCTTGAGCTTCTCGGCGACCAGGGCCTTCGGGTGGAAGGAGCCGGGCTCCTCCATCGCGGTCAGTGCCAGCAGCTGGAGCAGGTGGTTCTGGATGACGTCGCGGGCGGCGCCGATGCCGTCGTAGTAGCCGGCCCGGCCGCCGATGCCGATGTCCTCGGCCATCGTGATCTGGACGTGGTCGACGTACGACCTGTTCCAGATCGGCTCGAACATCGTGTTGGCGAACCGCAGCGCCAGGATGTTCTGGACGGTCTCCTTGCCCAGGTAGTGGTCGATCCGGAAGACCTCGTTGGGCGGGAACACGTCGTGCACGATCTGGTTGAGCTCCTGCGCGCTCTTCAGGTCGTGGCCGAAGGGCTTCTCGATGACGGCACGCCGCCAGGAGCCCTCCTTCTGGTCGGCGAGTCCGTGCTTCTTGAGCTGCTGGACGACCTTGGGGAAGAACTTCGGCGGCACGGACAGGTAGAAGGCGAAGTTGCCGCCCGTGCCCTGCGCCTTGTCCAGCTCCTGGATCGTGGTCTTCAGGTGCTCGAAGGCCTCGTCGTCGTCGAAGTTGCCCTGGACGAAGCGCATCCCCTGGATGAGCTGCTGCCAGACCTCTTCGCGGAACGGCGTACGGGCGTGCTGCTTGACGGCGTCGTGGACCTCCTGTGCGAAGTCCTCGTCCTGCCACTCGCGGCGTGCGAAACCGATGAGGGAGAAACCCGGCGGCAACAGGCCGCGATTGGCCAGGTCATAGACGGCGGGCATCAGCTTTTTGCGGGACAAATCGCCCGTGACCCCGAAGATCACCAGGCCCGACGGTCCCGCGATGCGCGGGAGCCGTCGGTCCTGGGGGTCACGAAGCGGGTTGGCTCCGGGAACACCAGACAAGGTGGTCAGCCCTCCGAAGGGGCGAGGCGCTTGAGCTCCGCCTCGGTCGAGTTGAGCAGGTCGATCCAGGCCGCCTCGAACTTCTCGACGCCCTCGTCCTCGAGGAGCTGGACGACGTCGTCGTAGGAGATCCCGAGCTTCGCCACCGCGTCGAGCTCGGCGCGGGACTGCTCGTAGGTGCCGGTGATGGTGTCGCCCGTGATCTGCCCGTGGTCGGCCGTGGCGTCCAGGGTGGCCTCGGGCATGGTGTTCACCGTGCCGGGGGCGACCAGGTCGACGACGTACAGGGTGTCCTTGTAGGCGGGGTCCTTGACGCCGGTCGAGGCCCACAGCGGACGCTGCTTGTTGGCCTGGGCCTTGTCGAGGGCGGCCCAGCGGTCCGAGGAGAAGACCTCCTCGTACGCCTCGTAGGCGAGCCGGGCGTTGGCGAGCGCCGCCTTGCCCTTGAGCGCCTTGGCCTCGTCGGTGCCGAGGGAGTCGAGGCGCTTGTCGATCTCGGTGTCCACGCGGGACACGAAGAACGAGGCCACCGAGTGGATCCTGGAGAGGTCCAGGCCCGCGGCCTTCGCCTTCTCCAGGCCGGCCAGGTAGGCGTCCATGACCTCGCGGTAGCGCTCCAGCGAGAAGATCAGCGTGACGTTGACACTGATGCCCTTGCCGATGACCTCGGTGATCGCCGGGAGACCGGCCTTCGTCGCCGGGATCTTGATGAGCGTGTTGGGCCGGTCCACCAGCCAGGCCAGCTGCTTGGCCTCGGCGACGGTGGCGTCGGTGCGGTGGGCCAGACGCGGGTCGACCTCGATGGAGACCCGGCCGTCCTGGCCGTCCGTGGCGTCGAAGACCGGACGCAGGATGTCCGCCGCGTCCCGTACATCGGCCGTCGTGATCATGCGGATGGCCTCGTCGACCGTGACCTTGCGGGTGGCGAGGTCGGTGAGCTGCTGCTCGTAACCGTCCCCGTGCGAGATCGCCTTCTGGAAGATCGACGGGTTGGTGGTGACGCCCACGACGTGCTGCTGGTCGATCAGCTCGGCGAGGTTGCCCGAGGTGATCCGCTTGCGCGACAGGTCATCGAGCCAGATCGCCACGCCCTCGTCGGAGAGGCGCTTGAGTGCGTCTGTCATGAGAATTGCATCTCCTACTAGTCGTATAACGGCGTCAGCGCGTGGCTGCCGCGAGAGATTCCCGCGCGGCGGCGGCGACGTGCTCGCCGGTGAAGCCGAACTCGCGGAAGAGGACCTTGGCGTCGGCCGAGGCACCGAAGTGCTCCAGCGAGACGATCCGGCCGGCGTCACCGACGTAGCGGTACCAGGTCAGGCCGATGCCGGCCTCGACGGCGACGCGCGCCTTCACGGACGGCGGCAGGACGCTGTCCTTGTACGCCTGGTCCTGCTCCTCGAACCACTCGACCGACGGCATCGAGACCACCCGGGTCGGAATGCCGGCCGCCTGCAGCTCCTCACGCGCCTCGACGGCGAGGTGCACCTCGGAGCCGGTACCGATGAGGAGGACCTGGGCCTCGCCGCCTTCGGCCTCGAAGAGCACGTAGCCGCCCTTGGCCGCGTCCTCGTTCGCCTCGTACGTCGGAACGCCCTGGCGGGTCAGCGCCAGACCGTGCGGGGCGCCCTTGCCGAACACCTTGGTGTAGCGGCGCAGGATCTCGCGCCAGGCGATGGAGGTCTCGTTGGCGTCGGCCGGGCGGACGATGTTCAGGCCCGGGATGGCACGCAGCGCGGCCAGGTGCTCCACCGGCTGGTGGGTCGGGCCGTCCTCGCCGAGACCGATCGAGTCGTGCGTCCACACGTAGGTCACCGGCAGGTGCATCAGCGCGGACAGGCGCACGGCGTTGCGCATGTAGTCGGAGAACACCAGGAAGGTGCCGCCGTAGATACGGGTGTTGCCGTGCAGCGCGATGCCGTTCATGGCCGCGGCCATGGCGTGCTCGCGGATACCGAAGTGGATCGTGCGGCCGTACGGGTCCGCGCCCGGCAGCGGGTTGCCCGCCGGGAGGAACGACGACGTCTTGTCGATCGTGGTGTTGTTCGAGCCCGCGAGGTCGGCGGAGCCGCCCCACAGCTCGGGGATGATCTCGCCGAGCGCCTGGAGCACCTTGCCGGAGGCGGCACGGGTGGCGACACCCTTGCCCGGCTCGAAGACCGGAAGCCGGTCCTCCCAGCCCGCGGGCAGCTCGCCGGCGGCGATCCGGTCGAACTCGGCGGCGCGCTGCGGGTTGGCGGTGCGCCACGCGGCGAAGGTCTTCTCCCACTCGCCCCGGGCCTCACGGCCGCGGTCCAGTGCCTCACGGGTGTGGGCGATGACCTCGTCGGCGACCTCGAAGGTCTTCTCCGGGTCGAAACCGAGGACCTTCTTCGTGGCGGCGACCTCTTCGTCACCGAGCGCCGAGCCGTGCGAGGCCTCGGTGTTCTGGGCGTGCGGCGCGGGCCAGGCGATGATCGAGCGGGCCGCGATGAACGACGGGCGCCCGGTCTCGGCCTTGGCGGCCTGCAGCGCGCGGTACAGACCCGCCGGGTCCAGGTCGCCGTTGGGCAACTGCTCGACGCGCTGGACGTGCCAGCCGTACGCCTCGTACCGCTTCAGGGTGTCCTCGGAGACCGCGGTCTCCGTGTCGCCCTCGATGGAGATGTGGTTGTCGTCCCACAGCAGGACCAGGTTGCCCAGCTTCTGGTGCCCGGCCAGCGAGGACGCCTCCGCGGAGATGCCCTCCTGGAGGCAGCCGTCACCGGCGATGGCCCAGACCATGTGGTCGAACGGGGAGGTGCCGGGGGCCGCCTCCGGGTCGAACAGGCCGCGCTCGTAGCGGGCGGCCATCGCCATGCCCACGGCGTTGGCGACACCCTGGCCCAGCGGGCCGGTGGTCGTCTCGACGCCGGTGGTGTGGCCGTACTCCGGGTGGCCGGGGGTCTTCGAGCCCCAGGTGCGGAAGGCCTTGAGGTCATCGAGCTCCAGGCCGTACCCGGCCAGGTAGAGCTGGATGTAGAGGGTCAGGCTGGTGTGACCGGCCGAGAGCACGAACCGGTCGCGCCCGGCCCAGTCCGCGTCGGCGGGGTCGTGGCGCATCACCTTCTGGAAGAGGGTGTACGCGGCGGGAGCGAGGCTCATGGCCGTACCAGGGTGGCCGTTTCCGACCTTCTGTACGGCGTCCGCTGCAAGGACACGGACAGTGTCCACGGCCCGCTGGTCCAATTCGGTCCACTGGAGATCTGTGGTGGTCGGCTTGGTGCTCACCCTGAGTCAGGGCTCCTCTCCACTGTTGTAAACCGGTGACTGTGACCGCACCGGGCGTTGTCGAGCCTACCCCCGTCGGAACATGCATTTTCCGCTGCTTTCCAGGGTGCAGGCGGCCCGCGGAGTTCGCCTCCCGTATGAGCGCGACGGCTCACTTCTGCGCTACTCCGATGAGCGCTTCTCCTTACTTATGGGCCCTGTGGCGAGCGCGTCCCGATACTTCTGTTCCGCTCCGGTGAGCGGTACCCCCAGCTCATGGGCCCCGCTTCCGCGCCGCTCCAACACGACCCACCCCCGCGAAGGACGGCCTGTCCCCAACGTCTACAGTGGTCTGGTTCGCGCAAGTCTTTACCGGGCCTTCACGCCCGGAGCTTGCTGGGATTTCTCTGTCAGGGGTGTGCGTGACGGCCGTCGAGTCCCGACCCGCAGGGGTCGCCTTGACTCCCAGCCCAGGGGGCCATCGCCCGTTCGGGGCCCGTGTCAAGGCTTTCGTGGCGCTGACCAAGCCGCGGATCATCGAGCTGCTGCTGATCACCACTGTTCCGGTGATGTTCCTCGCCGCTCAGGGTGTACCCGACCTGTGGCTCGTTGTCACCACCACCATCGGCGGATACCTCTCCGCCGGCGGTGCCAACGCGCTGAACATGTACATCGACCGCGACATCGACGCGTTGATGGACCGTACGTCGCAGCGCCCGCTGGTCACCGGCATGGTGAGCCCGCGTGAGTGCCTGGTCTTCGGTTTCGCCCTCGCGGCGATCTCGACGGTCTGGTTCGGCCTGCTGGTGAACTGGCTCTCGGCGGCGCTGTCGCTCGGCGCGCTGCTGTTCTACGTCGTCGTCTACACGATGCTGCTCAAGCGCCGTACCTCGCAGAACATCGTCTGGGGCGGCATCGCGGGCTGCATGCCCGTTCTCATCGGCTGGTCGGCCGTGACGAACTCGATGTCCTGGGCCGCGGTGATCCTCTTCGCCGTCATCTTCTTCTGGACGCCGCCGCACTACTGGCCGCTCTCCATGAAGGTGAAGGAGGACTACGCCCGGGTCGGCGTCCCGATGCTTCCGGTCATCGCGTCCAACCGGGTGGTGGCCCGCCAGATCGTCATCTACAGCTGGGTGATGGTGGCCGTCTCGCTGCTGCTCACGCCGCTGGGCTACACCGGCTGGTTCTACACGGCGGTGGCGCTGGCGACCGGCGGGTTCTGGCTCTGGGAGGCGCACGGCCTGCAGAGCCGGGCCAAGGCCGGAGTGACCGGAGGAAAGCTCAAGGAGATGCGGCTGTTCCACTGGTCCATCACCTATGTCTCGCTGCTCTTCGTCGCCGTCGCGGTCGACCCCTTCCTCAGGTAGTCCCGCTCCTCGATCCCTGCCGACGGGCGGGGTACGTGGTCCAGGCCACGTACCCCGCCCGTCGCACGTTGCGCTACCCGTCGGTAGCATCCTGGGCATGGCTGAGACGGCAGGGACCCAGGTGGAGAGCGGCAAGCAGGCGGCCCGCGCGGAGCGCAGGGCGGCGAAGCTCGCCAAGGAGATCGGCGCCTTCTCCAAGGCGCACGGCGGTGCGGAGGGACAGCTCGCCTACATGGGGCAGATGGGCACCCGCATCGTGCTCGTGGGTGAGGACGGCGGCTGGGGCGACCTGGTCGCCCCCTCGTACGAGGTCGCCGAGAGCGCCACGCGGAAGGCCGGGATCACGATGCACGAGTCCTTCGACGGGGAGTTCGCCGCGAAGGTCCGCACCGGCCCGTACGAGTGGACGCGGATGGCCGGCATCCAGGTCGGCGGCCCCTCCAACAAGGCCTGAGCGCGCGTGGTCCGGGCGCGCGTGGCCCGGGCGTGCGAGGTCTGAGCGCGCGGTGCCCTTCCTACGCCGATCGCCGGACGGTTCCGAGAAGGAACCGTCCGGCGATCGGCGTACGGGGGAGGGAGGCCGCCCTCGGTCAGCCCGCCGCTGCGGGCTCCGGCTGCTCGGCGGCGGGGCCGGGCACCGCGGCCACGGTCACGGGACGCTCACGCAGCGACAGGAGCACCCGCACGACCGCGATCCACACCAGGCACGAGCCCAGCATGTGCAGGCCTACCAGGATCTCCGGCGTGTCGGTGAAATATTGCACGTACCCGATCACGCCCTGCGCCATCAGCACCAGGAAGAGGTCACGGGTGCGGTGCAGCGGTCCGATCGGCGCGTCGACGGCCTTCAGTACGAACCAGAGCGCCACGGTCAGGGCCACCACGACCCAGGCCAGATCGGCGTGCAGCTGCGTGATCATCTTCCAGTCGATCGGAATGCGGTGCACGTCGCTGGAGTCGCCCGCGTGCCGTCCGGCGCCCGTGACCACCGTGCCGACCGCGATCAGCAGCCCCGCGGCGACCGCGAGCAGCCAGGTCAGCTGGGACACCGCCTTGCCGACCAGCGGCCGGGGCTCCTCGTCGCCCTCGCGGACCCGCTGCCAGGTCACCATCGCGACGGTGAGCAGCGCCGTGGAGAGCAGGAAGTGCGCCGCGACGGTGTACGGGTTGAGGCCGACCAGCACCACGATGCCGCCGAGCACGGCATTGCCCATGACCACCCAGAACTGCACCCAGCCGAGCCTGGTCAGACTGCGTCGCCAGGGTTTGGCGGACCGGGCGGCGATGATCGCCCATCCGACGGCCGCGCACAGGACGTACGTCAGCATCCGGTTGCCGAACTCGATGACGCCGTGGAAGCCCATCTCGCTCGTCGCCGTGAGGCTCTCGTCGGTGCACTTGGGCCAGGTCGGGCAGCCGAGGCCGGAGCCGGTCAGTCGTACCGCGCCACCGGTCACGACGATGACTACGGCCATGACGACGGCCGACATGGCCGCACGGCGGACCGTGCGGGGGCTGGGGGTCCATCGCTCGGCGATGTACAGGAGCGGGTTCCGCGCGGCTTGAGCGACTTCGGCTCGGGTCAGCTTGGGCACGCGCACCATCGTAGGCGGCGGCTTGTGCAAGCTTTCACGAGGGGGACGAGTTACCCGAAACGTCGACGGAGCGCGTTCGCGGCCTCACTCCCAGGGGGCCGCACTTCCGGCGGCCCCGCTTCCGGTGGCCTCACTCCCAGCGGAAGAACTTCGCCGCCGCGCCCAGCCCGAGGACCGCCCACACCGCCAGGATGCCGAGGTCGCCCCACGGCATCGACGCCCCGTGCTGGAGCACCTCGCGCAGACCGTCCGACAGGGCCGCGATCGGCAGCAGCCCGAGCACCGACTGCACCGCGTCCGGGAACTTGTCCAGCGGCACGATGACCCCGCCGCCGACCAGCAGCAGCAGGAAGACCAGGTTGGCCGCGGCGAGCGTCGCCTCCGCCTTGAGCGTCCCGGTCATCAGCAGCCCGAGCCCGGAGAAGGCAGCCGTGCCGAGCACGAGCAGCAGCAGGACGGCGAAGGGGTTGCCGTGCGGCGACCAGCCCAGCGCGAACGCGATCACCGTGAGCAGCACCACCTGCAGCACCTCGGTGACCAGCACCGCGAGGGTCTTGGCGGTCATCAGTGCCCAGCGCGGCAGCGGCGAGGCGCCGAGGCGCTTCAGCACCCCGTACCGCCGCTCGAAACCGGTGGCGATGGCCTGGCCCGTGAAGGCCGTGGACATCACGGCCAGCGCGAGGATGCCGGGGGCCAGGAAGTCGACGGACTCGCCCGTGCCGGTGTCCACGATGTCGACCGCGCTGAACAGCACCAGCAGCAGCGTCGGGATGATCACGGTCAGCAGCAGCTGCTCGCCGTTGCGCAGCAGCATCCGCGTCTCCAGGGCGGTCTGCGCGGTGATCATGCGGCCCAGCGGGGCGGCGCCCGGCTGCGGGGTGTACGTACCGGCGCTCATGCGCGCAGCTCCTTGCCGGTCAGTTCCAGGAAGACGTCCTCCAGCGTGTGCCGCTCCACGGAGATGCCGGACGGCATCACTCCGTTCTGCGCGCACCAGGAGGTGACGGTGGCCAGCAGCTCCGGGTTGACGTCACCGCTGATGCGGTACGCGCCGGGGGTGAGCTCGGCCGCCGCGGTGCCGTCGGGCAGCGCCTTCAGCAGCGACCCGACGTCCAGGCCGGGGTGGCCGGTGAAGCGCAGGGTGTTCTCGGCGCCGCCGCGGCAGAGCGTCTCGGGACTGCCCTGGGCGATGACCTTGCCCGCGTCGATGACGGCGACGTCGTCGGCGAGCTCCTCGGCCTCGTCCATGAAGTGCGTGGTGAGGACGACCGACACCCCGGCGGTGCGCAGCTCGCGTACGAGCTCCCAGGTGGAGCGGCGGGCCTGCGGGTCGAGGCCGGCGGTCGGCTCGTCGAGGAAGACCAGTTCGGGGCGGCCGACGACGGCCATCGCCAGGGCGAGCCGCTGCTGCTGGCCGCCGGAGAGCCGCCGGTAGGTCGTACGGCCGCAGCTGCCGAGGCCGAGGCGCTCGATCAAGGTGTCGACGTCCAGCGGGTGGGCGTGGAGCTTCGCCATGTGGCGGAGCATCTCGTCGGCGCGTGCTCCGGAGTAGACACCGCCCGACTGGAGCATCACGCCGATCCGGGGGCGGAGCTTCGCGGCGTCGGCGACCGGGTCGAGGCCGAGGACCCGTACCGTCCCGGCGTCGGGGCGGCGGTAACCCTCGCAGGTCTCGATGGTGGTGGTCTTGCCAGCGCCGTTGGGGCCGAGGACAGCGGTGACGGCCCCGGTGCGTACACACAGGTCGAGGCCGTCCACGGCGGTCTTGCGGCCATACCGCTTCACCAGGCCGCGGACCTCTACGGCCGACTCGCTCTTCATGGCCGGTAAGTCTAGGCAGGGGCGGAATGACCCCGTCTCCCGGGGCCGAATTAGGTAACCCTAAGTGATGAATGGCACCGTAGATCGTTTCGGACCGTGGTTGTCAGGGCCGGATGAATTACGCAACAATGGCGTTGTGAAATACGTTGGCGAGGCTCCGCAGGAGGAACTCGCGACTGGTGAGCGCTCGACGCGCAACCGGGTCGCGCGCTCCATCCTGGACCACGGCCCGTCCACCGTCGCCGAGCTGGCCAAGCGCCTCGGCCTCACCCAGGCCGCGGTCCGCCGCCATCTCGACGCCCTCGTCTCCGACAGCGTCGTCGAGGCCCGTGAGCAGCGGGT
Source organism: Streptomyces sp. NBC_01363 (assembly GCF_026340595.1). Classification (GTDB taxonomy): domain Bacteria; phylum Actinomycetota; class Actinomycetes; order Streptomycetales; family Streptomycetaceae; genus Streptomyces. Next base: position 3,862,484 of record NZ_JAPEPF010000001.1, read on the forward strand.
CTACGGGGCGCGGACCCGTGGCCGCCCGGCCAAGGTGTTCGCCCTCACCGACTGCGGCCGGGACGCCTTCGACCAGTCCTACGACAAGCTCGCGGCGGACGCCCTGCGCTGGATCGCCGAGACCGCGGGCGAGGAGGCGGTCACCGCTTTCGCCCGCGCCAGGATCGCGGCCCAGTCCGAGGCGTACCGCACGGCGGTCGAGGCCGCGGACCCCGAGGCCCGCACCGAGGCGCTGGCCAAGGCCTTGTCGGTCGACGGGTACGCTGCTACGGCGCGTGGCGCGCCCGGTCCGCAGCAGGGCGAGCAGCTGTGCCAGCACCACTGCCCGGTCGCCCATGTCGCCGAGCAGTACCCGCAGCTGTGCGAGGCGGAGACGGAGTTCTTCTCCAGCCTCCTCGGGACGCATGTGCAGCGTCTGGCCACCATCGCCCACGGCGACGGTGTGTGCACGACGTACATTCCGCGCAGCGGCCACTCAGCACCACAGACCACCAATTCAGCATCTGCAAGCACGGCCGGGAGGAACCCCGCATGACGCTCCCTACGGAGACTGTCCACCCTGAGCTCGAGGGTCTGGGCACGTACGAATTCGGCTGGGCCGACTCCGACGCGGCGGGTGCCGCAGCCAAGCGCGGGCTCTCCGAGGAGGTCGTCCGCGACATCTCGGGCAAGAAGAACGAGCCCGAGTGGATGCTGAAGCTGCGCCTCAAGGGCCTGCGGCTCTTCGACAAGAAGCCCATGCCGAACTGGGGCTCCGACCTCTCGGGCATCGACTTCGACAACATCAAGTACTTCGTGCGGTCCACCGAGAAGCAGGCGGAGTCCTGGGAGGACCTGCCCGAGGACATCAAGAACACCTACGACAAGCTCGGCATCCCGGAGGCGGAGAAGCAGCGCCTGGTCGCCGGTGTCGCCGCGCAGTACGAGTCCGAGGTCGTCTACCACCAGATCCGTGAGGACCTGGAGGAGCAGGGCGTCATCTTCCTCGACACCGACACCGCGCTGAAGGAGCACCCGGAGCTCTTCAAGGAGTACTTCGGCACCGTCATCCCGGTCGGCGACAACAAGTTCGCCTCGCTGAACTCGGCCGTGTGGTCCGGCGGCTCGTTCATCTACGTGCCCAAGGGTGTCCACGTCGACATCCCGCTGCAGGCCTACTTCCGTATCAACACGGAGAACATGGGCCAGTTCGAGCGGACGCTGATCATCGTCGACGAGGACGCCTACGTCCACTACGTCGAGGGCTGCACCGCCCCGATCTACTCCTCCGACTCGCTGCACTCCGCGGTCGTCGAGATCATCGTGAAGAAGGGCGGCCGCTGCCGCTACACGACGATCCAGAACTGGTCGAACAACGTCTACAACCTGGTCACCAAGCGCGCCGTGGCCTACGAGGGCGCGACCATGGAGTGGGTCGACGGCAACATCGGCTCCAAGGTCACCATGAAGTACCCGGCCGTCTACCTGATGGGCGAGCACGCCAAGGGCGAGACCCTGTCCATCGCCTTCGCGGGCGAGGGCCAGCACCAGGACGCCGGCGCCAAGATGGTCCACATGGCGCCGAACACCTCCTCCAACATCGTCTCCAAGTCGGTGGCGCGAGGCGGCGGCCGCACCTCCTACCGCGGTCTGATCGAGATCGGCGAGGGCGCGCCGGGCGCGAAGTCCAACGTTCTCTGTGACGCGCTGCTGGTCGACACGATCTCCCGCTCCGACACCTACCCCTACGTCGACGTCCGCGAGGACGACGTGTCGATGGGGCACGAGGCGACCGTCTCCAAGGTCTCCGAGGACCAGCTCTTCTACCTGATGAGCCGTGGTCTGACGGAGTTCGAGGCGATGGCGATGATCGTGCGCGGCTTCGTCGAGCCGATCGCGAAGGAGCTGCCGATGGAGTACGCCCTCGAGCTCAACCGGCTGATCGAGCTGCAGATGGAGGGCTCGGTCGGCTAGCACGGCCCGACGACCGAATCCCCCGACTTTTGACAGAGAAAGCGAGCACTACGACAGCCATGGCTGAGGCTCAGAACATTCCGGCGGGGTCCACCACCACCGGGTCCATCGCGGTGGCCGCCGAGTCGACCGTCGCCACGCGCATGAGCGCGCCCCCGTCCTTCGACGTCGCGGACTTCCCGGTCCCGCACGGCCGCGAGGAGGAGTGGCGGTTCACGCCGCTGGAGCGGCTGCGCGGGTTGCACGACGGCACGGCCGTCGCCAACGGCGGCGGTGTGAAGGTCGCGATCGAGGCTCCCGAGGGCGTCACGGTCGAGACCGTCGGCCGTGACGACGCCCGGCTCGGCAAGGCCGGCGTCCCGGTGGACCGCGTCGCCGCCCAGGCGTACACGTCCTTCGAACAGGCGTCCGTCGTCACGGTCGCCAAGGAGGCCGTGCTCACCGAGCCGATCCGCATCGCGGTGCACGGCGAGGGCGGCGTGGCCTACGGCCACCAGGTCATCGAGCTGGGTGCCTTCGCCGAGGCCGTCGTCGTCATCGACCACACCGGTGACGCGGTGCTCGCCGCCAACGTCGACTACGTCCTCGGTGACGGCGCGAAGCTCACCGTCGTCTCCGTGCAGGACTGGGACGAGACCGCCGTCCACGTCGGCCAGCACAACGCGCTGGTCGGCCGGGACGCCTCGTTCAAGTCGATCGTCGTCACCTTCGGCGGTGACCTCGTCCGTCTCCACCCGCGCGTCAGCTACGCGGGCACCGGCGGCGAGGTCGAGCTCTTCGGTCTGTACTTCACCGACAAGGGCCAGCACCAGGAGCACCGCCTCCTGGTCGACCACAACACCCCGCACTGCAAGTCCAACGCCGCCTACAAGGGCGCGCTCCAGGGCGAAGGCGCACACGCGGTGTGGATCGGTGACGTCCTCATCCGGGCCAGGGCCGAGGGCACCGACACCTACGAGATGAACCGCAACCTCGTCCTCACGGACGGCGCGCGGGTCGACTCGGTGCCCAACCTGGAGATCGAGACCGGCGAGATCGTCGGCGCCGGCCACGCCTCCGCGACCGGCCGCTTCGACGACGAGCAGCTCTTCTACCTGATGTCCCGTGGCATCCCGGCCGAGGAGGCCCGTCGGCTCGTCGTGCGCGGCTTCTTCGCCGAGCTCGTCCAGCAGATCGGTCTGCCGGACGTCGAGGCGCGGCTGCTCGACAAGATCGAGACCGAGCTGAAGGCTTCCGTCTGATGGCCTTCGTCAAAGCCTGTGCGCTGAGTGAGCTGGAGGACGACACCCCGAAGCGGGTGGAGCTCGACGGCGTCCCGGTGTCCGTCGTCCGTACCGAGGGCGAGGTGTACGCGATCAACGACATCTGCTCGCACGCGAACGTCTCACTGTCCGAGGGAGAGGTCGAGGACTGCATGATCGAGTGCTGGCTGCACGGCTCCAGCTTCGACCTCCGCACCGGCAAGCCGTCCGGCCTTCCCGCGACGCGCCCCGTCCCCGTATACCCCGTCAAGATCGAAGGGGACGATGTGCTCGTCTCCGTCACCCAGGAGTCCTGAGTCACCCATGGCAACGCTTGAAATCCGCGACCTGCACGTCTCCGTCGAGGCCGACAACGCCACGAAGGAGATCCTCAAGGGCGTCGACCTGACCGTGAAGCAGGGCGAGACCCACGCCATCATGGGCCCCAACGGGTCCGGCAAGTCCACCCTCGCGTACTCCCTCGCGGGTCACCCCAAGTACACGATCACCAGCGGTTCGGTGACCCTGGACGGCGAGGACGTCCTGGAGATGACCGTCGACGAGCGCGCCCGCGCCGGTCTGTTCCTCGCGATGCAGTACCCGGTCGAGATCCCCGGTGTCTCGGTCTCCAACTTCCTCCGCACCTCCGCCACCGCCGTCCGCGGCGAGGCGCCCAAGCTGCGTACCTGGGTGAAGGAGGTCAAGGAGACGATGGCCGGGCTCCAGATGGACCCGGCGTTCGCCGAGCGCAACGTCAACGAGGGCTTCTCCGGCGGTGAGAAGAAGCGCCACGAGATCCTCCAGCTGGAGCTCCTCAAGCCGAAGGTCGCGATCCTCGACGAGACCGACTCCGGCCTGGACGTCGACGCCCTGCGCATCGTCTCCGAGGGCGTCAACCGGGTCCGCGAGACCGGCGAGGTCGGCACCCTGCTGATCACGCACTACACGCGGATCCTCCGCTACATCAAGCCCGACTTCGTGCACGTCTTCGCCAACGGCCGCATTGCCGAGTCCGGCGGCGCCGAGCTCGCCGACAAGCTGGAGAACGAGGGCTACGAGGCATATGTGAAGGGTGGCGCTTCCGCGTGACACAGCTGCCGGGCCTCCTCGACACCGAGGCGATCCGCAAGGACTTCCCCCTGCTGGATCGTACGGTCCACGACGGGAAGAAGATCGTCTACCTGGACAGCGCCGCGACCTCGCAGAAGCCGCGCCAGGTGCTCGACGCCCTCAACGAGTACTACGAGCGGCACAACGCCAACGTGCATCGCGGTGTGTACACGATCGCGGAGGAGGCCACGGCGCTGTACGAAGGCGCCCGTGACAAGGTCGCCGCGTTCATCAACGCGCCCAGCCGCGACGAGGTGATCTTCACCAAGAACGCCTCCGAGTCGCTCAACCTCGTGGCCAACATGCTCGGCTGGGCCGATGAGCCCTACCGGGTGGACCACGACACCGAGATCGTCACCACGGAGATGGAGCACCACTCCAACATCGTGCCGTGGCAGCTGCTCTCGCAGCGCACGGGTGCGAAGCTGAAGTGGTTCGGCATCACCGACGACGGCCGCCTCGACCTGTCCAACATCGAAGAGATCATCACGGAGAAGACGAAGATCGTCTCCTTCACGCTGGTCTCCAACATCATGGGCACGATCAACCCGGTCGAGAAGATCATCCGCCGGGCCCAGCAGGTCGGCGCGCTGGTCTGCATCGACGCCTCGCAGGCCGCCCCGCACATGGTGCTCGACGTGCAGGCGCTGCAGGCCGACTTCGTGGCCTTCACCGGTCACAAGATGGTCGGCCCGACCGGCATCGGCGTGCTCTGGGGACGGCAGGAGCTCCTGGAGGACCTGCCGCCGTTCCTCGGTGGCGGCGAGATGATCGAGACCGTGTCGATGCACTCGTCGACCTACGCCCCCGCGCCGCACAAGTTCGAGGCCGGTACGCCCCCGATCGCCCAGGCCGTCGGCCTCGGCGCGGCCGTGGACTACCTCTCGGCGATCGGCATGGAGAAGATCTACCGGCACGAGCACGCGATCACCGAGTACGCGGTGAAGCGGCTCCTGGAGGTCCCGGACCTCAGGATCATCGGGCCGGCGACGGCCGAGGACCGTGGCGCCACGATCTCCTTCACGCTCGGTGACATCCACCCGCACGACGTGGGCCAGGTGCTCGACGAACAGGGCATCGCGGTCCGGGTCGGACACCACTGCGCACGGCCGGTCTGCCTGCGGTACGGAATTCCTGCGACGACGCGAGCGTCGTTCTATCTGTACTCCACGCCCGCCGAGGTCGACGCCCTGGTGGACGGACTGGAACACGTACGGAACTTTTTCGGTTAATTGGCAGAGCGGCTGAGGGTTGACTGGTGAAGCTTGATTCCATGTACCAGGAAGTGATCCTGGACCACTACAAGCACCCCCACGGGCGCGGCCTGCGGGACGGCGACGCCGAGGTGCACCACGTCAACCCGACGTGCGGCGACGAGATCACTCTCCGGGTGAAGTACGACGGCGAGACCATCGTCGACGTGTCGTACGAGGGCCAGGGCTGCTCCATCAGCCAGGCCAGCGCCTCCGTGTTGAACGACCTGCTGGTCGGCAAGGAACTGGGCCAGGCGCAGAAGATCCAGGAGACCTTCCTGGAGCTGATGCAGTCCAAGGGCCAGCTGGAGCCGGACGACGCGATGGAGGAGGTGCTGGAGGACGCGGTCGCGTTCGCCGGTGTCTCGAAGTACCCGGCCCGGGTGAAGTGCGCGCTGCTGAGCTGGATGGCGTGGAAGGACGCGACGGCGAAAGCGCTGTCCGAAGGGAAGACGGCATGAGCGACAACGAGACTCTCACCACCAAGCCGGCCTCCGAGGAGGAGGTCCGCGAGGCGCTGTACGACGTGGTCGACCCCGAGCTGGGCATCGACGTCGTCAACCTGGGCCTGATCTACGGCATCCACATCGACGACGCCAATATCGCCACCCTCGACATGACGCTGACGTCCGCGGCCTGTCCGCTGACCGATGTCATCGAGGACCAGGCGAAGTCGGCGACCGACGGCATCGTCAACGAGCTGCGGATCAACTGGGTCTGGATGCCGCCGTGGGGCCCCGACAAGATCACGGACGACGGGCGCGAGCAGCTGCGCGCCCTGGGCTTCAACGTCTGAGCCCACCGCCGACGACGAACGGCCCCCGGCCCGGGGGCCGTTTTTCGTCGTCGCTTCGTCTGCCGTACGCATGATGTGTGTCCCTCGTTGGCATGGGTACCGGAACGTACCCGCGACACCACGCCGACGAGAGGCATGCCGTGCTGCATCAGTTTTCGCTCCCCGACCGCAGGGCGGCCGCCGCCGCGAGCGGCGTTCTCCTGCTGGCTGCCCTGGGGATCAACACCCCCGCGCACGCCGCGAGTTACGGAACGCCGACGATCGGGCTCTCGGTCTCCTACCTCTCCGGCGCCGTCGGTGCGACCGGCGACCCCGTGGTGACCGTCACCGTCGCGCAGAGCGGGGCCGAGGCGACCGCGCTCGGCGTGGCGGCGTCCGCCAGCTCCAAGCCGTCCGTCGCCGGGACCGGTGATGTGACCGTGACGGGGACCGGGAGCACCCGGAAGCTCACGGTCGCCGCACACGGGCGCGGCTACACCGACCTCACGATCAAGGTCACCGGACTCGGCGGCAAGACCGCCACCAGGACGCTGCACTACGCCGCCTCCGCCGCCGTGCAGAACGCCGCCGACACCCGCTACCTCACCGGTTCCTCGGACTCCTCGGCCGCCGTCGACGTCGGTGGCGGCTACGTGGTCGTGGCCGACGACGAGTCCAACACGCTGCGCCTGTACGACCGTTCCGCCTCCGGCGCGCCGGTGAAGACCTGGGACGTCGGCTCGAAGCTCGGGGTGTCGAAGGAGATCGACATCGAAGGCGCGGCACGGGCCGGCAACACCATCTACTGGACCGGTTCGCTCGGCAACAACAAGGACGGCGAGTACAAGTCCGGCCGCAACACCGTCTTCACCACGACGGTGACCGGGTCGGGCGCCGCCACCCAGCTGACGGTGGGCGGCTCGTACAAGAAGCTCCGTGACGACCTCGTCGCCTGGGACGAGGCGAACGGCGACCGGCTCGGCTTCGCCGCGGGGACGGCGGACGGTGAAGCGCCCAAGCAGATCGACGGGTTCAACATCGAGGGCCTGGAGTTCGCGCCCGGCTCGACGACCACCGCGTATCTCGGCTTCCGGGCGCCCCTGGTGCCGCCGAAGTCGGGAGGCAAGGCCCTGATCGTGCCCGTCACCAACTTCGACAAGGTGGCCGGCAGCGGGGCGAAGGCGGTCATGGGCGCGCCGATCGAGCTGGACCTCGGCGGGCTCAGCATCCGGGACATCCGGAAGAACGCCGCCGACCAGTATCTGATCGTGGCCGGTTCCTGGGCTGCCGACGACAACTCCGACCCGTACGCCCTCTACACCTGGGACGGTGTCGCCGCGCACGCGCCGGTCAAGCGGGCCGATCTGCCGACGGCGGACCCGGGCGGCTGGGAGGCCGTCGTGGAGGTGCCGGACCTGACGGTTCCGGGCACCCGGGCACAGCTGATCACGGATGCCGGATCGGCTGATCTGTACGGGGACGGCACGGAGGCGAAGGATCTCGACCACGTCGAATGGAAGAAGTCCCGGGCCGTCTGGTTCACCGTCGGCGGCTGATGGGTCGAACGCCCTTGCGGTTCGATGTGGCGAACGGCCATGCACGCCGGACAGACTGGCGGGCATGGCCGTTTCCTTTTACAGCATTGTCGTCGACACCCACGACCTGCCGTCGCTCGCCCGCTTCTGGTGCCAAGTGCTCGACTGGCAGCTGCTCTTCGAGGCCGAGGACGAGATCGTCATCGGTGCCGACAAGTCCGCCCGTCCCGGTATCACCTTCGTTCCCGTACCGGAGGGGAAGACGGTCAAGAACCGGCTGCACATCGATCTCGCCCCCGACGACCTGGAGGCCGAGGTCGAGCGCATCATCGGGCTCGGGGCGCGGCGGGCCGACATCGGGCAGCAGCCGGATGTGTCCTGGGTGGTGCTGGAGGACCCCGAGGGGAACGAGTTCTGTGTGCTGACACCGAAGAACTCGCTCATCGACTGAGAGCGGAACCGGGCGGGCCTTCGCGGGCCCGTCCTAGGGGCCGTACTGCGGGCCGTACTGCGGGGGTACGGCCGCCGCCTCGGCGAGGGCCGGGCCCAGGTTCTCCGTACGCATGCGCCGGTCGACGTAGAGCAGCCCGGTCACCAGCTGTGGGAACGTCGCCGAGATGAACTGACCGATCAGCTGTCCCAGCGCCATGATCACCAGGTAGCCGCTCATGGCGAAGATGATCGCGGCGGGGTTCGGGTCCTCGTCCAGGGTCGATCCGCCGATGATGCCGGAGAACATGCCGAGGAACGAGAACGGGATCTGGATGATGTAGTTCGCCACGGCGGCCAGGGCGAAGGCGAGCAGGGTGATCCCGAGGACCCGCCACCAGTCGCCCCGCACCAACTGCGAGGAGCGTCGCAGCGCGGCCACCGGGGACTGCCCCTCGAACACCGCGGCCGAGGGCGCCAGGCAGAACTTCACACAGAGCCAGATCGCGAGCGGGGCGGTGGCCAGGGCGCCCAGGAAGCCGAGCGCGGCCCACAACGCGACATCGCCCCCGTGCGCCAGGGTGATGGCGCCGATCATGAACGCGAAGAAGCCGACCACCACGAGCACCGTCGGGATCATCGCGATCAGGAAGGTCAGGACCACCGTTCCGAACACCGCCGGCACGCGGGACCAGGCCCGGCGCCAGATGACGGAGAAGGTGGTCGGCCTGCCCAGCACCGCCTCCTGCAGAATCGCGGGAACGGTCGCGTACATCATGGCCGTTCCGACCGCGAAGACGATCAGGGCGAGCAGCCAGACGACACCGAGACCGACCACGATCGGCACCACGTCGGACGACGCCGGGTCCTCGTCCGCGCTGAGCGCGATGATCCGGTGCAGATGACCGCTGACCGCCGAGTACCCGATCAGGACCACGGCGGCCATGAACACCAGCGACCCGCCGTACACGGCCGCGCCGATGCCGAACAGCTGCTTCCAGTAGCGCCCCATCGTGCTGAAGGCGCCGCTGAATATGTCCCCGAGCTTCAGGGGCACCAGCGGTATCACCCCGGGCTTCGGCGGCGGCATCCAGCCGCCCCATCCCGGGGGTCCCGGGGGCCCTCCGTACGGTGCTCCGCCGCCCCACCCTGCGTCCTGCGCCACTGCTGCTCCGTCGTATGTCGTTGTCCGGTGTGCTGGTCGGGACACCGTAGCGTCCCGACCGGCGGGAAGCGCCCGTACCGTCGTGCGGACGGCGATGCGTACACTCGTACACATGGGATACGGACTGCTGGCCGCGGCGATCGCGGCGGAGGTGGCCGGCACGACGGCCATGAAGTACAGCGAGGGCTTCACCCGGCTCTGGCCCTCGCTGATCACCGTCGCGGGATACCTGGTGGCCTTCGGGCTGCTCGCCCAGACGCTGAAGACGCTGTCGGTGGGCACCGCCTATGCCATCTGGGCCGGGATCGGCACCGCGGCGGTCGCCGCCATCGGCATCCTCTTCATGGGGGAGTCCGGCGGCCCGGTCAAGCTGGCGGGCATAGCGCTGGTCATCGCCGGAGTGGTGGTGCTGAATCTGGGCGGGGCCCACTGATGGCGCGCCGCTACGACCCCGAGCGGCGCGACCGGATCATCGACGCCGCGATCAGGGTGGTCGGCGCCAGAGGAATCGCGGGGCTGAGCCACCGCTCCGTCGCGGCCGAGGCCGATGTGCCGCTCGGCTCGACGACGTATCACTTCGCCTCGCTGGACGAGCTGTTGATCGCCGCGCTGCGCCGGTCGAACGAGAACTTCGCCGAGGTCATGCGGGAGAGCGAGGCTCTGACCGGCCCGGAGTCCGACCTCGCCGCGGAGCTGGCCGGGCTGCTGGGGGCGTACTTCTCCGGCGGGCGCGGACGGGCCGAGCTGGAGTACGAGCTGTATCTCGCCGCACTCCGCAGGCCCGCGCTGCGGCCCGTCGCCGGCGAGTGGACCGACGGTACCGCCGAGCTGCTGTCCCGGCGGACCGATCCGGCCACGGCGCGGGCGCTGATCGCGCTCATGGACGGGATCTGTCTGCAGGTGCTGCTCACCGGCGGCGAGTACGACGAGGCGTACGCGCGCGAGATGCTGGGGCGGATCGCCGGATGACGGCTCCGCCCGCGCGTGCGGACCGATGCCCGGGGCCGCACCCCCGGGCGTCGGGGTGACCGCCAGGCGCGGGCCGCTCCGCCCGCGGGCGTCCCTCAAGCGCCGGACGGGTCCCCGCTCCGTACCGCCGTCAGGGCCGCCCGGACGCTCGCCTCGATGTCCGTGATCGGATACAGCGCCTCGCGAACCGTCCGGTCGCGGTCCACCACCAGCGTCAGCCGCTTCATCCGGCTGGTCCCCCCCGCGCGGAAGGTCGGCAGGCGCAGCGCCGCCGTCAGTTCCAGCTCCGCGTCGGACAGCAGCGGGAACCGCAGCCGCTCCGCGTCCGCGAAGGCCCGCTGCTCGTCCGGGCGTTGGGTGGAGACCCCGTGCACGGTCGCGCCGGCCGCCGTGAACTCGGCCAACTGGTCGCGGTACGTGCAGGATTCGAGCGTGCAGCCGCTCGCCCCCGGGATCTCGGCCCAGCCCGGCGGATAGGCGTCCCGGCGGGCATAGGCGCCGGGGAAGAAGTACAGGACGGTGTACGGGGTGTCGGCGACCGGGTCGCGCGGCGCGCCGTCGTGGTCCAGCAGTCGCAGTGCGGGCAGGCGGGTGCCCACCAGGGCGTGCACCCGGGCCGCCTCCTTCGAACTCTCCGCGGCCGTCGCCATCGTTTCCCCTTCCCCCAGCACCCAGGTGTCGCCCCAGTCCTGGAGCGCGATCAGTACGGGAAGCAGTGCGCGGCCCCGCCGGGTGAGCCGGTACTCGTACCGGGGCGGCCGGTCCTGGTACGGCTCCCGGGAGAGCACCTCCGCGTCGACCAGCAGCCGCAGCCGCTCCGTCAGCACCTTGCGGGACACGCCCAGCTCTTCCTGGAGCGCGTCGAAGCGACACACCCCGCGCGCCGTGTCCCGCACGATCAGCAGGGTCCACCAGTCGCCCACGACATCGAGCGCCTGGGCGATCGCGCAGTCGGCGTCGGCCAGGCTGGTGCGCTGGGGCATGGGCTCCTCCGTCGGTCTCGGTATCCGCCTCTTACCGGATTGACCAGCAGGAAAGCATGATGTCATAGTCCGTTCCCAAAGGAAACTTACTGGGGGAGGGTGCTGGGGATGAGTTTCTTCGGGATCGTGCGGGACGTACCGCGCACGGTGCGGCTGCTGGCCTTCGGCTCCTTTCTCAACGGAGTCGTCAGCTTCACCTTCGTCTATCTCTTCGTCTATCTGACCGGCCCGCGCGGGCTGAGCGTCCCGCAGGCCGGAGTCGTCGCGGGCATCGGCGGCATCGGCCTCGTCGCGGGGAACTTCACCGGCGGCTGGTTCGGCGACCGCTACGGCCACCGCCGGATGCTCCTGACCGGCGCGCTGGTCAGCGGGGCGGCGCTCGCGTCCCTGCCGGTCCTTCCGATCGCGGCGATGTACGGGGTGCTGCCGCTCGCGCAGTACGCGGCGGGCGTCGTGCGCGCGGCCAACTCCGCACTCGTCGCGGTCTCCGTCCCCGAGGGCGGACGGCGTCGGAGCTTCGCCCTCGTGCGGGCCGCGGGCAATGCCGCGTTCGCCGTGGGACCGCCGCTGGGCGCGCTGATCGCCGCCCGCTTCTCGTACGACTGGCTGTTCGTCGCCGACGGCCTCGGGACCCTGCTCTTCGCCTGGTACGCGGCGACGGTGCTCCCGGCGCACGGCACCGCGCACGGTCGGCCGGCCCACGGCCCCGGCGCGCCCGGCCTCTGGCGGGAGCTGCGGGCCAGGCCCGCCGTGCTGGTCCTGCTCGCCGCGATTCTCTGCGTCGACCTCGTCTACCGGCAGCAGTACTCGACCCTGCCCGTCTTCCTCACCGAGCACGGCCACGGCGCCCAGTTCTACGGCTGGCTGCTGTCGGTCAACGGCGGCGTCATCCTGCTGCTGGAACTCCCTGCGGCGCACGCGCTGCGCCGACGGGCGCCGCTGGGCATCGTGGGCACCGGGCTGTTGCTGGTGGGGCTGGGCTACGCGGTGCTGATCCCGGGCGCCGGGGCGCTGTTCGCCATCACCATGATGGCCTCGCTGACCGCGGGCGAGATCCTCTACAAGACCACTGCGACGGCGTACGTCGCCGATCAGGCTCCCGCCCATGCGCAGGGCCGCTTCCAGAGCCTGTACGCGGGCGCCTCCATCAGCGGCCAGGTGCTGGCGCCGCCGCTCGGCGGTGCGCTCTACGCCCACGCGCCCGGACTGCTCTGGCCCGCGTGCGCGGTACTGGCCTGTGGCGCGGGGGCGGCGGTGCTGGCGGCGCGGCGGCTGCGGGGGCCGGTGCGCGAGCAGGCTCCCGCGCGTACCCCCGAACGGCAGGCGCAGCCCGGCTGACCGGGTGGCCGGGGGCGCCGGGTGCCACGTCGCGACCATCGGGCGGGCTCCGGGGCCGCGCCGCGACCATCCGGCGAGACCGGTTGGCTCCCGCGGTGCCTCGCCGGTTAGGTTTCGTGTCATGACCGACACGACTCCTGCTCGCACCACCGGCGCCGTCGCCGCCGGCCTCGCCACCATCGCCGGCGACGGTTCCGTTCTCGACACCTGGTTCCCCGCCCCCGAGCTCACCGCCGAGCCCGGCCCGGCCGGAACCGAACGGCTCACCCCCGACCAGGCCGTCAACCTCCTCGGCGAGGGGGCCGCCAAGGCCATCGGCGTGGACGCCCGCCGCGGTGTCGAGATCGTCGCCGTACGTACGGTCATCGCCTCGCTCGACGACAAGCCGCTCGACGCACACGACGCGTACCTGCGCCTGCACCTCCTCTCGCACCGCCTCGTCCAGCCGCACGGCCAGAACCTGGACGGACTCTTCGGCCTCCTCGCCAACGTCGCCTGGACCTCGCTCGGCCCGGTCGCCGTGGACGACGTGGAGAAGGTGCGGCTGAACGCCCGTGCTGGGGGCCTGCACCTCCAGGTCACCTCGGTCGACAAGTTCCCCCGGATGACGGACTACGTCGCGCCGAAGGGCGTCCGGATCGCCGACGCCGACCGGGTCCGCCTCGGCGCGCACCTCGCCGCCGGCACGACCGTCATGCACGAGGGCTTCGTCAACTTCAACGCGGGCACCCTCGGCACGTCGATGGTCGAGGGCCGCATCTCCGCGGGTGTCGTCGTCGGCAACGGCTCCGACATCGGCGGCGGCGCCTCCACCATGGGCACCCTCTCCGGCGGCGGCAAGGAGCGCATCGTCATCGGCGAGCGCTGCCTGATCGGCGCCGAGGCCGGCGTCGGGATCGCGCTCGGCGACGAGTGCGTCGTCGAGGCCGGGCTCTATGTCACGGCCGGTACCCGCATCACGCTGCCGGACGGCCAGATCGTCAAGGCCCGCGAGCTCTCCGGCGCCTCGAACATCCTCTTCCGCCGCAACTCGGTCTCCGGCGCCGTCGAGGCCCGCCCGAACAACGCGGTCTGGGACGGCCTCAACGACGTCCTGCACAGCCACAACTAATCCGTGGCGGAAAGCAGTTCCTCGTAGACCCTCCGCAGCCCGTCGGTCGCCTCGCGCCCGGCGGGCTGCAGCGGTTCGCGGACCGGTCCGGCGCCGAGCAGCGCCTTGGCCGTGACCGTGCCGGGCAGCCCGGACGCCATCATCGCCTCGGCGAGGGGGAGGACCAGCCGGTTGAGCCGGGCGGCCCCGGCGGTGTCCCCGGCGTCGAACGCGTCCAGGACCGCCCTCAGCCGACGGGGCGCCACATTGGCGACCGTGCTGACATAGCCCGCCGCGCCCACCGCGTACAACGGCAGATTCAGCTCCTCGCAGCCCGAGTAGTACGCCAGCGAGGTCGCGCCGATCACCTTCGTGGAGCCGAGCAGGTCGTACGCGCAGTCCTTCACGGCCGTGACGCGGGGGTGCTCCGCGAGCCGCAGCAGGGTCTCCGGCTCGATGCGGGTGCCGGTGCGGCCGGGGATGTCGTACAGCATCAGCGGAAGGCCGGTCGCGTCGGCGACGCGCCTGAAGTGCGCCTCGACGGCGGTCTGCGGCGGCCGGCTGTAGTACGGCGCCACCACCAACAGGCCGTCCGCGCCCGCCTGTTCGGCCTGCCGGGCGAGGTCCACGGTGTGCCGGGTGTCCGCGCTGCCGACCCCGGCGACGATCGGCACGCCGTCGCCGACCGCCGCCCGCACCGCCCGCAGCAGCGCGGTCTTCTCGGCGTCGGTGGTGGTCGGCGACTCGCCGGTGGTACCGCTCAGCACCAGGCCGTCGCAACCATCGGCGACCAGGGCGGCGGCATGCTTCCCGGCGGCCTCCGGGTCCAGCTCGCCGGAGGCGGTGAACGGCGTGATCATGGCGCAGAGCGCGCGGCCGAAGGGGGCTGTGGGTGCGGTCATACCCGAAGTCTCGGTCGACCGGACCGTGAAGGTCCACTTAGATCTGCTTGGGGCGAGCGGAAAGAAGGACTGAACGGTCGTGGGGTCGCGCCCACGGGTCTGGCATGATCGAACGCCTATGCGACAGGCCGAGATCGGGGTGGGTGCGTGAGCATGCGAGGACTGGCGTGGGCGGGGACCGGGAGACGGGGACCGCTGGCGGCCGGGCTGCTGGCCGGGGCGCTGGGCCTGGCGCTCTCCGGATGCGCCGGGTTCCTCGTACCGGCGGGCGAGGGCGAGCCGGAACCGACGCCCAGCGATCCGTACCGGGTGCACGCCGACAAGCTGCCGACCCCGTTCCCCAGCGTCGCCACCAAACTTCCCGACCGTCCTCCGGCCGCGCAGGGGCCCGCCCCCACACCCACCGTCCCGGCCGGCTGCCCGTCCTCCGGCGTCGTCGTCGACATGGGCGAGGTGGAGGCGGCACTCGGCCACCGGGCCGTCGGGCTCACCCTCACCAACTGCGGCAGCAAGCCGTACCGGGTCCACGGCTACCCGTCCGTCCGGGCCCTGGACGAGGCCGGCGATCCGCTGCCCGTCCCGGTGAACCCGGGCTCCTCCTACATGGGCAGCGATCACGGGCCGCAGGAGGTCGTGCTGAAGCCGGGGAAGACGATGCGATCACTGCTGGCCTGGGTCTCCACCCCGACCGGCGGCGACCTCATCGAGGGCGACGCCCTGGAGATCGCACCGGCCCCCGGCCTGGAGGCGCGCACCTTCCCGCTCAAGGGCAGCGACGTACGGCTGCTCGACGAACTCAACATGACCGCGTGGCGGACCGACCCCGCGTAGCAGCACCACGGCGGCGCGGGGTCAGAGGGCGAGCTTGAAGCCCTCGTGGCTGCGGGCGAAGCCCAGCGACTCGTAGAACCGGTGCGCGTCCGCGCGCGGCTTGCCGCTGGTCAGCTGCATCAGCCCGCACCCCCGCAGCCGGGCCCGGTCGACGGCCTGCCTCATCAGCTCCCGCCCCAGCCCGCCGCCCCGCCGGTCGGCCCTGACCCGTACCGCCTCGATCAGCACCCGCTCCTCGCCGTTCCTGCCGAGCCCCGGTATGTACGTCGCCTGGGCGCAGCCCAGCACGGTGTCACCGTCCACCAGCACCAGCATCTCGTTGCGCGGGTCGCTCTCGATGGCGGCGAAGGCCCTCTCGTACGCGTCGTCGACCGCGACCGAGGCCGGATCGACGACCCGATCCTCGTCGGCGAGCAGGGCGAGGACGGCCGGCAGGTCGGCCCGGGTGGCGGTGCGAAGGATCATGTTCCCGAGTCTGCCACGGGCGCCGCGCCGCTCAGCGGCGAGCCATGTAGAGGGTGAAGGCCTTGTGGAGCACCTTGTTGATCGGGTAGTCCCACTCGCCGATGTACTCCGCGGCCCGGCCGCCCGTGCCGACCTTGAAGCGCAGTAGGCCCACCAGATGGTTGCTCTCGTCCAGGGTGTCGGTGATGCCGCGCAAGTCGTAGACGGCCGCGCCCCGTTCGTGCGCGTCGCTCATCATGCGCCACTGGATGGCGTTGCTGGGCTGGACCTCGCGCCTGCGGCCGGTCGAGGCGCCGTAGGAGTACCAGACGTGGTTCCCCACGGTCAGCATCGTCGCCGCGGAGAGCGTCTCCCCGTCGTGCTGGGCGAGGTAGAGCCGCATCCGGTCGGGGGCCTCGGCCCGCAGCGCGGTCCACATGCGCTGGAAGTAGGCGAGCGGACGAGGGACGAAGCGGTCGCGTTCGGCCGTCTCGCGGTACAGCTCGTAGAAGGCCGGGAGGTCCTCGTAGTCGCCCTCGACGACCTTGACGCCCGCCTTCTCCGCCTTCTTGATGTTGCGGCGCCACTGCTGGTTCAGATTGCCCCGGATCTCCTCCAGCGACAGCCCGGCGAACGGCACCTGGAAGACGTACCGGGGCTGTCCCGCGCTGAAACCGTCCTCGCTCTCCTCCTCGCCCCGCCGCCAGCCCAGCCCGCGCAGCCGCTCCACGACCTCGGCGGCCCGCGGCTCCTCGGCGTCCGGTGGCACGTCGCGCAGGCGCCCCGAGGCCGGGTCGGCGATGGCGTCCTTGACGGTCCGGGCGTCCCAGCGCCGGGCGACCACCGGCGGGCCCATGCGCACCGAGAACGCGCCCTGTGCCTTCAGGTGCGCCAGCATCGGCTCCAGCCACTGCCCCAGCTCCGTGCCGTGCCAGTCGATGACCGGGCCCTCCGGCAGATAGGCCAGATAGCGCTTCACCCGGGGGATCGGCCGGTACAGGACGAGTCCGGCCCCGACGATCCGTTCCCCGCCCGCACCGTCCCGCTCGAACCAGCCGATGCTCTCCGCGCGCCAGTCGGGCTTCACATCGCCCCATGACGGAACCTGCATATGGCTCGCGGCCGGACGGCTCGCGACGAACGCCAGATGCTCCTCGCGGCTGATCGTCCTGAGGTGGGGTGCCATGCGGTACTCCGTTCGTTGTGCTGTCGGTGGGCCCGACGGTGTCGACAGGGCGTGCTGTTGACCTCAAGCGCGCTTGACGTACCAGGGTGGCCGACAGCGGCGCACCACCCGGGCGCCCCGGTCAGGAGGACCCGTCATGAGCGTGCGATTCCAATCCCGTCCCGATCTTGCCCGAAACGACGTCGGACTCGTCAAGGCGAGCACCTGGGATGTCGGCACCCCGGAGCGCATGCGGCGGACGATCGAGGCCATTCGTGAGGCGTGGGACGGCCGGGACTGGCCCCATCCGGGACTTCTTTCGTACACCGTCCATGCCGGTGAGGACGGGAAGACCCTGTTCCACTACAGCCAGTGGAGTGGTGAGCAGGCGTACCAGGACTTCTTCCGGCAGGGCAGGGACGAGCGCAACGCGGACATCGACGCCGCGGTGCCGGGCATCCGGCGGCTCGGACTGCACACCCTGGAGCTCTACCGTTCCGTGTCCCTGGGTGAGGGCGACGGGCGGGAGCCGGGCTGCGTCGTGATCGTCGACGTCGAGTTCGAGGGGGCGGACAAGGCGCGGCAACGGGACTGGGTGGACACCGTGTTCGAGGCGCTGGGAACCGACCCGGCGCACGCCCCCGGCGGCATCTCCGGGCACTTCCATGTGAGCACCGACGGGACGCGCGTGCTCAACTACGCCGAATGGGAGAGCGCCGAGGCCCACATCGACGCCCTGGCCGCGCCCGGTGCCGGGATCGGGTCGGTCACGCCGCAGTGGGAACGGGTGCGGTCGTACCCGGGGGTGACCGGCGGCGGGGTGCACCGGTACACGCCCGCCCTCGGCATCCGGCCGGGGGCGGGCGCGTAGGGCCGTTGCTACGGGCGGAAGCGGAGCACCTGCGGGTCGTGGTCGCTGTTCTGGTCGGCGAACTCGGCGTTGATGTGCACGCTGTCGTAGTGGTAGTCGTGGATCGACGGGCTGGTCAGGATCTGGTCGAGGACCTGGCTGTTGCCCTGGTAGACGTAGCTGTAACGCTCCGAGCGCGGCAGGGACTTGATCGCCGGGTACAGCACGCCTCCGGCCGTCAGCGCCTTGGCCGTGCCGGAGAACTCGAAGTCGTTGATGTCGCCGACGACCAGGACGTCCGCGTTCTTCTGGACGCTCAGCAGCTTCTTGACGAAGGTGTTGACCGCCTGGCCCTGCGCGTGCCGCTGGACCTCCGAGGAACGGGACGGCGGCTGGTGCTCCGAGAAGATGGACTCGTCGCCGCCCTTGGACGCGAAGTGGTTGGCGACGACGAAGACCGGACGGCCGCGGAAGCCGAACTCGCCGACGAGCGGCTTGCGGCTGTTCTCCCACGCCGCGTTCGCCGGGTCGATCCGGCCGGGGGAGAAGGTCAGGGCGGCGCGGCCCCGCTCCCGTACGACATCGGTCGCCGTCGTCGCGTCGCCGCCGGCCCGGTCGGTGAACGAGACCCGCTCCGGGTTGAAGAGGAACACCTGGCGGATGTTGCCGCCGGGCTCGCCGCCGTCCTTCTTGTCCTGCGGGTCGATGGAGCGCCACTCGTACGCCGGGCCGCCCGCCGCCACGATCGCGTCGGTGAACTTCTTCACCGTCAGGTCGGCGGCGACCGTGCCGTCGCTCTTCGCGCCGTTGTTGTCCTGGATCTCCTCCAGCGCCACGATGTCGGGCGAGGCGAGGTTGTCGACGACCGCGGCGGCGAGCGCGTCGAACTTCTCCTGCGGGTCGGTCGGGTCGAGGTTCTCGACGTTGTACGTCGCCACGGCCAGCTCGCCACCGCGCTGCTTGCGGGTGACCTCCCGCCGCAGACCCTTGGCGGTGACCGTGCCCATGGTGCGGGCGGTCAGCGTGTAGCCGCCGTACTGGTTGAAGTCGAGCGGGCCCTCGGTCGTACCGGACAGCACGTCGCCCACGTCGGCCTTGGGGAAGGGCTGCTCGGCGAGCGGCACCAGGGACTGGATCTGCAGCCGTCCGGTGTTCTGCGAGTCGTACGAGCCGTAGACGGTGCCGCCGCGGCGGGCGTCGTTCTCGCGCGGCTTCACCGTCACCCACAGCTCGGCGTGTGCGTCGGTGGCGCCGACCACCCGCGAGGTGCCGACACGGATGTTCATGCCTTCGACCGACTCGTAGTAGTCGAGGGCGTAGCGGGACGGCCGCAGGGTCAGCGCGTTGACGGAGCCGCCCGTGGCGGGATCACCCTCCGGGGCGTACCGGGAGGGGACCGAGCGCTCCGAGACCCGCACCGGCTCGGGCAGGGCGTTGCCGGAGGACACCACGGCGACGGTGGGCTTGCTGATCTGGGTGAGCGACTGATTGCCGGAGCCGAGGCCCCCCGGGACGTACTCGGTGACCGTGCCGGAGACGGTGACCGCGTCACCGACCGCGACGGTGGGTGCGGAGCCGGTGTAGACGAAGACGCCCTCGCTGGTGGCGGGGTCGGCGTCGGGGTTCGGGTCCTGGAACCAGAAGCCCTTCGAGCCGTACGTCCGCACTCCGGTGACGATGCCCGGCACCTCACCGACCTGCCGGCCGACGAGCGGGGATATCCGGGTGGAGCCCTGGATGTCGTGGATCCGGACCTGGCCGTCCACGGCCCGGTCGGGGGTGGTGGAGGCGGACGCGGAGGTGGTGGCGGCGCCGGTGAGCAGACCGGCGGCGAGCGCGGCGGTGACTACGGCGGAGACGGCGGTCGTTCTGGACGATGCGGCAGGCATCACGGGCTCCGGGGGTATCGAGGGTCTGAGTGGAGGTCTACGCGCGTCAATCTCTTGTGTGCGCAAGGCCGTTGTCAAGGTCTCCCGGGTGGACTGCTGTTGTCCGTTGCATGAACCGGGCAGCATGGGGCGAAATGCGTCTACGCTTGGGCCGCCCGATCCGTACGCCCGGCACGCCCCGAGGAGAATCACCTGATGTCCGCAGAGCGCCCCACCCTGCCGCCCGTACGGCTGCACACCGAGGCCGAGCTGGCACGGGACGCGCTCGCCGCACCGCTGCTCGCCCGCGCCGTCCGGCTCGCCCGCTGGGCGGGCGACGGGACCCGGGTCGGCGCCGGCGGCGAGCTCGTCGACGCCCAACTGCCCGCGGCGGCCGAGCACCTCGGCCTGGCGGCCGACGAGGACGGTGCGGCGGAGGCGAGCGAGGCGTGGCGGCTCGCGGTCGACGCGGGGCTCATCGACGTCGAGGACCCCGACGAGGACGCCGGGCCGGACGCGGAGGGGACCGCGACCGCCGGTGAGAACCTGGCGCTCGTCACCGGAGGCTCGCCGAAGGACGTCCTGTCGATCTGGCTCGACGGCCTGGAGGCCGTCCACGCCGACGCCACCGCGCCCGTCTTCGACGACTTCGCCGAACTCGTCGGCGAGGACGGCTCGATCGACTTCGAGTCCCTGGACTGGGACCCGGAGATCGAGGCGGAATTCCTCGACGGGGTCCTCGGCAATCTGTATCTGATCACCGTCGGCGACGGCCACGGTGGCACGGACCCCGTTTCCGTACCGTTGCCCGCCCTCGCCGCCTCGGTGATCGTGCCCGACGACATGGGCGAACCCACCGACGACGTCCTGGAGCAGGTGTCCGAGGCGATGATGCGCCTCGACGACCAGTTCCGGGTCCTCGAACCCATCGGGATCGTCGAATACCGCCCGGTGGACGAGGCGTTGCTGGTCGAGGAGGGCGAGGAGGCCACCCCGCCGGCCGACGACGAGGACGTCACCCGGTACGGAATGGTGAAGCTCACCCCCCTCGGCCTGTACGGCCTGCGGACCCGGATGCTGGAGGCCGGGGTGGACGCCCCGGCCATCGGCGACCTGGCGGACAAGGGCGCCGACGCACTGCTCGGCGGCATCGCGTACTACCCCGAGGCGGCGGCCGGCAGCGAGGTCGAGCTGTGGCTCGCCCGGCGCGGCGGTGCGGACGGTGCGGCGGCCGAACTCCTCTCGGCGGCACGCGGAACGGACCAGCAGGCACCCCTGCGCAGGCTGCACTGCCAGCAGGCGCTCGCCCTGGTCGGCGCGGAGGCGGAGCCCGCGGTGCGCGCGGTGCTGGACGACCCCGAGCTGGGCGGCCTCGCCCGGGTCTGGCTCGCGGAGCTGGGCGCGGCCGGTGTACCCGCACCGCCGGAGTCGATGATCTTCTGGCTCGCCATCGACACGATCGCGGCCCAGCTGGAGGCCGACGGCGATCTGGACGAACTCCAGGGCCTGGTCGAGGGCCTGGCGGGCCAGCACAGCGGCTTCTTCGACGAGGCCTGGCGGGTGGAGCACCCGGCGACCGCGGACGTCCTCGAAGCGATGGGCCGGCTGCACAGCGACAAGAAGAAGGCCAAGGAGGCCCGCAAGGCGGCGTTCAAGGCCCGGTCGCGCAAGGGGTCCTGACTGCCCGGCCGGGCATGACGCGGGCGGCGCGAACGGGTCGGTCGACGGCGAGCGGCGACTTCAGGGCATTCATTCCGGCCAAGTGCACAGGAAGGATGCCCCTCGGCGTCGCCCGCAGTTCAACTGGTGTTGGCACGGGGGCGCGACTGTGGGCGCGCCAACAACCCGCTCAGTCGCCCCAGGAGTACGTGATGTCCTTCACGCGCAGGGAATTCACCAGACAGTCCGCCCTCACCGGTGCCGGCATCGCGCTGACCGGTACCGTCGCGGCGCTGGCCACGGCCCCGGGCGCCCTGGCCGCCGGGGACCCGAAGCACGGTCACGGCCACGACGGCCACGAGGGTCACGGGCACGACCACGGTCACGGGCACGGCCGCGAGCCCGGCTACGGGCCGCTGATCGCCGACCCCGAGGGCATACTCGCGCTCCCCGCCGGCTTCTCGTACAAGGTCATCACCCACAGTGGTGTCACCAAGCTGGAGTCCGGCGAGTACACCCCCTCCAACCACGACGGCACGGCCACCTTCGAGGGCCCGCGCGGCGTCACCCTGCTCGTCAACAACCACGAGCTCAGCGGCACCCGCGCCGGCTGGGAGCACCCGGTGCCGCTCGCCGAGGGCCTCGTCTACGACCCGGTCGCGGCCGGCGGCTGCACCGTCGTGGAGACCCGCCGCGACGGCCGCACCGCCGAGTGGGTCGGCATCGCCGGTACGTCCACCAACTGCGCCGGTGGCGCCTCCCCGTGGGGCACCTGGCTCACCTGCGAGGAGACCGAGGACAAGGCCGGCAAGAACGGCCTGCTCAAGGACCACGGCTATGTCTTCGAGGTCGACCCGTACGACCGGCACGCCAACCGCGACCCGCACCCGATCAAGGCGTTCGGCCGGTACGCCCACGAGGCCGTCGTCATCGACCCCAAGCGCGGCCACGCGTACCTGACCGAGGACGCCTCCGGTCCCAACGGACTGCTCTACCGCTGGGTCCCGCCGCACGGCTTCCGGCACGGCCGCGGCAAGCTGCGCACGCTCGCCGACGACGCCGGTGTCCTCCAGGCCACCAAGTGCTTCGACAGCAGCGGCAAGTTCGTCGACGACCTGTCCCGCGCCACGAAGATCGGCACGGTGTACGGCGTGGACTGGGTCGACGTGCCCGACCGTGACGCCAGGACCGTCTCGGTGCGCAAGCAGTTCGCCGACGGCGAGGTCACCCGCGCCCGCAAGCTCGAAGGCATGTGGTGGGGCGACGGCGGCACCTACATAGTCTCCTCGTTCGCCCGTTCCGAGAGCCCCGTCCAGCACGACGGCCAGGTCTGGTTCTACGACCCGAAGCGCCGCACGCTGACGCTCAAGGTGCTCCTCGGCGTGAACGCCGACCCGTCGAAGGACGGCGCCTTCGACGGCCCGGACAACATCACCGTCTCGCCCTACGGCGGCCTGGTCATCGCAGAGGACGGCGACGGCATCCAGCACCTCTTCGGGGCGACCGGGAGCGGCCGGACCTACCCCATCGCGCGCAACGAGCTGAACATCGGCAGCGAGGCGGAGCCGGAGTTCAGCGAGTTCACCGGTGTCACGTTCTCGCCCGACGGCCGGACGCTGTACGCCAACATCCAGACGCCGGGCATCATGCTCGCCATCACCGGCCCGTGGAAGCGCCAGCCGCAGAAGTAGCGGTAGCTCGTACGGGTGCCCCCGGCGCGGGCTCCCGCGCCGGGGGCCGGCGGCGGGGGCCGGACACGCCCCGGCGGGGGGCGGGATGCGCCACACCTTCGGGGGTCTTTCGGACGCGGCGTCGCGCTTGATGTCGCTGCCGGAGACGGGCCGGGGCGCGGAACCGCTCGCCTCCGGCGGGTCACGAATCCGGCATCAGTGCGCCCCCAGGGGCGAACGGGCATGGCGTCGGGCGTTCCCAGGGCGCATACTCAAGGTAATGAAACAGTCAGCCGGTTCCCGGCGCCACCTGCCGTCCAGTCCCTTCAACCGCCCGGCCCAGGCGGCCCCACCGGTCGAATTGTTCGATGTGGGCGACAGGGTGTCGCACGACCAGTTCGGTCTCGGCCGCGTCCTTGCCGTCGAAGGCGACAACGACGCGGTGCTCATCGACTTCTCGGGGCGACAGGGGAGGATCCTGAGCCCGTACTCCAAGCTGACCAAGCTCTGAGAGCCGACCAAGCTCTGAGAGCCGACCGGGCTCGGAGAGAGGCGGCGAGTACGCGCAGCGTCCGCGTCCCCGTCACGCTCTCCGGTTTCAGGGGCACCTGCACCCGCAGGTGCCCCTGAAGCCGTATCGGGAGGTCTACGCCCCGTTCACAGCGCCTGGGCGGCAGGCTTCACCATGCCGCGGACGGTGCGCGACTTCACGAAGTCGCCCATGGCCGTCATCTCCCACTCGCCGGAGAACTGCTTGATCAGCTTGGCCATCATCACGCCGGTCTGCGGCTCGGCGCCGGTCAGGTCGAAGCGGACCAGCTCCTCGCCGGTGGCCGCGTCGACCAGTCGGCAGTAGGCCTTGGCGACCTCGGTGAACTTCTGGCCGGTGAACGAGTTGACCGTGAAGACCAGGCCGGTCGCCTCCGCCGGGATCCGGCCCAGGTCCACGACGATGACCTCGTCGTCACCCGCGCCCTCGCCCGTGAGGTTGTCGCCGGAGTGCTTGATCGCGCCGTTCAGGATGGAGAGCTTGCCGAAGTAGCAGCTGTCCAGGTGGTTCCGGTTGGGGCCGTAGGCGATCACGGAGGCGTCGAGGTCGATGTCCTTGCCCCGGAACGCGGGTTCCCAGCCGAGGCCCATCTTGACCTGGGAGAGCAGCGGCCGGCCGCCCTTGACCAGGGAGACCGTCTGGTTCTTCTGGAGGCTGACCCGGCCCTTGTCGAGGTTGATCTTGCCGCCGGCGGGTGCGGGCGGGGCGGCGGGCGGAGCCGGCGGGGCGGCGGGGACCGGGGGCGCGGCGATCCGGGGGTCCACCGGTGCGGCGGCGGGCACCGGGGGCGCCACGGGCGCGGGGGCCGGTGCGGCGGCGGGCTCCTCCTCGACCGAGACGCCGAAGTCCGTGGCGATACCGGCCAGTCCGTTCGCATAGCCCTGGCCGACCGCGCGGGCCTTCCAGGCGCCGTTGCGGAGGTAGACCTCGATGACCACGAGCGCCGTCTCGGCACCCAGCCGGGGCGGGGTGAACGTGGCGAGCACGCTGCCGTCGTCGGCGTTGCGCACCGTCGCGGTGGGCTCGATGCCCTGGAAGGTCTGGCCCGCCGCGTCCGGGCTCGCCGTGACGACGATCTTCTCGATGCCGGGCGGGACCGCGGCGGTGTCCACCACGATCGCGTCCGGCGCGGTGCCGCCGCCGGAGCGGTAGGTCACGCCGGGGCCGTTGGGCTGGTTGTAGAAGATGAAGTCGTCGTCGGAGCGCACCTTGCCGTCGACGGTGAGCAGCAGGCCCGAAACGTCGAGCCGCACCGGTGCGGAGACGTCCACTGCCACGCGGGCAGCGGAGAGAGGGATGTTCGAGCCGGGGGTCATAGCGGTCATGCTCGGGGTAACGAACGACTTCGCTTTGCCGTTCCCTTACCTTCGCCGACCTTCGCCGACCTTCGCCGACCTTCGCCGACCTTCGCGGCTCTTCGGCCGACCTCCGTGGATCTTCGTGGATCTTCGGCCGTGCGGGGTGGGCACCCGCCCGTACGCCCTGTCAGCGGTTGCGGAGGTGGTTGCGGGCGGCGCGCTCGTTGCCGTGCTTGTACGCCCCCGTCCAGCGGGCCATCACCAGCTGTGCGTCCCCCGACTCCACCTCGGCCAGGAACTTCTCCGCCCGGCCGCCGCGCAGCGTGCCCGCAGGTCGGCCGTGGTGGGTGAGGGTGATGCTCGCGTCGCCGTGCTGCTCGTGCAGGAATCCGGAAGGTCTCGGCATGGCTCCGCATCCTGCCCGCCGCACGGCTGTTCTGTCGCGCGGATTTCCCCGGGCCGTCGTCAGCGCGGCCAGATCGGCGGGTTGGTGCAGAAGTGGCCGCCGAGGTGGGCGTGGTCGGGGTTGTCCGGGTCCAGTTCGCCCTGTTCGGCGATGAGCCGGGCCGCGTACGGCTCCGAGTCGTCCCGCGGCTCGTATCCCAGCGAGCGGGCCGTCGTCAGGTCCCACCACAGCCGGGTGTTGTCGGACGAGCCGTGGACGACGGTGTGCCGCACGTCCTCGGCGGTGAGCGCGGCGTGGAAGAGCCGGGCGCCGTCCGCGGGGCTCATCCAGACCGAGAGCATCCGTACCGATGTCGGCTCGGGGAAGCAGGAGCCGATGCGCACCGAGACAGTCTCCATGCCGTGCCGGTCCCAGTACAGCTGGGCGAGGTCCTCCCCGAACGACTTGGACAGGCCGTAGAAGGTGTCGGGGCGGCGCGGGGCGCCGATGGGGATCAGCGGGTCGCCGGGCAGCGGCCGGGGGGTGTAGCCGACGACATGGTTGGAGGAGGCGAACACGATGCGCCGCACGCCCTCGTCGCGCGCGGCCTCGTAGAGGTTGTACGTGCCCTCGATGTTCGCCCGGAGAATCTTGTCGAAAGAGGCTTCCAGGGAGATGCCCGCGAGGTGGATGATCGCGTCGACACCCCGCACGGCCTCGCGCAGCGCCTCCCGGTCGCCGAGATCGGCGGTGATCGCGTCCGGCTCGCCCTCGACGGGGACGACGTCGAAGAGGCGGAGCTCGTAGCCGTACGCGGGCAGGAGCCCGCGCATCAGGGTGCCGAGGCCGCCGGCGGCGCCGGTGAGCAGGACGGTGCGGGGAGCGGGCATACGCGGATCTCCTCGGTACGTAGGTGCCCACGCGTGGCCTGGGCGCGCGGCACGGCCCCTGCGGTACCTGCGACACCTGCCCGCGGGACACCAAATCCATGGACGACATTCATATGCGTGGACAAGCTAAGAAGTCCTGGCGTACGGAGTCAAGTGTGCGGCCCCGGGGTGGGTGCCGCTCGCCCGGAGCTGGTGACTCCGCCTCAACTCCGCCTTCGGGGTCGGCTGTCTCGCGCGTCCCCCTCCTTGACCTGCGCCGGACGGCTGCCTTAGCGTGAAGGTGTTCATGAATATGGACGCCGATCAGAATTGTGCACGCCTGAACCCGCTCAGGGAGCGCCAGTGACCTCAGCCCCTCTTGCCGCCCGACTCGGCCGTGTCGCCGGGCCGCTCTTCTTCCCCGTCACCGCGTACGGACCGGACGGCGCCGTCGACCTCGATGCCTTCCGCGCGCATGTGCGGTCCGGCGTCGACGCCGGTGCGGCGGCGGTCTTCGCCTGCTGCGGCACCGGTGAGTTCCACGCGCTCACGCCGGAGGAGTTCCGCCGTGTCGTCGCCGCGGCCGTCGAGGAGACCGCCGGAGAGGTGCCCGTCGTCGCGGGGGCCGGATACGGCACGGCGCTCGCGATCCAGTACGCGAAGCTCGCCGAGGAAGCGGGCGCGGACGGGCTCCTCGCCATGCCCCCGTATCTCGTCGTCGCCGACCAGGAAGGGCTGCTGGGCCACTACGCCGCCCTCGCCGCGGCCACCTCCCTGGAGACGATCGTCTACCAGCGCGACAACGCCGTCTTCACCCCCGAGACCGTCGTCGCACTGGCCGGGACGCCCGGCGTCATCGGTCTCAAGGACGGCTACGGCGACCTCGACCTGATGCAGCGCATCGTCAGCGCCGTCCGCACCGAACTGCCGGGCCGGGACTTCCTGTATTTCAACGGGCTGCCCACCGCCGAACTCACCGGCCCGGCCTACCGCGGCATCGGCGTCACGCTCTACTCCTCCGCCGTCTTCGCCTTCGCGCCCGACATCGCGCTCGCCTTCTACCGGGCGATGGACTCCGGCGACGACGAACTGACGGGCGCCCTGCTCGACCACTTCTACCGCCCGCTCGTCGAACTGCGCGCCAAGGGCCGCGGCTACGCGGTCTCGCTCGTCAAGGCGGGAGTCCGGCTGGGCGGCCTGGACGTCGGCGAGGTCCGAACCCCGCTCACCGAGCCGCCCGCCGCCCACGTCGAGGAGCTCGCCGCGATCATCGCGCGGGGCCGGGCCCTGCTGGAGAAATACGGGCAGGAGCGGCGCGGGTGAAGACCTCGGCCTTCCTCTACCCCTGGGACGTCATCGGCGACCCGGACGCGGCCGCCCGCGTCGCGGACCTGGGTGTCCAGCAGGTGACGCTCGCCGCCGCCTACCACTCCACCCGGGCGCTGACCCCGCGTCACCCCGCCCGCCGCATCGTCACCGCCGAGCACGCCGCGGTGCTCTACCCGCCGGACCCCGCCCGGTGGGCAGGGCGCGAACTCCGTCCCCACGCGCAGTCCTGGGTGGCCTCGGACGATCCGTTCGCCGAGGCCGCCGAGGCCCTCACCGATGCCGGTCTGGAGGTCCACACCTGGGTGGTCCTGGCCCACAACTCCCGGCTGGGCGCCGAACATCCGGACACCTCCGTGGTCAACGCCTACGGCGACCGGTACCCCTGGGCCCCGTGCATCGCCCGGCCCGCGGTCCGCGAGTACCTGGTCGCACTGGCGGCGGAGGCGGCGGTGCGCGCCGGTGCGCGCGGCACCGAACTGGAGTCCTGCGGCTGGTACGGCTTCGCGCATCTGCACGCACACGACAAGATCGCGGGTGTCGGGCTCGGGGACGCGGCGCAGTATCTGATGTCGCTCTGCTTCTGCTCCGACTGCCGGACCGGCTACGCCGAACACGGCCTGGACGCCGACGGGCTGGCCGCGGCCGTACGCGCGGCGCTGGAACCGGTCTGGGCCGGCTCCGGCTCCCCGGAGGCCGGCCGGGCGGGCATCGGGAAGCTCCTCGGCGCCGACCTCGCCGCCGCCACCCTCCAGTGGCGCGGCAAGGCCGCCCGTACGCTCCAGGAGTCCGCGGTCGCCGCCGTACGGGCGGCGGCGGAGCCGGGGTTCCAGGTGCTGCTGCACGCCGACCCCGTACCCCACCGCACCGGTGCGAACGTCGGTGTCGACCCGGAGCACATCCTGTCCGTGGCGGACGGTGTGGTGCTGCCCTGCACCGGCGGCGACGCGGCGCGCGAGGCCGTACTCGGCCCGTTCGCCGGGCGCGACGGGGTGCTCGCGGCCAACTTCTCCGTGGTCACGGGGATGGGCGGCAGCCCCGCCACGCTGGAGCGGGACGCCGCGCACGCCGTGTCGCTCGGTGCGGACCAACTGCGGCTGTACCACGCCGGGCTGGCATCCGACCCCGACCTCCGGGCCGTCGCCGGAGCGCTTTCACGCCTCCGCCGATGAAGGAAGCGGGCCGGTGGGGGTGTCCGTCAGCCTCCCCCGCCGGCCCGTCACCAGCAGGGTCGCGGTCAGCAGTCCCGCCGCGCCGACCAGCGGCAGCAGCACCCGGATGTCCACCAGCGCGATCAGGCCCGCGCCGAGTGCCAGTGCCACCGCGTTCGGCACCATCATCATCGTGTTGGCGGTCGCGGCGGTGCGGCCCAGCACGGCCTCCGGAGTCTCCCGCTGCACCGCCGTCATGGCGGCGATCAGCACACACGGCAGCCCGGCCCCGACGGCCGCGCTCGCCACCAGCGCCACCGCGTCGTACGGCAGTGCCCGCACCCCCACCGCCACCGCGAACAGCGCGATCCCGGCCGCCGTGAACACCCGCTCCGGAAGCCGCCGCAGCAGCGGACCGGCCAGCAGCCCGACCACGACGGACCCGGCGCCCTGCACCGCGTACAGCACACCCGCGTACGTGGGGGAGTGCCCCAGAACGATGTCGATGACGGCGTAGATCGCGGCCCCGTTGAGCCCCGCGCACAGCATCGCCACCGAGCCCGCCAGCACGAGCGGTCGCAGCACCGGCGAACCCCACACCTGCCGTATGCCCGCGGTGAGTTCGCCCCGCTGGCCGGCCGGCGAGGCCTCGACAGGCTCCCGGGCCGGCAGCAGCACGCAGACCCCGGCCGCCAGCGCGAACGACACCGCGTCCAGCAGCGCCACGGCCCCGCCCCCGAACCGCGCGTACAGCCCGGCACCGGCCAGCGGCGCCAGCAGCTTCATGCCCTCGCTCGCCATCATCCGCAGCCCGTTGAAATCACCCAGCAGCCGTGCGTCGACGGCCCCGGCGATCAGCGCCGACTCGGCCGCGCCCATCAGGACGAAACTCGCGCCGTACAGGACGAGCACGACGAAGAGGATCCAGATCCGGCCCGCCGAATCGACCGTCGTCAGCGAGGTGAGCAGCCCCGCCATGACGAGATTCGACCCGACGAGGAGCGGCTTCGCCGGGATCCGGTCGGCGATCGTCCCGAGCACCGGCCCGACCAGCACCGGCAGCCACATGGCGAACACGGCGAGTGCCGCCAGACTGTCCGACCCCGTGAGGGACTTGACCCAGACCCCGGCCGCGAGCCACATCGCGGAGGTCCCGAAACCCGAGACGACGACCACCACCAGAAACAGCCCGGCCGTACGGTCCCGCAGCACCCGCACCGTCGCCGACCCCGTCACCGCACCCACCGCACCCACCGAACCCTCCCGACCAGCGCCATCGTCATGGGTCCAGGCTGCTGACCGAGGTGCCCCGGCGGCATCGGGAGGATGCCCTATGCCGCACCCGGAGCGAGGAGCCGGCCCCGCGCGGGGAGTAGGGCACATGCCGGACGTCCGTGAACACGTCCGGCGCGGGTGCGGGCCCGGGGCCACGCGCCCGCGCCGGATCCGGCGTACGGCTCCCGCCGCCCTCTCAGCCCGCCAGTGCCGCCTTCATCATCTTCTGGGCGATCGGCGCCGCCAGACCGTTGCCGCTGACCTCCGAGCGCGCCGCGCCCGAGTCCTCGACGACCACGGCGACCGCGACCTCCTTGCCACTGGACGCGTCCTTCGCGTACGAGGTGAACCAGGCGTACGGGGTCTTGCTGTTGCCCACGCCGTTCTGCGCGGTACCCGTCTTCCCGCCCACCTCGGCTCCGGCGATCCGGGCGTTGGTGCCGGTGCCCTGTTCGACGACGGTCACCATGGCGCTGCGCAGCTGCTCGGCGGTGGACTGCGAGACCACCCGCTCGGTGTCGCCGTCCGCGAATTCCTGAAGCGTGCCGCCCTTGGAGTCGGTCACCTCGGACACCATGTGCGGCGCGGCCAGTTCGCCGCCGTTGGCGAGGGCGGCCGAGACCATGGCCATCTGCAACGGCGTCGCGGTGACCTCGAACTGGCCGATGCCCGTGAGCGCCGTCTGCGGCCTGTCCATGCCGGACGGGTAGACGCTCGTGGACGCCCGTACCGGCACATCGAGCTTGTCGGTGTTGAAGCCGAACTTCTCCGCCATCGCCCTGACCTTGTCCTGGCCGAGGTCCACGGCGGCCTTCGCGAAGACGTTGTTGCAGGAGTACTGGAGCGCGGTGCGCAGCGTGGCGTTCTCGCAGGGCGCCGACGCGCTCTCGTTCCGCAGGACGGTGCTGGTGCCGGGCAGCGTGTACGGATTGGGGCTGTCCGTGCGCTCGTCGACCGAGCCGTACAGCCCGTCCTCCAGCGCCGCGGCCGCCACCACCAGCTTGAACGTGGAACCGGGCGCCAGCGGCTGCCGCAGCGCGCGGTTGACCATCGGCTTGTCCTCGTCGTCGAGCAGCTTCTGCCAGGCCTCGCCGTCCGTCGTCCCGCTGATCGCCGACGGGTCGTACGAGGGGGTCGAGACCATGCCCAGGATCCGGCCGGTCTTCGGGTCGATCGCGACCGCCGCCCCCTTGTCGTCGCCGAGCGCCTCGTACGCGGCCTTCTGCACGCCCGGGTCGATCGTCGTCAGGACGTTGCCCGGGGCCGCCTGCTTGCGCGTCAACGCGTCCATCGGGTTCTTCAGCCGGTCGTCGGTGCCGTCCAGCACATGGCTGTAGATCCCTTCGAGCTGCGTGGCGCCGTATGCCTGCGAGCTGTAGCCGGTGACGGCCGAGTAGAGCTCCCCCTGGGTGTATGTGCGCTTGTACGCGAGGTCGCTGCCCACCGTCCTCTTCGATCCGGTGACCGGGTTTCCGGCCACGATGATGTCACCGAGCGGCTGCGCGTACTGCGCGATGGTGTTCCGCCGGTTGTGGTCGTCGTCTGCGAGCGCCCGTGCCTGGTACGCCTGCACCCAGGTCGCCCGCCCCAGCAGGGCGAGGACCAGCAGCAGGCAGAAGACCGAAGCGTGCCTGATCGTTCTGTTCATCCCGCCCGAGGGACGAGCGGGGCGCCGCGCACCGTTCCCGAATGCGGCGATTCTCACCGGTTTCTCATGGCGGGCCGGGGCGCCCGGGGGCGATGAAACCCGACTCGTACGCCGCTATCACCGCCTGGGTGCGATCCCGCGCACCGGTCTTCGCGAGCACCGCCGCCACATGCGTCTTCGCCGTCGCGGGCCCCACGGAGAGCCGCCCGGCGATCTCCGCGTCGGTCAGTCCCGCCGCCATCAGCCGCAGCACCTCCGCCTCCCGGTCGGTGAGCCGGGACGCCCACCGCGGCGGGTCGGGCGCCCGCTTCCGGTACTCGGCCGCGAGCGCCCGTACCGCCGACGGGAACAGCAGCGTGTCGCTGCGGGCGACCAGCCGCACCGCCTGCACGAGGTCCTCGGCCGCCGCCGGTTTGAGCAGGAAACCGGCGGCTCCGGCGACGAGCGCGTCGTACACGTAGGAGTCGTTCTCGAAGGTGGTGACGACGACGATCCTCGGGGGCGCGTCGAGCGTGCCGAGGATCTGCTCGGTGGCCCGGATGCCGTCGGTCTCCGGCATCCGTACGTCCATCAGCACCACGTCGGGGCGCAGTTCCCGCACCACGGACACCACCTCCGCGCCGGTCGCCGCCTCGCCGACGACCTCCAGACCGGGTTCGGCGTCCAGGATGACGCGCAGCGCCGTACGCACCATCCGCTCGTCGTCGGCGAGGACCACCCGGACCGTCGTGCTCATCGGTTCTCCTGTTCGGTCGTACGCGGGTGTCCGGCCGCACGCAGCGGGAGGCGGGCGATCAGCCGCCACCCGCGGTCGCCGTGCTCGCCGGCCTCCGTGTGGCCGCCCAGCAGTACGGCCCGCTCGGCGATGCCGCGCAGTCCTCGGCCACCCCCGGGCCGCACCACCGTGGCCCGCTCCGGCAGCGGATTGTCCATGGTGATCTCCAGCTCCGCCGCGCGCACCGTGATCCGCAGCTCCACCGGCACCCCGTGCCCGCCGTGCCGAAGCGCGTTGCTCAGGCCCTCCTGCACGATGCGGTACGCCTCCCTCGACACGGCGGCCGGTACCGTGCCGGGGTCGCCCCGCACGGCACAGGAGACGGGCACCCCGCAGTGCTCCAGCAGTCCGTCCAGCGCGTCGAGCGCCGGGCCGGTCGCCGCGGACGCCCCGTGCTCCTCGCCGCTGCGCAACAGGCCGAGCACGGAGTCGAGTTCGCCGACCGTGCGCCGGGTGGTCTCCTCGATCGCGGCCAGCGCCTCGCGGACGAACTCCGGGTCGCTGTCCAGGACCCTGCGGGCCGCGCCCGCCTGGAGGGTGACGGCGCTCAGCGCATGGCCGACCGAGTCGTGCAGCTCCCGGGCGAGCCGGTTGCGCACCGTGAGATCGGCCGCCCGGCGTTCGGCCGCGGCCAGCCGGTCCTCCGGCGTCGGGCCCAGCAGCACCGGCGCCCGGCCGGCCAGCAGCGCTCCGGCCAGTGCCGCGCAGCCGGCCATCGCCGCGAGCACCGCGAGCCCGGCGAAGGGGGCCAGGGCGAGAATCCACGGCCGGTCCATCGCCTCGGGCAGACCGAAGGCGGGGGAGTCGCGCACCGACTCCGAGAACGGCAGCACCATGAAGGACGAGCGGCACGGCGAGGGGGAGCACGGAGCGGCGGCGGAAGGCGAGCAGCGGCACACCGGCGGCGGCGACGAGGACGAAGAGACATGACCACCACGCTTCCGTGCGGCCCGCGCCGGCACGTCCTGCCCCGTGACGATCCGTCTCCGCCGCACGGCGGAGACGGACCGCCGTCCGGTCATCCCGGCAGCGTGAACAGCAGCTCGTCGGTCTCCTCGCCGCGGGCGTGCGCGTACCCGTGGTCCTTGCCGGTGACGGCGAATCCGCACTTCTCCAGCACCTGGCGCGAGCCGGTGTTGTCGGCCGCGGCCCGTGCGTGCAGCGGGCGTTCCGGTACGGCGTCGAGCAGCGCCGACAGCGCGGCCGTGGCGAGCCCGCGGCCCCACTGCGCCCGGTCGATCCAGTAGGTGACCTGGCGGTCGCCCGGGGGCCCGTACACCCCGGCGTTGCCGACCACCGCGCCGTCCGCGACCACCGTGCGCATCACCACGGAGCCGTCGGCCAGGATGCGTCGCCAGTGGGCGTCGAAGGCCTGCCGGTCGGTGGGGTCCTCGCTGGTGAAGGCGGCCGTCCTGACCGACTCCGGGTCGGACATGAACGCGAAGAACAGCGGCAGATCGCTGTCATGCACCTTGCGCAGGGCGATCCGCACGGTCAGAGCCTCCGGGTGGCGAGCGTCAGCCGGTCCCGGGCGTCGAACAGCGCGTCCTTCACCATCTGTTCGTGTGCGGGCGTGAGCCGGGCGACCGGCACCGAGCAGCTGATGGCGTCGCGGGCGGGGGTGCGGTACGGGACGGCGACGCCGAAGCAGCGCAGTCCGAGGGTGTTCTCCTCGCGGTCCACCGCGTACCCCTGTTCGCGGATGAGGTGCAGCTCCTCGATGAGCTTCTCGCGGTCGGTGATGGTGTGCTCGGTCAGCGCGGGCAGCGTCT
Source organism: Streptomyces sp. NBC_01363 (assembly GCF_026340595.1). Lineage (GTDB taxonomy): Bacteria > Actinomycetota > Actinomycetes > Streptomycetales > Streptomycetaceae > Streptomyces. The sequence goes on from NZ_JAPEPF010000001.1 coordinate 3,896,763, forward strand.
CGGGGAGCAGCTTGCGGACCTGCTCGTCGCTGTGGGTGGCCAGCAGCGCCTTGCCGAGCGAGGTGGAGTGGGCGGGCAGCCGGCGGCCGACGCGGGTGAAGGGGCGCAGATAGTGCTGGGACTGGCGGGTGGCGAGGTACACCACGTTCGTCCCGTCGAGACGCGCCAGGTGGATGGTCTCCGTGGTGTCGTCGGAGAGCCGGTCCAGGGTCGGCCGGGCCGCCGCGACGACCTCGTCGCCGTCGATGTACGAGGTGCCGACGAGCAGGGCCCGTACGCCGATCCCGTACCGCGTGCCCGTCGCGTCGGTCTCCACCCAGCCCAGCTCCACCAGCGTGCGCAGCAGCATGTAGAGGCTGGACTTGGGATAGCCGACGGCCTCCTGCACCGTGGCGAGCGAGTGCATGCCGGGCCGCCCCGCGAAGTATTCGAGCAGCTCCACCGTCCGTACGGCGGACTTGACCTGTGCCCCACCGGATTCGGCAACCGACATCGCCCTACGCCCCTTCCAGCCCACTTGTGAAACCCTGAGACTTCTTGAACCGGCGACTTCTTGCCAACACTGAACGCCCGGAAATAGAGTCGCTTCATATTCACGATCAGGAACAATGTTCAGAATACCGAACAACTTCTGATGTGTGGCAGTGAGCGGAAGGAATCACGGTGGCAGCAGCACCAGTCTGGAGCGTCGACCCCCGCACCGGGAACCCGCGTGAGCAGGTTGCGGTGGAGGCTACAGCGGAGGAGGTCGACCGTGCGGTCCGGGCCGCCCACGCGGTACGCGAATCGCTCGCCGACCGCACCGTGCGCGCCGCCTTCCTGCGCACCGCGGCCGATCTGCTCACCGAGGCCGGGGAGCACGTCATCGAGGCCGCCGACGCGGAGACCGCGCTCGGACCGACCCGGCTGACCGGTGAACTCGCGCGCACCGCCGCCCAGTTGCGGGCCTTCGCGGAGGTCGTGGACGAAGGCGCCTTCCTCGACATCCACATCGACCACGCGGACGCCACCCGGACCCCGCCCTGGCCCGACCTGCGCCGCTACAAGGTCCCGCTCGGTGTCGTCGCCGTCTACGCGGCCAGCAACTTCCCGCTCGCCTTCTCCGTCCCCGGCGGCGACACCGCGAGCGCGCTGGCGGCCGGCTGCCCCGTCGTCGTCAAGGCGCACCCCGACCACCCCGCCACCTCCGAACTGTGCGCCTCCCTGATGCGCAGGGCGGCGGCGAAGGCCGGCCTGCCCGCGGACGTGCTGACCCTGGTCCACGGCTTCGACGCGGGCATCGAGCTGATCCGGCACCCGCTCGTCGCCGCCGCCGGATTCACCGGCTCGGTCCGGGGCGGACGCGCCCTGTTCGACGCCGCGGCGGCCCGCCCCCGCCCCATCCCCTTCCACGGCGAACTGGGCTCCCTCAACCCCGTCGTCGTCACCGGGGCGGCCGCCGCCGAGCGGGCCGAGGAGATCGGCGCCGGGCTCGCGGGCTCGATGACCATGGGCGCGGGCCAGTTCTGCACCAAGCCCGGCTTCGTCCTGGCCCCGGCGGGCGAGACGGGCGACCGGCTGCTGAAGTCCCTCACCGACGCGGTCAGCGACACCGAGGCCGCGGTCCTGCTCGACCACCGGATGCGCGACGCCTTCGTCGCGGGCGTACGGACCCGGGCCGAACTCCCCGGCGTGGATGCCCCGGTCACCCCCGGCGCGGGCGGCGACCACACCGTCTCGGCCGGCTTCCTCACCGTACCGGCGCAGCTCCTCGCCGCCGAGGGCCCGCACGACGAACTCCTGGAGGAGTGCTTCGGCCCCGTCACCGTCGTCGCCCGCTACACCTCCCCCGACGAGATCACCGCCGTGCTCTCCCGCCTCCCCGGCAACCTCACCGCCACCCTCCAGACCGCCACGGACGGCGCCGACACCGACGCCCCCGGGCTCCTCGCGGCCCTCACCCCGCTGGCCGGCCGGGTCCTCGTCAACGGCTGGCCGACCGGCGTCGCCGTCGCCCCCGCCCAGCACCACGGCGGCCCCTACCCGGCCACCACCTCCACCTCCACCTCGGTCGGCGCCACCGCGATCGAACGCTGGCTGCGCCCGGTCACCTACCAGACGACCCCCGAGGCCCTGCTCCCGCCGGAGCTCCGCGAGGACAACCCCCTCGACCTTCCCCGCCGAGTGGACGGACGGCGCGCATGACCCCGCAACTTCCCGAACTCCCCTTCGAGCTCAGCCCGTTCGGCCCCGGCGGCGACTGGACGTACGAGAACGGCGCCCTGACCGGCCGCGCCGGCGCCCGCCAGGACCGCTTCGTACCGCCGGGCGGCGAAGACCTCGACTCCGCGAGCGACGCCCCCCGCCTGCTCGGCCCCGCGCCCCGGGGGGACTTCCAGCTGCTCGCCCGGGTGAAGGCCGGCTTCGCGGCGGCCTTCGACGCCGGGGTGCTCTACCTGCACGTCGGGGAACGGGAGTGGGCCAAGATCTGCCTGGAGCTCTCCCCGGACCGCCCCACCGTCTGCACGGTCGTCACCCGCGGCCACTCCGACGACGTCAACTCCTTCGTCGTGGACGGCGACAGCTGCTGGCTGCGCCTCAGCCGCACGGGCAACGCGTTCGCCTTCCACGCCTCCGCCGACGGCGAGAAATGGACCTTCGTCCGCGTCTTCGCCCTCGGCACCCCGGAGCGCGCGGTCGAGGCGTCGATCGGCTTCCTGGTCCAGTCACCGACGGGCGAGGGCTGCGAGGCATCCTTCGACCGGATCGCGTTCCGCGCGACGGGGTTGGCGGATCTGCGGGACGGGAGCTGAAGCCTCTCGGACCTCCGTCGTGCCATCGAACGAATGAGCACGAGTACAGGGTGGAACCGAGTAGCGGCACTCAACCCTCCGGCCGTGCCGGAGAGTTGGATGATCCGCATGGACATCACTTCCACCCCCGCCGAACACCAGGACCGCGGCATCCGCAGGGCCTCCTGGATCGCCCTCGCCCTGCTGGTGCCGGTGGTCGTCGGCGCCGGCCTCGTCACGCTGAGCACGACCCGGGCGAGCGGCTGTGTGACCTACGGCGTGGAGTGTGCCGATGTGCCCGACGGCTCGATCCCCGGCTCCTTCCTGGCCGCACTCCTGCTCGGCATCCTGGCGGTGGCCTGGCCGAGGAAGCTGCTGCCGTTCGCCTCTGCGCGTGGCTGGCTGCTGGGCCTGCACGGTGCGGCGCAGCTCATGACGGCGGCACTGATCCTCAGCTTCGCCTGACGCCCGGGGCCCGGGAGGGCGGCGCAGGCCTGGCGGCCGGGACTGCGGGCGAATGTGGTTGATAGTGCTTTGGCGGGCATGATTCTCTGCTCCGGCCTGGGGCAGGGGTTCTGTCGTGTCGTGCGACAGGGGGAGGGGCGAGCGGTGCCCAAGATGACAAGGTTCGATCAGCGGGCGGTTGCTCCGGGCGACCTGCGCTGCGCACGGCGCCGCCCCGGCCTCACCCCCGGCGCCTGCCGCGCCTCCCTCGGCGGACCGACCGCACCGGCCGGGGCGGTGGCGCCGTGACCGCCCGGAGCGGGGAGACGTTCGGGACCGGCCGTGCGGTCTCCGACATCGAGGCGCTGCTCGCCGGGCCCGTACCGGCCGCGGGGCCGACGGTCGCCGAGGGGGAGCCGGACACCGGGGAGTGGGGCGCGACGGCGGGCGAGGGTTTCCGGATCGTGCCGCTCTGGGAGAGCGACGGCCTCGTGGGCGTGTACGAACGCGAGTGGGAGGAGGCCGAGGAGGCTGCCTCGGGTCATCTCGCCGAGCTCGTGGGTGAGTTGGACCGACGGTGGGGCGCCCATCGGATGGCGGGCATGCGGGTGCCGATCTTCCGCGACCTCGCGGGCGAGCCCCTGCCGCCGCTGTACCGGGCGCTGTGCGACACGGACTGCCGCGGCGACCTGGCGGTGTGGGGGCCGGTGGACGGCCGGTGGGTAGCGGTCTCCCTCAACCAGTGCGACGGCGACGCGCCGATGATCCTGGTGGCCGTGGTCGCCGACCGGCCGATCGTCGAGCTCGACGACGGGGCGTGAGAGGGAATGAGGGACTCCGCTCCTGCGTTGTGCACGGGAGCGGAGGATGACTCCGCGCCACGCGAGCTGTACGTAAGAGGACACGGAGAGAAGAAGAGACATGCGCGTCGAGATCTGGAGCGACATCGCCTGCCCCTGGTGCTACATCGGGAAGGCCCGCTTCGAGAAGGGCCTGGCCGGGTTCGCCCACCGCGACCAGGTCGAGGTCGTGCACCGGTCCTTCGAGCTCGACCCGGGGCACGCCAAGGGGGAGACCGCGCTGGTGATCGACATGCTCGCGCAGAAGTACGGGCGCACCCGTGAAGAGGCGCAGGCCATGGAGGCGAACGTCGCGGCCAACGCGCAGGCCGAAGGGCTCGGCTACCTCACCGAGGGCCGTGACCACGGCAACACCTTCGACATCCACCGGCTGCTCCACCTGGCCAAGGCGCGCGGGCGCCAGGACGAGCTGCTGAGCCTCGCCTACCGGGCGAACTTCGCCGAGGAGCGGTCCGTCTACGACGGCGACGTGCTGGTCGAGCTGGCCGTCGAGGCCGGGCTCGACGCCGACGAGGCGCGCGCCGTCCTCGCCGACCCGGAGGCCTACGCGGCCGAGGTGCGGGCCGATGAGCGGGAGGCGTCCGAGCTGGGTGCCAACGCGGTGCCGTTCTTCGTGCTCGACCGGCGCTACGGGATCTCCGGCGGCCAGCCCGCGGAGGTCTTCGCCCAGGCGCTGGAGCAGGCGTGGAAGGACCGTCCGCTCACCGCGATCGGCGGGGACGCCGCGGCGTGCGACGCCGACGGCGCCTGCGAGGTTCCGCAGGCCTGAGGCACTGCGTCCGGGGGTGCTGTCGACGGCACGGATAAGCAGCGCTTGGGTGTTCCCCTCAACCTTTCGTGATTGACCAGCGGTTGAGGGGGCCCCAGGCTGGGCGCATGGAGACTACTTCGCTCAGCCGTGCGGTGGACGCCGAGTTCGCGCCGAGGACGACCTATCTCAACACCTCCACCTGCGGGCTGCTGCCCCGGCGGACCGTGGCGGCCGTGACGGCGCTCGCCGAGGCGATCGCCTCGGGCGTCACGGACGGTTCCGGCGACTCCGAAGTGGTGGAAGCGGCCAGGGCCGGCTTCGCCCGCCTCGCCGGGGTGGACGCCGACCGGGTCGCCGTCGGCAGCTCGGTCTCCGTGCATGTCGGACTGATCGCCGCCTCGCTGCCGCCGGGGGCCGAAATAGTGGCACCCGAGGGAGAGTTCAGCTCCGTCGTCAGTCCCTTCGCGGTCCGCGGCGACCTCAGGATGCGCTACGTCCCGCTGGACCGGCTGGCCGACGCGGTGGGGCCGGGCACCGCGCTCGTCGCCTTCTCCTCCGTGCAGTCGGCCAACGGCCGGATCGCCGACCTGAAGGCGGTACGCGCGGCGGCCGCAGCCCACGGTGCCCGGACACTGCTCGACGCCACCCAGTCGGCCGGCTGGCTGCCGCTGGACGCCGGGGAGTACGACTACACCGTCACCGGCGGCTTCAAGTTCCTGCTCTGCCCGCGGGGCGCGTCGTTCCTCACCGTCACCGAGGAGGCGCAGCGGGCCCTGCCGCCGGTCTTCGTCGGCATGTCCGCCGCCGACGACCCCTGGAACAGTACGTACGGCCCGGTCGAGCAGCTCTCCCGGACCGCCCGCCGCTACGACGAACCGCCCGCCTTCCTCTCGTACCACGGCGCCGAGCGGTCCCTCGCGCTGCTGGGCGAGGTCGGGGTGGAGGCCATCCACGCCCATGCCACCGGGCTCGCGGCCCGCCTGCGGGCGGGGCTGGCCGGGCTGGGGCACGAGACGGTGCCGGGGGAGTCGGTGATCGTGGCCGTGCCCGGACTGGGCGGGCGGGAGCCGGAGCTCGCGCGGGCCGGGGTGGTGGTCTCGAACCGGGCGGGGAGTCTGCGCGCGGCCTTCCACCTGTACAACACGGAGGCCGATGTGGACCGGGTCCTGGACGTGCTCTCCGGCTGACGCCGACTGCCGGGGGATCAGTGGAGCTCGGGGCAGTCCCCGGACCTCCGGCCGGTCGCGACGGCGGCTACGACGAATCGCGGTGCACCGGCTCGGAGGGGAGTATCACCGGGGCCGGGTCCTTCCTCACCGATCCGGGCCGGCCGCATCCCGTACCGTCCTGGCGCCGATCCGTTCCCACGGCTGCCGGATCGTCGTCGGGCCGCCGCGCGGTATCGCCTCCGAGCGAGCCCCGACCGCACGCACCTTCGACCGCGCGGTGTTACAAAGGGCAATGGGGCCATTCGTTTCGGCCGATTCCGGAGCGCACAGATGCGGTCACTCACGGGCAGGCATCCCCGGAGCCTCGCAGGCCAGGTCTTCGCCCTGCAGGTGGCTGTGGTGGTGCTCCTCGTGGCCGCTTCGGTGCTGGCGCTCGTAGTGCAGGCCCGGTACAACAGCAGTACGGAGGCGAGAAACCGCTCCGTCGCCGTCGCGCAGACATTCGCTCACTCACCGGGCATCCTGACCGCGCTGAAGGCTCCTGATCCTTCCAGGGTGCTCCAGCCGCTCACCGAGGCGGGGCGGAAGGCGGCCGGCGTCGACTTCATCGTGGTGATGGACACGAAAGGGATCCGCTACACGCACCCGCGGCCGGAGCTGATCGGGAAGAGGGCCGTCGCCACCCTCGCGCCGGCGCTGGCCGGCCACGTGTACACCGAGAGCGTCAACGGCCCGCTCGGCCGCGAGGTGCAGGCGATCGTCCCCGTCCACGATCACGCGCGGGTCGTGGCCCTGGTGATTGCCGGCATGAAGGTCAAGCACGTGACCGGCGTGGTGGCACGGCAGATGCCGATCATCCTCGGTGCGGGAGCGGTTGCGCTCGGAGTGGCCACGAGCGGGACGGCGCTGGTGGCCAGGCGGCTGCGGCGGCAGACCCACCGTCTGGGCCCTGCCGAGATGACTCGTATGTACGAGCATCACGACGCGGTGCTGCACGCCGTGCGTGAAGGCGTGCTCATTGTCGGCGAAGGCGGTCGGCTGCTGCTGGCAAACGACGAGGCCAGACGGCTGCTGGATCTGCCGCTCGACGCCGAGGGGCGACACATCCCGGACCTGTCCGGCCTTGATCCTGGCATGGTGGAGCTGCTGACCTCGGGGCGCGCGGCCACGGACGAAGTGCACCTCGCGGGGAGCCGACTGCTCGCGGTGAGCCAGCGGCCGACGGGCCGCCGCGGCGGCCCCCGGGGGACAGTCGCGACCTTGCGTGACTCCACAGAGCTGCGGGCGCTGTCCGGCAGGGCGGAGAAGGCCCGCGAGCGGCTGCGCCTGCTGTACGACGCCGGTCTCGGTATCGGTACCACCCTCGATGTGGTGCGCACGGCCGAGGAACTGACCAAGATCGCGGTCCCCCGGCTCGCCGACTTCGTCACCGTCGATCTGGCCGAACCGGTCCTCCACGGGGCCGAGCCGACCCATACGGACATGGACATGCGCCGCACCGCTGTACGCGGTATCCGGGACGACCATCCCCTGTACGAAGTCGGTCAGCTGATCAACTTTCTCCCCTCCACGCCACAGGCACGGGCCTTCGCCACCGGCCGGCCGGAGCTGGCGCCCGACCTGTCCGACGAACCCGGCTGGCTCTCCCAGGACCCGGAGCGGACGCGGACGATCGTCGATTACGGCATCCATTCGCTCATCACGGTGCCCCTCCAGGCGCGGGGCGTCATCCTGGGCATGGCCAACTTCTGGCGCTCCGAGAAGCCCCAGCCGTTCGAGGAGGACGACCTGTCCCTGGCCGAAGAACTGGTCGCCCGGGCGGCCGTCAGCATCGACAACGCCCGCCGCTACACCCGTGAGCACGCCATGGCCGTGACTCTGCAACGCAGCCTGCTCCCGCGGGCCCTGCCCGAACAGAGCGCGCTCGACGTCGCCCATCGCTACCTGCCCGCACTCTCCGGGGTGAGCGGCGACTGGTTCGACGTGATCCCGCTCCCGGGCAGTCGGGTGGCGCTGGTCGTCGGGGATGTCGTCGGCCACGGCCTGCACGCGGCCGCCACGATGGGACGGCTGCGCACGGCCGTGCACAACTTCTCCACACTCGACCTGCCGCCCGACGAGATCCTCAGCCATCTGGACGACCTGATCGGGCGCATCGACCAGGAGGAGGCGGAGTCCGGCGCCGACGCGGGGATCATCGGAGCCACTTGTGTGTACGCGATTTACGATCCCGTCTCCCGTCACTGCGCCATGGCACGGGCCGGGCATCCCCTGCCCGCACTGGTCCGGCCCGACGGCAGTGTGTCGTTCCCCGACCTGCCGGCCGGCCCGCCCCTGGGCCTGGGCGGTATGCCGTTCGAGACGGCGGAACTGGAGGTGGCGGAGGGCACGCAGTTCATCCTCTACACCGATGGGCTCATCGAGGACCGCACCCGGGACATCGACGTGGGGCTCGAGCTGCTGCGTGAGACCGTGGCGGGCCACCCCGACCGGTCGCCGGAGGAGAGCTGTCAGGCGGTGCTCGACGCGCTCCTGCCCAGTCGGCCGAAGGACGATGTGGCGCTGCTCATCGCCAGGACACGGGCGATCCCGCCCGACCGTGTCGCCGACTGGGACGTACCGTTCGATCCCGCCGCCGTGGCGGGGATGCGTGCTGTCGTGGCCGAGAAGCTCGACGACTGGGGTCTGTCCGAGCTCGCGTTCGCCACGGAACTGGTGCTCAGCGAGTTGATCACCAACGCCATCCGCTACGGCTCCGCGCCCGTCACCGTACGACTGCTGCACGACCGCACCCTGACCTGCGAGGTGGCCGACAGCAGCAGCACCTCGCCCCATCTGCGCTATGCCGCCGCGATGGACGAAGGAGGCCGCGGTCTCTTCCTCGTCGCCCGACTGGCCGAACGCTGGGGCACCCGTTACACCTCCCAGGGAAAGGTCATCTGGGCGGAGATGGCGCTGCCCCGGCCCGACGGGAGCGCGGACGGCACGGCGTGGCTGGACATCCTCGACGCGGAACTCTGACCGCTGGACCGGTAAGCCTTCGAGAAGAGCGCTTCCTCGACCATCCCGGCACGGTGGCCGGGACAGATTCGTCGTACGGCCGACGCCGACGGCCACGCGCTTTCGCGGACCGGCCGACGAGCTGACATCTGCGGCCCGCGCACGCCGCGTGAGCAGTCACTCCCTGTCCGTCCCCGGGTGCGGTCTTGTTCAGGAGTTCTGCCGGACCGTGGGCCGGGCGTCCGGAAAAAGGTTCCGTACGTCCTCCTGCAGGCTCATGATGTCGGTCATGGCCCAGAGGCCCCTGCCCGGAAGCGGATCGCCACCGTGCGGCGGGTGGGGCTGCTGCGCATCGACGGGCAGCACCTGGTGGGCGGGGTCGGGCCGGTAGGCCAGCCCCACGACGCCGAAGCGGGCACGCGCGTGCTCGGCGGCCGCGGCGCGGCCCGACAGCTGCGCCCAGGTGGGCGGCCGAGTGAACGTACCGGCACAGAACTCGATCACCGGGAACTCGTCGGCACCGTGCATCGCACGGACGTACGCCGCGTGGAAACGCCCGGAGAGCTCGAAGGAGATCACGTCACCGGCCTGCAGGAACGACAGCGTCCGGCGGGTGCGCGGCCGGCGCGTCAGCGGGACCGGCGCCGACTCCAGCAGCTTCTTGATCTCCGGGGACTGCCGCTCGAAGGCGTCGGAGAGCACCACCTGACGGTTGAGCTCGTCCACCGCCGCCAGGGCGCCGGCCGTGGTGCCGGGGTCCTGGAAGCCGTATTTGTGCAGCAGCGTGGCGAGCGCGACCCGGGTGACGTTCTTCGTCGCCGCGCCGATGTCCTCGGCGTCGAGCAGGCAGCGCCACCTCAGCAGGACCGGGGGGATCACGCCCCGCTCGATCTCGGCCCGCGACCGGCCCGGGTAGAGCATCTGATGCTTCACCCAGCGGGCGAGCTCCTCGTCCATCGCCCGGACGAGTCCCCGGGCGGCCAGCTTGTCCAGGATCTGTTGATGCTTCACGGCATCGATTCTGGCAGTTGCCACGACCGGCCGGCCGCCCGGACCCCGACTCGCGCTACTCCCGGCCGGACTCGTCCAGCGGCGCGCTGTGCCACTTCCACGAGGTGACGCGAGGGCGGCCGGGCAGCTCGGCGCGGCCGGTGGCCCAGCACAGCACGGCCCACCGGTCGGCGTCCTCGGGGGCGTCCGGGAACAACCGGGCCAGCACCCGGTCGCAGAGGCCGGCGGGCGGCGTCCAGGCGACACCCAGGCTCGCGGCGAGATCGTGCGTGTGCACCAGGGTCTCCACGATCCCCATCGCGGCGAAGCCCTCCGGGTCGGACACCCCGTAGGAGTGGTACGAGCGGAGTTCGGGCGAGGCCGTCCGTACCATCGCGGCGAGCAGTGCGCCGCTCGCCTCCAGCGTCCGGAGCAGCCCGGCGGGTCCGGCCGACCGGTCCGCGAAGACCGCGTTCCACGGACCGCCCTCGCGCTCGGGGCTCCAGCGGTACGGGACGTACGCGTCCAGCGCCGGCCGCTGCGGGCCCAGCTGGGTCGCGTAGGAGAAGAGGTCGTCGCTCAGGTGCTCCGCGGTCTCCCAGCAGCTCCACTCCAACGACCCTGCCGGGACGTCCCAGTTCTCCACCGGGGACTCCTGGAGCGCGGCGACCGCGAGCCGTACCGCGGTGGTGACGTCGTCCGCCGTGACCGGCAGCCGGGTCCCGGTCAGGGCCGCCCGTTCCGCCGCACCGCACTCGACGCAGAACTCGTTCCCCTCGGGGTCGGCGAGTGTGGCCCAGCCCCGCCCGTCCGGCCTGCGGTGGTCGGCGACGAGGGTGGCGCCCAGGCCGAGCAGCCGCTCGACCTCCTCGTCCCTGGTCCGGTCCTGCGGCTGGATGTCCAGGTGGACACGGTTCTTGGCGCTCTTCGGCTCCGGCACCGAGATGAAGAGCAGCGCGGCACCGGGGGACTCGACGAGCGCCTCGGGATCACCGGGGGCGTCCCCGTCCGAGATCCGCGCGCCGAGCACTCCGGCCCAGAAACCGGCCAGCCCGTAGGCGTCGGCGCAGTCGATCGTGATGTGACGTACGAGTGAGGTCATGGGCCCCACTGTCTCCGGGCGGGGCCGTCGTGGTCCACCGGCTTTCGGCGGAGGCGCGCGGTGCGACACCGCCGCACCGCGCGCCCGGTCCCGATTCGGCCCGGCAGTTCCTCACCTCACCGGCGTGAAGTCCCGCGCCCCGATGAACTCCGGCCGCCGCGCCGGTGCCGAGAACGGCTCCCCGGCGGCGTTCTCCACGCTGTTGAAGACGATGAAGACATTGCTGCGGGGGTACGGAGTGATGTTGTCGCCCGAGCCGTGCATGCAGTTGCAGTCGAACCAGGTCGCCGAACCCGCCTTGCCCGTGAAGAGCTTGATGCCGTGCCGGTCGGCCATCTTCGTCAGCGCCTCGTCGGACGGGGTGCCGGCGTCCTGCATCTTCAGGGACTGCTTGTAGTTGTCCTTCGGTGTCTCGCCCGCACAGCCGAGGAACGACTTGTGCGAGCCAGGCATGATCATCAGCCCGCCGTTGGTGTCGTGGTTCTCGGTCAGCGCGATCGATACGGACACCGCCCGCATGTTCGGCAGACCGTCCTCGGCGTGCCAGGTCTCGAAGTCCGAGTGCCAGTAGAACCCCGAAGCACCGAAGCCCGGCTTGACGTTGATCCGGGACTGGTGGACGTACACGTCCGAGCCGAGGATCTGACGGGCCCGGCCCACCACCCGCTCGTCGCTCACCAGCCGGGCGAAGACCTCGCTGATCCGGTGGACCTCGAAGACCGACCGCACCTTCTGCGACTTCGGCTCGATGATCGAGCGCTCGTCGGCCCGGACCGCCGGGTCGGCGATCAGACGTTCCAGTTCGGTGTGGAGGACGGCCACCTCGTCGGCCGTGATCATCCCGTCCACGGAGAGGAAGCCGTCGCGTTCGAAGGCCTGGAGATCCTTCACGCCCACCGGCCCCGGGGCGCCGGGCGCGGACCAGATCACCGGGTCCTGACGGGGGGTTGTCATCTCGGCGGTGCCGCGTGTCGGGTAAAGGTCGGCGCGCACATCGGTGGTCATGGCTCAGCCCTCCTCGGTGAGCAGCGGGTAGACACCGTTCTCGTCGTGCTCCTCCCGCCCGGTGACCGGTGGGTTGAAGACACAGACGCAGCGGAAGTCGGTCTTCGGCCGCATGGTGTGGTGTTCATGGCCGTCCAGCAGATACATCGTGCCGGGGGTGATCCAGTGCTTCTCGCCGGTCTCGTCGTCGGTGAGCTCGGCCTCGCCCTCGACGCACAGGACGGCCTCGATGTGGTTCGCGTACCACATCGAGGTCTCGGTGCCCGCGTACATCGTTGTCTCGTGGAGCGAGAAGCCCACCTTCTCCTGCGCGAGCACGATGCGCTTGCTCTCCCAGGTGCCGGAAGCGGCCTTCACATGCCGGTCGGTGTTCTCTATGTCACGGAACGATCGGACGATCACGGTGGGTCGGTGCCTTTCTCTCTGCAGCGGTGTTTCTCGTCGGACCCGCGTCGGGCGGGCCCGGGATCAGGCGGTGTCGCGGACCGCGCGGGCCAGCGTGCGCAGCCCCTCGTCCAGCTCCTCGGGGGTGACGGTCAGCGGCGGCAGCAGCTTCACGACCTCGCTCCTCGGGCCGGAGGTCTCGACCAGGAGGCCCAGCTCGAAGGCACGGGCGCAGATCGCGGCGGCGCGCGACGCGTCGGTGAACTCCATGCCCCACACCAGGCCGCGGCCCCGGAACCGCGCACCGAGCCGGGTGTGTTCGTCGCAGATCGCGAGCAGCGTCTGCTCGACCTGCTCGCCCCGGGCCAGGGTCTGCTTCTCCATCTGACCGTCCGCCCAGTAGGCGTCCAGCGCGGCGGTGGCCGTGACGAACGCCGGGTTGTTGCCGCGGAAGGTGCCGTTGTGCTCGCCCGGTCCCCAGATGTCCAGCTCCGGGTTGAACAGGCAGAGCGACATCGGCAGGCCGTAGCCGCTGATGGACTTCGACAGGGTGACGATGTCGGGGGTGATGCCGGCCTCCTCGAAGGAGAAGAACGCCCCGGTACGTCCGCAACCCATCTGGATGTCGTCGACGATCAGGAGCATGTCGCGGCGGTGGCACAGGTCGGACAGCGCCCGCAGCCACTCGGGTCGCGCCACATTGATGCCGCCCTCGCCCTGCACGGTCTCGACGATCACCGCGGCGGGCTTGTTGAGGCCGGAGCCCTGGTCCTCCAGGAGCCGCTCGAACCAGAGGAAGTCGGGTACCCGGCCGTCGAGGTAGTTGTCGAACGGCATCGGGGTGCCGTGCACCAGGGGGATGCCGGCCCCGGCCCGCTTGAAGGCGTTGCCGGTGACGGCGAGCGAACCCAGCGACATGCCGTGGAAGGCGTTGGTGAACGAGACGATCGACTCGCGCCCCTTCACCTTGCGGGCCAGCTTCAGCGCGGCCTCGACCGCGTTGGTCCCGGTCGGTCCGGGGAACATCACCTTGTACGGGAGGTCGCGCGGACGCAGCACGTTGTTCTGGAAGGACTCCAGGAAGGCGCGTTTCGCGGTGGTGGCCATGTCGAGGCCGTGGGTGATGCCGTCGCGCTCGATGTAGTCGATCAGCGCGCGCTTCATGACCGGGTTGTTGTGGCCGTAGTTGAGCGATCCCGCGCCGGCGAAGAAGTCCAGGTAGGTGTGGCCGTCCTCGTCGGTCAGCCGGGCGCCCTGCGCACGGTCGAACACCGCGGGCCAGCCGCGACAGTAGCTCCGTACCTCCGACTCCAGGGTCTCGAAGACACTCAGGGCGGGCGGGGTGATGGTCACAGGGGATCTCCTGCTTGCGGGGGGTGTGTGACGGGCGGCGGTGCGGGCGGGCTCGGGCGTGGAACGGGGCGGCGCGAAGGCGCTCACGCGTGGAACGGGCCGATGCGGTACAGGACTTCGGGCAGGTGCGTGTCCTCGGGGAACAGCCCGCCGTCGAAGAGCACCTTGCGTTCCAGGGCCACGTCGTGGCGCTGTGCGTAGGAGGTGAACAGCCGGTCCGACGCGGTGTTGTCCGGGGTGACGGTCGTCTCGACCGAGGCCAGGCCCTGTTCGGCGGCGACCCGCGAGGTCAGCGCGTCCAGCAGCTTGCCCGCCAGGCCGGTGCCGCGGTGGCCGTGGTCGACGGCCACCTGCCAGACGACGAGCGTCCCGGGACGGTCCGGCCGGAGGTATCCCGTCACGAAGGCGATGGGCTCGCCGGCCTCGCCGCGGGCGACCACGGAGGTCGCCGCGAAGTCACGGCACCACAGCAGGTAGCTGTACGAGGAGTTGAGGTCCAGGACCTCGGAGTCGCGGGCTATGCGCCAGATCGCGGCCCCGTCCTCCACTCGTGGGGTGTCGATGGTGATGAATTCGTTTCGGGCACGTGCAAAATCTGCTGGTGCGGCGGTCATGCGAATTGAATTTACCCAGCAAATTCTTAAATTGCATCGACGTGAAGGGTTGGGTGGAGCGGTCCTCTGTGTTATCAGGCGGGCGCGTGCCCTGGCGCGATCCCGATGTGTTTTATCCCGTTTCGTATCTCATTTATCCGTCATAACGGTCGCAGTGTGGAGTCGGTCACATGGACGTAACTCGCGGGCAACGCAACGGAATTGTGTGGAAGGGCCTCCTGGGAAACGGGGTGTTTAGGGTCCGGGAAAGCGGGCAGAAGAATGCGGGGAGCTGCTCTGAATAAGGCAGCTCCCCGCATTTATGAAATATTGGCGTGCCGGTGCGTATTTATTCGCTCGGCCAGGTTTCCGAGACGGCCTTGCGGGCAGCTTCGAAGTCGACCTGCCGGCCCGCATCGGCCAGCGCCGCCCCCAGTGCCGCGAGCGAGGACAGCACCGCGCCCCGCGTCGCGTCCACGCCGTAGTGATTGACCCGGATCATCTCCTTGGACAGTGCACCCCCGCCCGCGATCAGCGGCAAGGACGGGTCGGCCGCGAGTGCCCGTGCGACCAGCTCGGCGGCGTCGACCCCCTCGGGGGCGCGCAGCGTCGTCGCGACCGGCGCCGCCTCCCCGGCCGCGTGCACGTACGGCGAAAGGCCGCCGCCGAGCGCCACCGCGCCCGCACGCGTCGCCGCGGCGGCCGCGGCGTGACGGGCCATCAGCGCGTCCAGGCCCTCGGCCTCGATCCGCTCCACACAGGCCTCCAGCGCCAGCATCTCCAGCTGGGCGGGGGCGTGCAGCAGGGCCTTGCGGCCGCCGTCGATCCAGCGCTCCTTCCAGTCCAGGAGCGAGAGGTACGAGCGGCGCGGAGCCTCGGGGTTGGCGGCGATCCGCTCCCAGGCGCGCCCGCTCACCGACACCGCCGACACCCCGGCCGGGCCACCCATCGCCTTCTGCGCGCCGATCACGCAGAGATCGACGCCCCACACGTCCGGCAGCAGCGGCTCGGCACCCACCGAGGCGACGGCGTCCAGCATGAACAGTGCCCCGTGCGAACGGACCACCTCGCCGATCTCGGCGACCGGATTGGTGTTGCCGGTCGCCGCCTCCGCGTGGACCAGGGAGACGAAGTCGATCTCCGGGTGCTCGGCCAGCGCCCGCGCGACCTGGTCGGCGGTGACCGCCGTGTGGAAGGGAACCGCCAGGTCGACCACATTGGCACCGCAGTCCCGCAGCCAGTTCCCGAAGGTCTGTCCGTACGGCCCGGTGACGACGTTCAGCGCGGTCGAGCCGGGCCGGGCGGCGCCCCGGATGCAGCCTTCGAGGGGGAGCAGCGCCTCGCCCTGCATGATGACGACGTCCTGCTCGGTGGCGAGGAGGCCGGCCACCCGCCGCTCGATGGCCGCGAAGTGCGCGGCGGTGAGCGGGGCGAGGTCGAGGAAGGGGTGCGTCACGGTGGTGCTCTCTTCGGGTCGGGTCGGGTCGGGTCGGTGCGCGGTGGCGCGTACGGGCGATGCTTCTGTCGAAGCGTACCCAGGGCCCCGCGCGCCGCCTCGTACAGTGCTGCCCATGAGTGATCACAAGGCATCGCAGGTGCTGCACGTGAAGGGGCGGGTGCTCGTCGGTCCCGAGGACGTACGGGACGAGCTCTGGGCGATCGACGGACGGATCTCTTACGGGAGACCGGCCGGCGCGGACGGGGCGGTGACCCTCACCGGCTGGGCGCTGCCGGGCCTGGTGGACGCCCACTGCCACGTCGGGCTCGACCACCACGGCGCAGTCGACGCGGCGACCAGCGAGAAGCAGGCCCTCGCCGACCGGGAGGCGGGCGCGCTGCTGCTGCGGGACGCGGGTTCACCGGCCGACACCCGGTGGATCGACGACCGCGAGGACCTGCCGAAGATCATCAGGGCCGGCCGGCACATCGCCAGGCCCCGCAGGTACACCCGGAACTACGCCCATGAGATCGAGCCGGAGGAGCTGGTCGCGTACGTCGCGCAGGAGGCGCGCCGCGGCGACGGCTGGGTGAAGCTGGTCGGCGACTGGATCGACCGGGAGGTGGGCGATCTGACCGCCCTCTGGCCGCGCGACGCGGTCGGGGCGGCCATCGCCGAGGCGCACCGGCTCGGCGCCCGGGTCACCGCGCACTGCTTCGCCGAGGACTCGCTGCGCGATCTCGTCGAGGCCGGGATCGACTGCATCGAGCACGCCACCGGGCTCACCGAGGACACCATTCCGCTGTTCGCCGAGCGCGGGGTCGCGATCGTCCCCACCCTGGTCAACATCGCCACGTTCCCCTCGCTCGCGGCGGGCGGCGACGCCAAGTTCCCCCGCTGGTCGGCCCATATGCGGCGGCTGCACGAGCGGCGCTACGACACGGTGCGCGCCGCGTACGACGCCGGGATCCCGGTCTTCGTCGGCACCGACGCGGGCGGTGTGCTCGCCCACGGACTGGTGGCGGACGAGGTCGCCGAGCTGGTGAAGGCGGGCATCCCGGCCCTGGACGCGCTCTCCGCGACGACCTGGGGCGCCCGGCAGTGGCTGGGGCGGCCGGTGCTGGAGGAGGGCGCCCCGGCGGACCTGGTGGTGTACGACGAGGACCCGCGGGCGGACGTACGGGTGCTCGCGGCTCCGCGGCGGGTGGTGCTGAACGGGCGGGTGATCGGCTGAGTCCGGCGGCCCTCCGGCCGGGGTGCGCCGTATTGACGGGCAGTTACCGAACCTCTGCCCCGTCGTTGAAACACCTTCGCGCGCACCCCGGCGCAGTCGGCTCCGGCGCCGACCGCGCTCAGCGGATCGGGTGACCCGGAGGAACGAACGTCCCGAGATAATCGAATACAGGCACGGAAACCCCCCTTTGGGGTGAACTCACGTCAGGTGTCCACCAGTTCACCCTCCGTGCGTAAAGCTTTCGGGGTCGAGGCCACCGGAGCTCTCGATGTCCCCCATTGGACGGCACCGGTGGCTCCATGTCTCTTGTGGGGGTTCCACCACTTTGAACAGCAACACCTTCCGCCTGGCCGCCCTGGCGGTCGCCGCCGCTCCCGTCGCCCTGCTGGTCGCGGTGCCGGCGCAGGCCGCCACCGCGACCACCACGACCACCGGCGACGGGAAGGCGAGCGCGGTCGTACTCCGTGCCGCACTCGATGTCTCGCTCCTGAACAAGACGGTCGACGTGCCGCTCAGGGCCACGCTCAATGAGGTGAAGGCGCCCGCCGACGCCAAGGAGACCGCGCTCAGCGTGCGGCTCGACGGGGTGGACGGCGGCCGGCCGGTCAGCGTGCTCGCCGCCGATGTGGCCACCGCGAACGCGACCGTCGACAAGCACCGGGCCGAGGGCTACAGCAATGTGGCGAAGGCCCGGGTCCACGTCCCCGGACTGCCGCTGCTCTCACTGATCGAGGTGGAGAAGGTCACGTCCAAGGCGGTCTGCGAGGTGGGCCGGAAGCCGGTCGCCGAGTCGAACGTGCTGGGGCACGTGTCGGTCCTCGGCAAGCGGATCGATCTCAGCGCGGGCGGCACCACGCAGGTCAGCGTTCCCGGTGTCGGCGAGGTGACCCTCGACCTCTCGAAGACGCACACCACCTCGCGCACCGCCGCGGCGACCGCGCTGCGGCTGAAGGTCTCCGTCAACCCGCTCAAGCTGAACGTCGCCGATGTGCAGGGCGAGATCACGCTCGTCGAGGCGACCTGCGAGACGCCGAAGTCGACCGGACCGGGCGGCAGCGACAACGGCGGGTCGAGCAACGGCGGGTCGAGCGATGGCGGCTCCAGCGACGGCGGTTCCGGCAACGGCGGTTCCAGCAGCGGTGGTTCCAGTGACGGCGGCGCCTCCGGCAACGGCGGTGGCAGCGGCAGCGGCGGCAACAGCGACGGCGGTGTGAAGCCGCAGACCGGCACCGGCCACGAACCGGCCGTCGACTCCAACCTCGCGGAGACCGGCGGCAGTTCCGCCACTCCGTACATCGCGGGCGGCGCGGTCGCACTGCTGGCGGCGGGCGCCGGGGCGGTGGTCGTGGCCAGGCGGCGCGCCCAGGGCTGACCCCTTCCGGGGCCCGAGGGGAGCGGCGTTCCTGTGACGGGGTGCCGCTCCCCGCGGGCGCCCCGTCAGCGCATGGCCGCACCCAGCGTCTGGAGTGCTTGGTCGAATGCCTGCAGGAAGCGGTTGGTCGTGGCCCGGTCGCGCACGGCCAGCCGCAGCCACTCGGGGCCGAGCCCGGGAAACGTATCTCCCCGGCGCGCCGCGAACCCCAGCATCCGCAACCGCTCCCGCACCTCGGCGGCCCGTTCCAGCCGCACCAGGACGAACGGCCCCTCGGCCGGCTCCGCCACCCGCACCTCGGTGAACTCCATGAGCCCCGCCACCAGATGGGCCCGGTCCACCGCGATCCGCTCAGCGGCGGCAGCCGCCTCGGCCAGGGCCCGCGGCTCCATGCACGCCTCGGCCGCCGTCAGAGCCGGGGACGACACCGGCCACAGCGGCTGGGTCTCCTCCAACGCGCGGACGGTCCCCCGGTCGGCCAGCACGTAACCGATCCGCAGCCCTGCGAGCCCCCAGGTCTTGGTGAGGCTCCGCAGCACGACGAGCCCCGGGACGTCCGTACGCCCGCACAGTGTTTCGCGCTCGCCCGGCACCGCGTCCATGAACGCCTCGTCGACCACCAGCGTCCGGCCGGGACGCGCCAGTTGCTCCAGCACCGCCGCCGGATGCAGCACGGACGTGGGGTTGGTCGGATTGCCGACCACCACCAGATCCGCGTCCTCGGGCACCGCCGAGGGGTCCAGCCGGAACCCGTCCTCGGCCCGCAGCAGCACCCGCCCCACCTCGTGCCCGGCCGCGCGCAGCGCCGCCTCCGGCTCGGTGAACTGCGGATGGACCACGACCGGACGGCAGACCGGCAGCGCCCGTGCGATCAGCACGAACGCCTCCGCCGCACCCGCCGTCAGCAGCACCCGCTCCACCGGCAGTCCGTGCCGCTCCGCGACCGCCGCCCGCGCCGGACGGCCGTCCGGGTAGGCGGCGAGCGAGCCCAGTGACGCGGATATTCGCTCCCTCAGCCAGGCCGGGGGAGTACCGGCCCGTACGTTGACGGCGAGATCGGTCAGATCCCGGTCCCGTCCCCGTACTTCCGCGTCACCGTGGTGCCGCAGATCGTGCGTGCCCGCGCCGGTCGCGTCGGGACTTTCCGTGGGAGTGTGCATGGCCGCCGTGGGGTGGTGGTGATGGCCGTCGTCGTCGGGGTGGGAGGCCGGCCGCTGCGGCAGCCCCACGTCGTCCTCGAAGTCCGGCAGAACGACTATGCGCCCGGCACCCGGTTTCACGCAACGGCCGGGACCGGACGGCACGTCCGGCGCCGGGGGCGCGACGACCGCCGCCCGCCCGCGCGGATCGCGGCGCGCCACCGCACAGGTCGCCATCGGAGCCCGCCCCTGCGGGGCCGACTTCCGCTTCGGTACGAGAAGCTCACCCCCCGCCGCGAGCGCCGCGGCCTCCGCGACCGACGGCGTTCCGACAGCGGCGAGCGGTGCGCCGGACGGACCGGGCACCTCGATACGGGCCAGTTCCCCGGCCGGGTACGTACGTAGCGGTACGCCGAGCGCGGCGGCGGCGGCGACGATTCCCGGTTCGTCCGCCTTGGCGTCCACGGTCACCAGCTCCGCGATGCCCAGCGGCGAGAGTCCGGCCTCGCGCAGGGTGTCCCGGACCAGCCCGAGGATCTCGTCGACCGGTGCGCCCCTGGACGCGCCGACCCCGACGGCGAGCGACGCGGGGCGCAACACGGCGGCTGCGTCGACGGCTTCGGACATGGAGCGGGGTCCTTTCGGAATGCGGGAGAGGGAAGAGGCGACGCCGGGCGGGCGGCAGGGCGCGCTGAGATGCGCGCACCGGGGTCAATCGGCTAGCAAGAGCGCATGGCGGTGTTCGTCGCGCTCGGCGCGTTCCTGATGACCCTGGCAGGCGGCTGGGTCGCCCAGCGCGTCACCGACCGCCGCCACCTCGTGCTCGGCTTCGCCGGCGGGCTGATGCTCGGAGTGGTCGGCCTGGACCTGCTGCCGGAGGCGATCGACGCCGCGGGCGGACCCGTCTTCGGGGTCCCGGCCGCCCTGCTGCTGTTCGTGGGCGGCTTCCTCCTCGCCCACCTCGTGGAGCGGCTGCTCGCCGTACGCCAGGCGGCACACGGCGCGGGCGAGGAGCGGGTGCCGCAGGTCGGGCTCACGGCAGCGGCGGCGATGGTCGGCCACAGCCTGATGGACGGCGTCGCACTCGGTGCGGCGTTCCAGGTGGGCGCCGGCATGGGAGCCGCCGTGGCCCTCGCCGTCATCACGCACGACTTCGCCGACGGCTTCAACACCTACACGATCACCAGCCTGTACGGGAACGCCCGCCGCAAGGCCGTGCTCATGCTGTTCGCGGACGCCCTGGCGCCGCTCGTGGGCGCCGCGACGACCCTGCTGTTCACCCTTCCGGCGGAACTCCTCGGCTGCTATCTCGGCTTTTTCAGCGGCGCACTGCTCTACCTCGCCGCCGCCGAGATCCTTCCCGAGGCACACCACGAACACCCCGCCCGCTCCACGCTGCTGTGCACCGTGGCGGGGGTGGGCTTCATCTGGCTCGTGGTGGGCATCGCGGACTGAGCACCGCGCTGGTGCCGGGCCGACCGGCCCGACACCGACGCCGGCCGTCCTGCTCGAAGCGCGGCCGCGGTTCATCCCCCGCACCGCTCGACGAACCGGCGGGCCATGCCGGGCTCCGACGCCCAGTGCGTATGTAGATAGCTGGCGTGCACGCCGCCCTGCACGAACCCCTCGACCCGCCGCTCCGGCTGGTGCATGCCCCACGCCGGAGCGGCCCCGGCACCCGGCTCCAGCACGGTCCGGTGGAACTCGTGCCCGCGCACCCGTGTGCCGGGCGCCGCCAGCACACTGTCGGAGACCGCCACGGCCTGCCGGTAGCCGAGCGTCAGCCGCTTCGACATCCGCGCCTCGGCATCGAGGACCCCGCACATCGGCAGCCCGTCGAGCGAACGGGCCAGATACAGCAGCCCCGCACACTCGGCGGAGACCGGAGCCCCCGACTCCGCCAGCTCGACGACGGCCTTGCGCAGCGCCGTGTTGGCCGACAGCTCGGAGGCGTACACCTCGGGGAAGCCCCCGCCGATGACCAGCCCGCGTGTGCCCCGGGGCAACGCCTCGTCCCGCAAGGGATCGAACGGCACGACTTCGGCCCCGGCGGCGGTGAGCAGCTCGGTGTGCTCGGCGTAGGAGAAGGTGAACGCGGCGCCGGAGGCCACGGCCACGACCGGGCCCCGGCCACCAGCGGGGGCGGACAGCGGAACAGGCCCGCCGCAGGCGCCGATCGCCTCCGTCGCGTCCCACACCTCACCCGGCAACGCGGGCGCCGACCCGGCCAACGCCATCAGCGCGTCCAGATCGCACCCCGCCACCACCTGCTCCCGCATCGCCTCGACCGCGCCCACCGCGTCGCCGCGCCGCTCGGCCACCGGCACCAGCCCCAGATGCCGCGACGGCACAGCCACCTGCTCGGCCCGCCGCAACACCCCCAGCACCGGCAGACCGGACTCGTCCAGGGCGTCCCGCAACAGTGCCTCGTGCCGCTGGGAGGCGACCTTGTTCAGAATCACCCCGCCGATCCGCACCTGCGGATCCCACGAGGCGAAGCCGTGCACCAGCGCGGCCACGGAACGCGACTGCGACGACGCGTCGACGACCAGCACCACGGGCGCCCGCAGCACCTTCGCGACCTGGGCGGTCGACGCCAGTTCGCCCTGCCCCGCAGCCCCGTCGTACAGCCCCATCACGCCCTCGACCACCGCCAGGTCGCACCCCCGCGCCCCGTGCGCGAACAGCGGGGCGACCAGATCGGGGCCGCACATGTACGCGTCGAGGTTCCGCCCCGGCCGGCCCGTGGCCAGCGTGTGATAGCCGGGGTCGATGTAGTCGGGCCCGACCTTGTGCGGGGACACGGCGAGGCCCCGCCCCGCGAAGGCCGCCATCAGCCCCGTGGCGACGGTGGTCTTGCCGCTGCCCGACGAGGGCGCGGCGATCACCAGACGAGGAACGTTCACCGCCGGTCCCTCACCATTCGATGCCCCGCTGACCCTTCTGACCGGCGTCCATCGGGTGCTTGACCTTCGACATCTCGGTCACCAGGTCGGCGGCGTCCAGCAGCTTCTGCGGTGCGTTGCGCCCGGTGATGACCACGTGCTGCGCACCGGGACGGTCGCGCAGCACGTCGATCACCTCGTCGGTGTCGACCCATCCCCAGTGCATCGGGTACGCGAACTCGTCGAGGACGTACAGCCGGTACGTCTCGGCGGCCAGGTCGCGCTTGACCTGCTCCCAGCCCTCGCGCGCCGCCTCCTCGTTGTCCATCTGGCCGTCGCGCTGCACCCACGACCAGCCCTCGCCCATCTTGTTCCAGACGACGGACCCGCCCTCGCCGCTCGCGCCGAGGACCTTCAGCGCGTTCTCCTCGCCGACCTTCCACTTCGCCGACTTGACGAACTGGAAGACGCCGATGGGCCACCCCTGATTCCAGGCGCGCAGCGCGAGCCCGAAGGCCGCCGTCGACTTCCCCTTGCCGATGCCGGTGTGCACCATCAGCAGCGGACGGTTGCGGCGCTGACGGGTGGTGAGCCCGTCGTCGGGCACGGTGGTCGGCTGTCCCTGTGGCATTACGCGGCCCTCCTGTTGGTTTCCTGAACGTCCTTGACGAGCCCGGCGATCGAGTCGGCCCGCAGCTCGTCGAGCGTGACGGCACTGCCCCCGAGATCGTGCGCGAGGCTTCCCGCGAGGCCGAGCCGTACCGGCCCCGACTCGCAGTCCACGACGACGGACGCGATGCCCTCCGCCTCGTGCAGCCGCGCCGCCCGGGTCGCCAGCGCCACCGGATCGGGCCCCCCGGTCGCCCGCCCGTCGGTCACCACGACCAGCAGCGGCCGACGCGACGGATCACGCAACCGCTCCACCCGCAGCACCTCATGGGCCTTCAGCAGCCCGGCCGCGACGGGGGTGCGCCCCCCGGTCGGCAGCAGCTCCAGCCGCGCCGCCGCGGCGTCCACCGAGGACGTCGGCGGCAGCGCCACCTCGGCGTCCTTGCCCCGGAAGGTGATCAGCCCGACCTTGTCCCGCCGCTGGTACGCGTCCAGCAGCAGCGAGAGGACCGCGCCCTTCACGGCGGCCATCCGCTGCCGGGCCGCCATCGACCCGGAGGCGTCCACCACGAAGAGCACGAGATTCCCCTCGCGCCCCTCCCGGGCCGCCTGCCGCAGATCGTCCCGCCGGACCACCAGCCCGCGCCCGGACCGCCCCCGCGCCCGCTGATGCGGGGCGGCGGCCTGCACGGTCGCCGCCAGATGCAGCTTGGTCAGCGCGCCCTGCGGACGCCGCGCACCGGTCGTACGTCCGTGCTCGGTGCGCGCCCGGGACCGCCGCCCCGCCGCGCCCTCGCCCAGACCGGGAACGCTCAGCATCTTCGTGCGGAACGGCTCGCCGGCGCGTACCGGTTGCTGCTCACCGCCCCCGGAGGACTGCCCCTGCCCCTGTTCCTGCCCTTGCTCGGGCACGGACGGCGCGGGCGTGTCGCCGGCCTCGCCCTCGGGCTGCGGCGGCGTGTCGGGGCCGTCGCCCCGCGGGGGCCGGCCGCCGCCACCGGGGCCGTCCGGGTCCGGGTCCTCGTCCTCGCCGCGGTTCTGCTCCAGCGTGTCGTCGAGCTTGTCCTCGTCGAGCCCCGGCGCGTCGAACGGATTGCGCCGGCGCCGGTGGGGGAGCGCGAGCAGGGCCGCCTGCCGCACGTCCTCGGCGAGCACATCCGTACGTCCCGCCCAGGCGGCCAGTGCGGTGGCCGTCCGCGCCATCACGATGTCCGCGCGCATCCCGTCGACCTCGAAGGCCGCGCAGGTGGCCGCGATCTGCCGCAACGCCGCGTCCCCGAGCCGCACTTCGGGCAGCAGCGCACGCGCGGCGACGATCCTCGCCCGCAGCGCGTCCTCCTCGTCGGCCCAGCCGGCGGCGAAAGCCGCGGGGTCGTCGTCGTACGCGAGACGCCGCCGCACGACCTCGACCCGCTGATCCGTCTCCCGGGACGCGGCGACCTCGACGGTCAGCCCGAAGCGGTCGAGCAACTGCGGCCGCAGTTCGCCCTCCTCGGGGTTCATCGTCCCGACGAGAAGGAAGCGCGCCGCGTGCCGTACCGAGACGCCTTCGCGCTCGACGTACGAGGCACCCATGGCGGCCGCGTCCAGCAACAGGTCCACGAGGTGGTCGTGGAGCAGGTTGACCTCGTCGACGTAGAGAATCCCGCGATGCGCGTCGGCGAGCAGGCCCGGCTCGAACGCCTTCACGCCCTCCGCGAGCGCCCGTTCGATGTCGAGCGCCCCGACGAGCCGGTCCTCGGACGCGCCGACGGGCAGCTCCACCATCCGGGCGTCCCGCGACACACCGGTCCCCGCCTCATGGGGACCGTCGGGACACGCCGGGTCCGGCGACGCGGGGTCGCAGGAGAAACGGCACCCGGACACGACGTCCACCCCCGGCAGCAGCGCCGAGAGCGCGCGTACGGCGGTGCTCTTCGCGGTGCCCTTCTCTCCCCGTACGAGCACGCCACCGATGTTCGGTGCGACGGAGTTGAGCAGCAGGGCGAGTTGCAGGTCCTGCTGCCCGACGACGGCGGTGAACGGGAAATGCGTGCTCACGAGGCGATCCTTCCTGCGGGTGAATGGGCATGAACAAGGCGGCCTCGGCCGGCGCCCGGGGTCATCGGCGGCCTCCGGGGGCTCCGGGTGCTCCGGGGGCGATGAAGGGAAGCCCCGGCGGCGCGCCCGACTCTATGAGCCGCAGCAACGCGTCGGTGTCCGCGTGCTCTTCGACGAGATCGCCGAGGCGGTCGAGCTGCTCCTCGCGCAGCGCCGCGAACCCGGTGTCGGGAGCGGGGACGAAGCGCCGGCCGGCGGCCCGCGCGACCTCGGTCAGGAAGCGGCGGCGGAACTCGTCGCTCTCCAGCGAACCGTGCCAGTGGGTGCCCCACACGGCGCCGACCCGGCAACCGTCCAGGAACGCCTCTCCGCCGCGTACGTCCGCCACGCCGTGGTGGATCTCGTACCCCTCGACCGGCGCGCCGAGCGCCTCGCCGACGGGCCGGGCCAGGGTCTTCTCGCGGTCGAAGCGGATGCGTACGGGGAGGAGGCCGAGACCCTCGACCAGCCCGGCCCGGGACTCGACCTCGTCCTCGATGCGCTCGCCGAGGAGCTGGAAGCCGCCGCAGATGCCGAGGACCGGCCGGCCCTCGCCCGCGCGCCGCGCCAGCGCGTCGGCGAGGCCGCGCTCGCGCAGCCAGGCCAGCGCCTTCACGGTGCCGCGGGTGCCCGGCACGACGACGAGGTCGGCGTCGGACAGCTCCTCGGCGCGGTCCACGAACCTGACGACGACGCCGGGCTCGGCGGCCAGCGCGTCCACATCGGTGAAGTTCGACATCAGGGGCACCGCGCACACCGCGACGCGCAGCACGTCCTCGCCGTACGGCGGCGCCACGACCGATTCGCGCACGGCTCCGCGCAACGAGACCCGCAGACCGTCCTCCTCGTCGATGCCGAGGCCGTGGGCGAAGGGCAGCACCCCGTACGTCGGCCGCCCGGTGAGGTCCCGCAGCATCTCCAGACCCGGCTCCAGCAGCGACACGTCGCCGCGGAACTTGTTGACGAGATAGCCGGCGATCAGCGACTGGTCCTCCGCGGCGAGCAGCGCCGTCGTACCGAAGAAGGAGGCGAAGACGCCGCCGCGGTCGATGTCGCCGACGACCACCACCGGGAAGCGCGCCGCCCGTGCGATGCCCATGTTCACGATGTCCGTGCGCCGCAGATTGATCTCGGCCGGGCTGCCCGCCCCTTCGCAGATCACCGCGTCGTACGTGCCCCGGAGCTGCTCCAGGCAGTCCACGACCGTGGAGAGGAGCGCTTCCTGCCTGCCCCCGTGGTAGCCGCGTGCGCTCATCTCGCCGACCGGCTTCCCCATCAGGACGACCTGGCTGGAGCGGTCGCTGCCGGGCTTGAGCAGGACCGGGTTCATCAGCGCGGTCGGCTCGACGCGGGCGGCCTGGGCCTGCATGGCCTGGGCGCGCCCGATCTCGGCACCCTCGCGGGTGACGAACGAGTTCAGCGACATGTTCTGCGCCTTGAAGGGCGCCACCTTCACGCCCCGGCGCACGAGCCAGCGGCAGATGCCTGCCGTCACGACGCTCTTGCCCGCGTCGGAAGTGGTTCCGGCGACCAGCAGTCCGCCGCTCATGTGCTTCTCCGTCCTGCGATGCGAGGTGCTGCCGTCCGGCGCCCCGCGATCCGTCGTGCGGCGAGGGCCGCGCCGATCCGTCCCGCCACGCACACGCCGAGGGCCAGCGCGCCCACCCGGCGCGACAGCCGTACCGCGCGCTCGATGTCCTCGGTCTCCACGGCCCGGCCCGTCTCCCCGTTGAGCACGGGGCGGTGCTCGATCCGGCCGCCGTACGCGAGGGTTCCGCCGAGGCGTACGCCGAGCGCACCCGCGAACGAGGCCTCCACCGGGCCCGCGTTGGGGCTCGGGTGCTTGGCGGCATCGGCCCGCCAGGCGCGGACCGCTCCGCCCGGCTGCCCTCCGGCGGCCACGGCGAGCAGGGCCGTGAGCCGGGCGCCGGGCCAGCCCGCGAGGTCGTCGAGGCGGGCCGAGGCCCAGCCGTAGCGCCGGTGGCGGGGCGACTTGTGACCGACCATCGCGTCAAGGGTGTTGGCGGCCCGGAAGCCGGCCAGCCCGGGGACCCCGGCCAGCGCGCCCCACACCAGGGCGCCGACCACGGCGTCCGAGGTGTTCTCCGCCACGGACTCCACCACGGCGCGGGCGATCTGCGGCCCGTCCAGGGACTGCGGGTCGCGCCCGCACAGATGCGGCAGCCGCTCGCGGGCCAGGTCGAGGTCACCGGCCGCCAGGGCGCCGCCGATGGCCCGCGCCTCGCGCCCCAGGGACGTACCGCCGACGACGGACCAGGTGACGGCCGCGGTCAGCGCCACGGAGGCGGCGGGGCTGCGGCGTACGGCGCGGTTGATCAGCGCGGCACCACCTGCGGCGCCTCCGGCGCAGACGAGGGTGTGCAGCGCGCCCCACCCGCGGTGGTCGCGCCACAGACGGCGTTCGACGCCCGCCGCGGCCCGCCCGAAGGTGGCGACCGGGTGTCCCCTGCGGGGGTCACCGAGCAGCAGATCGCCGATCAGACCGGCCGTGGCGCCGTACGCGAAGATGCGGTCGGCTCGCACGGCTCAACCGGCCGTCGCGCCTCGGAGGACCTTCGTACGGGCGGCTCTCGTCGAGAGCGCCGGAACAGCGGACGCAGGGCGGCCAGGCATGGCGATATGTCCTCACTCAGGGTCCGCGCCCTGGTTCGACGTGACCGGCGACGAGAGTCTCCTGGCTCCCGGATCCGCGGTTCCCCCGGCCTTCCAGCCCGCTCGCGCGTGCCGTGACTTCCGGTGTGGGGGACCGCTCCCCGGTGACAGTGGCGGGACCGCGCCGGATTCGCACCGGCTTCCTCTGCTGTCGCCGTAATTGGCTCCGGCAGTCCACCACGCTCTGCGAACGCCCGTCAACCTGCCGTTGACCTGCGGCGGCGCAGTGTGCTGAGACCCACATCGGGCCGGACACCTGTGGTGTCCGGCCCGATGGGAGAGCGTGCGCGGGAGTGGCTCAGGCGACGATCAGATAGATGCCGTACGCGACGGCCGCCGCGCACAGCGTGAAGCAGACGTACGCGCCGGCGCGGGCCAGCAGCAGCGAGCCGCCGGAGCCGCCCTGCGCCGCCGGTTCCGGCTGCTTGGAGAGGCCGACGATGCCCAGGGTGAAGAGGCCCACCAGCGCGACGGTGACAACGAGGGAGACGCCGAATACGGAGCCGAGGGCTGCCCAGTCGATGTTCATGCTGAATCCTTAGACGGCCGGGTCAGACGGTGGCGGGTCGCGCCGGGTCCTGGGTGGTTCCGGCCGGGGCCGGAATGGTGGTCATGAGGTTCTGGGCCGTCGCCTGGGCCGCGGTGGGCGGCGGGCTGACGGCGGCGATGGCCGTGGTGACGACACCCGCGGGCTCGATGTCGACGTCCGTCGGCGCGACATCGTCGTGGCCGACCGGCTTGCGGCGCGACACCAGCCAGATCGCACCGGAGCCCGCGACCAGCAGCACCGCGACGACCACGACACCCCAGGTGCCCTGCTTGGTGAGGAGCTCCGCGCCCGCACCGACCAGACCCGCGGCCGGCAGGGTCAGACCCCAGGCGACGAACATCCGGGTGGCGGTGGACCAGCGGACCACACCGCCCTGGCGGCCGAGGCCCGCGCCCATCACGGCACCGGAGCAGGACTGGGTGGTGGAGAGGGAGAAACCGAGGTGCGAGGAGGCCAGGATGACGGTGGCCGCGCTGGTCTGGGCGGCGAAGCCCTGCGGCGGCCTGAGGTCGGTGAGGCCGCTGCCCATGGTGCGGATGATGCGCCAGCCGCCCAGGTAGGTGCCGAGCGCGATGGCCGTACCGGCGCAGACGATGACCCAGACCGGCGGGTTGGCGCCCGGGTGCAGGACGCCGCCGGTGACCAGGGCCAGGGTGATGATGCCCATGGTCTTCTGCGCGTCGTTGGTGCCGTGGGCGAGGGAGACCAGTCCGGCCGAGGCGATCTGGCCCGCGCGGTAACCCTTGGCGGTGGCCTTCTCCTGGGCGTCGTTGCGGACCTTCCCGCCGATCCGGTACGTCAGCCTGGTGGCCAGCAGCGCGGCCAGACCGGCGACGATCGGGGCGGCGAGGGCGGGCAGCAGCACCTTGGTGACGACGGTGCCGCCGTTGACGGACGACCAGCCCGCCGACATCACGGCCGCGCCGATCAGACCGCCGAACAGGGCGTGCGAGGAGCTGGACGGCAGTCCGACCAGCCAGGTCAGCAGATTCCACAGAATGGCGCCGACGAGTGCCGCGAAGATGACTTCTGTTCGCAGCCCGTCCTCGTTGATGATCCCGCCGGAGATCGTCTTGGCGACCTCCACCGACAGGAACGCGCCGACGAGATTGAGAACGGCGGACATGGCCACCGCTGTCTTCGGTCTGAGTGCACCGGTCGAGATGGTCGTCGCCATCGCGTTCGCGGTGTCGTGGAAACCGTTCGTGAAATCGAACACTAGAGCTGTCACGATCACAATCGCGAGTAGCAGCGTGATGTGTTCCATTTACCCAGGCAATCGTTCGACGTCATTGGCATGTGGACCGTAGGCAACCTGGGTGAACGGAAGGTGAACTAGGCAGGGCGTTGGGGTGTTCCAAACCGGAGCGGGAGCATTCCGCTTGTGTTCGGGCGGGGCGTGGCCCGGCTTTCCGGCGGGGCGCGGCTGTGGCCGATCGCATACCCGTTCGCCTCCGGGGCTGACAGGATCGGCGTATGAGCGAGCAGCAGCGGGACGCGATCGGACGCGCCTGGGACGGTGTCGTCACCACCGCCCGGCGGACGGCGGCCGAGGGCCTCGTCGTCGGGACCTCGGGAAACGTGTCGGCACGGGTCGGCGACACCATCCTGGTCACGCCGAGCGGAGTGCCGTACGACCGGCTGGGCCCCGAGGACGCCGTCGGCGTCGATCCGGAAGGCAACCGCGTACTCGGCGAACTGGCCCCGACCAGCGAACTGCCGCTCCACCTCGCCGTCTACCGGAACACCGACGCGGCCGCCGTCGTGCACACCCACGCGGTGCACGCCACGGCCGTCTCCACACTGGTTCCCGAGGTCCCGTCGATCCACTACGCCGCCGCCGTGCTGGGCGGCCCCGTCCGCGTCGCGGCCTACGCGCGCTACGGCACCGCGGAACTGGCCGAGAACATGCTCGCCGCCCTGCGAGGCCGTACCGGCTGTCTGCTCCAGAACCACGGAACCGTCACCTACGGGGCCACCCTGGACGAGGCGTACGACCGGACCGCCCAGCTGGAATGGCTCTGTCGGCTCTGGCTCACCGCGAGCTCCGTCCCCGGACACACTCCGAACCTGCTCTCGCCGGAGCAGCTGCGCGATGTGCAGGAGGCGCTCAAGGGGTACGGACAGCCGGGCTGACCCGGCCCGGCCCGCCGGACGCCGCGCCCTGTCCCGCCCTGATCCGCCGGACAGCCCCGTCCGCTGGCAGGGTCCCGCACTCCCCACGACACTGGAGCAGTGCGCCCGGCAACAGTTACGGCAGCAGCCGTCACCACGATCCTCGGCGTCGGTGCGGCAGCGGTCGCGGCCGGCCGGTTCGCCAGCGACGCCGCCCTCAGGGCGCCGTCCGGACGACCGCTCCCCGCCGACCGCAGACTCACCGTGCACGCCACGGCGGCCGGGCAGGTCACCCTGACCCGCTCCTTCACCGCCCTGCGGCCCGGCATGTACGGACTGGTGAGCAAGGACGTCCATGCCGTGGTCGGCCCGGTGATCGAGCACGCCCACCACGCCCCCGACACGGTCGTCCGCAGACTGGAACGCGTCGACCGCGGCAGCCTGGAGACCGGCGCCAAGGTCCGCGTCACCCCGCAGCTGCACAGCGGCGACCCGTTCTCGGCGCTCGGCCTCCACCACCGGGAGGTCGAGATCCCCGGCGAACTCGGCGCCCTGCCCGCCTGGTTCCTGCCCGGCCCCCGCGACACCTGGGTCATCACGGTGCACGGCCTCGGCACCACCAGGGAACACCCCATGAACGTCATGAGGTTCCTGCACGACCTGCGCCTGCCCGTGCTCGACCTGGCCTACCGCGGCGACGCCGGAGCCCCGCGTTCCCCCGACGGCCTCGCCCATCTCGGCGAATCCGAATGGCGCGACCTGGACGCCGCGATCCGCTTCGCCGTGCGGTACGGAGCCGAGAAGGTCGTCCTGCACGGCTGGTCCACCGGCGCCTCGATGGCGCTGCACGCGGCCGTCAACTCCGCGCTGCGCGACCGGATCTGCGGTCTCGTCCTCGACTCCCCGGTGCTGGACTGGGTCGCCACGCTGCGCGCCCTGGCCGTCGCGCGAGGCGTCCCGGCCGCCCTGCTGCCGCTCGCCGTCCGCGCCGCCGAGGGGCAGACCGGACTGCACGGCGCCCGGCTGCTGGACGGCTCCCTCGCACCGGCCCTGCATGCCCCGACCCTGATCTTCCACGGCCCCGACGACAGGCTCGCCCCCTGGCAGCCGTCCCGCGATCTCGCCGCCCGCCGCCCGGACCTGATCGCCCTGCACGCCGTGCCGCAGGCTCCGCATGCGGCGATGTGGAATGCCGACCCGGTCCACTACGAAGAGACCCTGCGCCGCTTCCTGACGCCCCTGATGTGACCTGATGAGGGGGATCGGCCGTTTGGTCCCGGGCCCCGTCCACCGGCCCCTCCACCGGGAATTCGGGTTCCGTTTGGGCTTTCGGGCCGTCAGGAGCAAGACTGCTCCCCGTGACGTCCCGTAACCCGCGCGACTCCAGGCTGCGACTTGTCCGCCCGCGACCCCTTGCCACCGCTCGCAAGGCCGTGACCACCCGGCGCACGAGGCCGGCCCCCCGCCCTCCGGAGGGCACCCCGCCCCGGTCGGAACTGGCCCGGCAGGCCAGGACGGCCCTCGCCGACGCCGTACGGATCGCCCACTGGGCAGCCGACGGCGCGATCCCAGGCGCACCACCGCTCGCCGCCCAGGCGCTCCAACGGGCCGCGACAGCTCTGGAATTGTCCCTGGCCCAGGTGCGCTCCGGCTGGGACCGGGCCAGGCTCGCCGGCCTCGTCGAACTGCACGGCGACACCGCGCGCCCCGGATGGCGGCTGCGCGCCTGGGACCGCGACGACTCCGCCGTGCTCCGCGGCTGGGTGGCGCTCTTCGACGCCTGGTCGCTCGTCCACCCGGCGCCCGCGGACATTGAGTCCACCGCGGTCGCCGAGGCCGTCGAGGCCGTGCCGCAGGTCCTTTCCCTCCTCCAGCTCTCGGCGGGCCCGGTCACCGTGCCCGCCCTGCTGGACCTGCTCGGCCAGCGCGTCGCGGAACTCCGCGAGGAGCGTTGCGAAGTGCCCTACGGGCCCCAGTCGCTGCCGGTCCCGGCCGAGTCCGCTCCCGCCGCGCACCCGGCCGCCCTGGTGGCGCTGCTGCTGGACTGGGCCCTGGAGGGGCTGGCCGCCGTCGGCGCGCTCACCCTCGGCGCCGGACACGCCACCCTCACCCCGCTCGGCAACTGGGCGGTCTGGGTCAAGCTGGAACAGATCTGCGTCGCGGCCCAGAGCCCGGCCGGGAACATCGAGCAGTCCGCCGCCGACATGCTGCTCGGCTGCGCCCGGCTCACCCCCGGCCCGGCCCGCGACGAATACCGGGCCTGGCTGGCCGCCCGCCCGGTCGGCAGCGCCGTCGCCGAACTCCTCGCCGTCGCCCGCGGAGAGGACGCGCTCCTGCGAGGGCTCGCCTTCGAGGCGCTCCGGGTCGTCGGCGCCCCCGCCGAGCCCGAGGTGCGCTCCGTCGTCGCCGACCCCTCGCTGCGCCCCTACGCGCTGCTCTGGCTGGCCGAGTACGACGGAGCCGACCCCGAGGACGCCCAGGACGTCCTCAGCCGGGAGGAGGCCACCTGGCTCTGGGTCGACACCGCGGCGGCCGTCGCCGACCACGGCGAGACCGGGCTGCTGGTCCGCCATCTCGACTCGGCCGTCCAGGGCACGGTGCCGGCCCTGCTGGACGAGGTACGGGCCGTCGGCCACCCGCGCACCGTGCAGGTGCTCGTGGCCCTGGCCGCCGCGCACCCGGACCCGGCGCTGGCCAAGGCGGTGCGCCGGGCCGCGTTCCAGGTGCACACCGGCGGCGCCTGACACCCCGCGCCGGACGGGCCGCCCCGGCCCGTCCGGCCGTCAGTCCGCCGACCCCGGCGCGTACGTGCCGAAGCTCCACACATTGCCCTCGGCGTCCCGCGCCATGTAGTCACGCGAGCCGTAGTCCTGATCGGTGGGCGGCATCAGGATCTCCACCCCGTGCTCCACGGCTCTGGCATGGTGCGCGTCGACCTCGTCGACCACGACGTAGACGCCGGCGGGACCCGCTCCCTGCATCGCCTTGGCGAAGACGCCCTCGCGGCCCCTGGAGCCCAGCATCACCCTGCCGTTGCCGCAGGACAGCTCGGCATGGAGCACCTGGCCGCCCTCGCCCTCGTACACCGCTTCCTCGGTGAAGCCGAGGCCCTCCGTCAGTGTCCTGATCGCGGCCTTCGCGTCGTCGTACAGAATCGTCGGATAGATCGTCGGAACGCCGGCCTGTGCGCCTGCCATGGCGCTCACCTCTTCTCGTACTCCCGTGACCCGCTTCTGTGATCTGTGTCTCAGTCTTCCATCGGCCACTGACAACGGCCCGGCGCGGCCCGGGGTCCGGGGCTCAGCGGAAGGTGTTGCAGTCGGCCATGTTGCCGCTGCGGAAGCCGGTGGTGAACCACTGCCGGCGCTGCGCGGCCGAACCGTGCGTCCAGGACTCCGGCGTGACCCGGCCCTGGAACTTCTCCTGGATCCGGTCGTCGCCGACCGCGGCCGCCGCGTCGAGCCCGTCCCGGATGTCCGCCTGCGTCAGTGAGGTGATCAGCGGCCGCCCGGTCGATTCGTCGGGTGTGGTCGTCGCGTGATGAGCCCAGACCCCGGCGTAGCAGTCCGCCTGCAGCTCCACCCGGACCGCGTTGCTGTTCGCGCCGGTCCGGCCGTCCTGGGACCGGTCCAGCGTCCCCATCAGGTCCTGCACATGGTGTCCGTACTCATGGGCGACGACATAGGCCTCGGCGAACGGGCCGCCGCTGGAGCCGAACTTGGTCCGCAGTTCGTCGAAGAACCCCAGATCCAGGTAGACCTGCCGGTCACCCGGGCAGTAGAACGGCCCGACCGCCGAGGTCGCGGAGCCGCACGCGGTGCC
The DNA here is from genome assembly GCF_026340595.1 of Streptomyces sp. NBC_01363. Taxonomy (GTDB): domain Bacteria; phylum Actinomycetota; class Actinomycetes; order Streptomycetales; family Streptomycetaceae; genus Streptomyces. Next base: position 3,931,101 of record NZ_JAPEPF010000001.1, read on the forward strand.
GATCCGGTCGCTGAACAGGACCGTGCGCGAAGGCGTGTACGTGCCCTGACGCCGCCGGAACTCCTGCCGCCAGAAGTCCTGCACGCTGTTGACCACCGCCACGGTCCGGCAGTCGTCCCTGGTGTTCGCGTCCCGCCCGGTCCGGCAGGACTGCTCCACCTGTGCCGCCGTCGACGCGGTCGCCGTCGTGTCCGGTCCGCCGGACGAGAGGCCGAGCTGATCGGGGCCGACACCGAAGAGCAGCCCCAGGATCAGCGCGATGATGCCGACGATGCCGCCGCCCACGGTGGCCCTGCCGCCCGGGATCCGGCTGCCGCGCACATCCTGGACCTCGGACGTGTCCAGGTCGGCGTCGTCGTCGAACTGCATGGGGCACCACCCTCCGCTCCGGCCGCGGTGGTCTCGCCACCTCCGCCGAGTATCGGGTAGTTCACACCGCGATGCCCTTTTTGGTCGCACGGTGGAATGGGGCGGCGACGCCGGGCGACGGCCGGGCACCTTCCATGCATGTATCGGGCACGTGCCACGGATGCATGCGGAAAAGCAGTTGCACACCGCCAGTAGAATGGCCCGTATGGCAATTCTCCTTGTGCATTAGCGGCGTCGAGACACCTCCGCCCTCGTCCCGTCAGCCGTCCAACCGCCCTGGAGTTTTACCGTGATCACCGCTTCCGGCATCGAGCTGCGTGCCGGCGCCCGCATCCTCATCGAGTCCACCTCCTTCCGCATCGCCAAGGGCGACCGGATCGGCCTCGTCGGCCGCAACGGAGCGGGCAAGACCACGCTCACCAAGTGCCTCGCGGGCGAGGGCAACCCCGTCGGCGGCACCATCACCCGCTCCGGCGAGGTGGGCTACCTCCCGCAGGACCCCCGCACCGGCGACCTCGACGTGCTGGCCCGCGACCGCATCCTCTCCGCCCGCGGCCTCGACGAGATCCTGCGCAAGATGCGGGAGAACGAGGAGCGGATGGCGACCGGCAAGGGCGCCACCCGCGAGAAGGCGATGAAGAAGTACGAGCGTCTGGAGACGGAGTTCCTCACCAAGGGCGGATACGCCGCCGAGGCCGAGGCCGCCACCATCGCCGCCGCGCTCAGCCTGCCCGACCGGGTGCTCGGCCAGCCGCTCCACACGCTCTCCGGCGGTCAGCGCCGCCGTGTCGAGCTGGCCCGGATCCTCTTCTCGGACGCCGACATCCTGCTGCTCGACGAGCCGACCAACCACCTCGACGCCGACTCGATCGTCTGGCTGCGCGACTACCTCAAGACCTACCGCGGCGGCTTCATCGTGATCTCCCACGATGCCGAGCTCGTCGAGACGGTCGTCAACAAGGTCTTCTACCTCGACGCCAACCGCTCGCAGATCGACATCTACAACATGGGCTGGAAGCTCTATCAGCAGCAGCGCGAGGCCGACGAGAAGCGCCGCAAGCGCGAGCGGCAGAACGCCGAGAAGAAGGCCGCCGCCCTCAACTCGCAGGCCGACAAGATGCGCGCGAAGGCCACCAAGACCGTCGCCGCGCAGAACATGGCCAAGCGCGCCGAGCGGCTGCTCTCCGGTCTGGAGGCCGTCCGGGTCTCCGACAAGGTCGCCAAGCTCCGCTTCCCCGAGCCCGCTCCGTGCGGCAAGACGCCCCTGATGGCGGAGGGCCTGTCCAAGTCGTACGGTTCCCTCGAAATCTTCACCGATGTGGATCTCGCCATCGACAAGGGCTCCCGGGTCGTCATCCTCGGCCTCAACGGCGCGGGCAAGACCACACTGCTGCGCCTCCTCGGTGGCGCCGAGAAGCCCGACACCGGCGACGTGATCGAGGGCCACGGCCTCAAGCTCGGCTACTACGCCCAGGAACACGAGACCCTCGACCCGGACCGCACCGTCCTGGAGAACATGCGCTCCGCGGCGCCCGACCTCGACCTCGTCGAGGTCCGCAAGACGCTGGGCTCCTTCCTCTTCTCCGGCGACGACGTCGACAAGCCCGCCGGCGTCCTCTCCGGCGGCGAGAAGACCCGTCTCGCGCTGGCGACCCTGGTCGTCTCCTCCGCCAACGTCCTGCTCCTCGACGAGCCGACGAACAACCTCGACCCCGCCAGCCGCGAGGAGATCCTCGGCGCGCTGCGCACGTACAAGGGCGCCGTCGTCCTCGTCACGCACGACGAGGGAGCGGTCGAGGCCCTCCAGCCGGAGCGCATCATCCTGCTGCCGGACGGCGTCGAGGACCTGTGGGGCGCGGACTACCAGGACCTGGTCGCACTGGCCTGATCCCGCCCGCTGTCCGTCTGATCCACTCCGTCTGGATCATTCGGCCTACGCGTGATCCATCATCTGCGTGAGTACGTCTCGTACCCCGGCGCGGCGCCCGGCAGATACCTGCCGGGCGCACCCGTATGGGGGCCGCCCACCCCGTGTGGCCCTGACCTGCCGGTTCTTCCGGGACCCTGCCCCAGCGGCCGCCACGACCCTGCGGAATGCAGGATTCCGGTCGTGTGGAGCCCTTCCCTGGCCGGGAACCGGGTTGCACGGACCTTGCCGAATGGGTGGCCAGGAAGCTCCCGAGGGGTGATCATGAGAGTCCAGAGCGCACTTCCCATGAGGAGGCACGGGTGGCCGAGACTCTGAAGAAGGGCAGCCGGGTTACCGGCGCCGCGCGTGACAAGCTCGCGGCAGACCTGAAGAAGAAGTACGACTCCGGTGCGAGCATCCGGGCGTTGGCCGAAGAGACCGGCCGCTCCTACGGATTCGTCCACCGGATGCTCAGTGAGTCCGGAGTCACGCTGCGGGGACGCGGCGGAGCGACACGGGGCAAGAAGGCCGCAACGGCCTGACGCTCCAGGCGGTCGGGGCAGGTCGTCCGGCCCGTCCCGGGGCTCACCGGTTTCGGCGGTGGCCACCCGGTCGGCAGTGATGTCGGCCGGGTGGTTACTGTTCAGTCACTTAGCTCTGCACGCTGACTGAACCGATCCGGAGGCGCCCCATGACCTCGCTCGACTCTGTGCTCGACAAGGACGGCGTACGACTCACCGTCGACGACGCGGTCGCCACGGTGACCCTCACCAATCCGGCCAAGCGCAACGCTCAGTCTCCCGCTCTGTGGCGGGCGTTGACGGAGGCCGGACGGGCACTGCCCGGAAGCGTGCGGGTCGTCGTGCTCCGCGGCGAGGGCAAGTCCTTCTCCGCGGGACTCGACCGGCAGGCGTTCACCCCCGAGGGGTTCGACGGCGAGCCGTCCTTCCTCGACATGGCGCGCGGCCCGGAGGCCGAGCTCGACGCGACCATCGCCGAGTACCAGGAGGCGTTCACCTGGTGGCGCCGCAACGACATCGTGTCGATCGCGGCCGTCCAGGGACATGCGATCGGTGCCGGCTTCCAGCTCGCCCTCGCCTGCGATCTGCGGATCGTCGCCGAGGACGTGCAGTTCGCCATGCGCGAGACCAGCCTCGGTCTGGTGCCGGACCTCACCGGCACGCACCCCCTGGTGAACCTGGTGGGGTACGCCCGCGCGCTCGAAATCTGCGCCACGGGCCGCTTCGTGCACGCCGAGGAGGCCGAGCGCACCGGCCTGGCCAACCTCGTCGTCCCCGCCGGTGAGCTGGTCGCCGCGGCCCGCGATCTGGCCGGCGCGCTGCTGGCCGCCCCGCGCGACGCCGTCGTGGAGACCAAGGCGCTGCTGAGCGGTGCCGTCTCCCGTGGTTACGAGGAGCAGCGCGTCGCCGAACGCGCCGCGCAGGGCCGCCGGCTGCGCGATCTGGCGGGCATCACCGACTGAGCGCCCGTCCCACGACCGCGGGCGGGCCAGGCGCCCCGGGCCCGCCCCGCGCTCAGCCCCGCTCCACCACCGCGGTGACCAGCACCGCGACCGAGGGGTGCCCCTCCACGGCGTTCGCCACGGCGCCCCGCACCGCACGGGCCACGTCGAGGGCCCGGTGGCCCGGGTCCGTCGCCAGCTCGACCCGCACCTGGTCCGGGCCCGTGTGCACCGCATGGCCCAGCACCCGGGTCAGCGTCACCACACCCGGAACACCCGCAGCCGCGGTCGCCGCCACCCCCTCCGCCCGTGTCCCGCGCACCTCGGCCGGGGCGGGAGCGGGCCGTTCGGGCGGTGTGTCCAGCAGCTCCGTCACCCGGACGTCCACCGCGGCCACCACCAGGCCGAGTCGCTGCGAGGCCGCCGTCAGCAGCGCCGAGCGCAGCGCCTCGGCCGCGGCGGGCAGCGGCTGACCGGACACGGCCGACATGGTCGCCTCGATCCGCAGCGGCCCCGGCGGCAGTGCGCTGGGCGGCGGTTCCACCTCCGCGTCCGGTGCCCCGTCCGGATCGGCCACCGAGATCCTGAGCTCCCCGAGCACGGGGCCGGGGCCCGGTCCCGCCACCACGCCGCGCAGCACCGTGACCGCGGCCCGCTCGGAGATCCAGGCCCCGTCCGCCGGACCGCCCAGTGGGAGCAGCCGGCCGAGGCCGAGCCGTTGCCGGACCGCCGCTGTCCATCCGTCGGCCCCGCGCGGGCCGTCAGCCGTCGTCATGTCCCCAGCCTGCCGCATCCACGGCGCGGGACGGGGCAAGCACACCTAATGTGGGCAAAGAGGGCCTTTCATTTGGATCAGGACGGATCAGGGCGGATCGGGGCGCAGTGCCAGACCCCGCGAGCCCGGCCTGCTCCGGACGAGAGGCCCTGGGTCCCAACCTGCCCCGAAGGGAAGAATGGCGATGACCGACACCACACAGCGGAACCGGCCCGAGAGCCCCGACAAGGAGTCGAGCCCGCTCACCAAGCGCGGCGGGGGAGCCCCCGCCACCCGTGGCCGTACGACCATCGCCGACGGAGTGGTCGAGAAGATCGCGGGAATGGCGGCACGCGACGTGGTCGGCGTCCACGCGATGGGCAGCGGTTTCTCGCGCACCTTCGGAGCGGTGCGCGACCGGGTACCCGGTGGTGGCAAGTCCGTCACCCGCGGGGTGAAGGCGGAGGTCGGTGAGTCCCAGACCGCTCTCGACCTGGAGATCGTCGTCGACTACGGCGTTGCGATCTCCGACGTCGCCCGTGACGTACGGGAGAACGTGGTCGCGGCGGTCGAGCGGATGACCGGTCTGGAGGTCATCGAGGTCAATATCGCGGTGAGCGACGTGAAGCTGCCCGACGAGGCCGATGACGACGACCAGCCCGAGCCACGTCTCCAGTAGGCCTCCGGCGCGAGGCAGTTGAGGAGCGCACGATGAGCATGGCTGTGGTCGGCATGGTGGCCGGCATGGCACTCGGATTCGCCGGGTACTTCGGCGGTTTCGGAGCCTTCCTGCTGGTGGCGGCCCTGGGAGCGGTCGGCCTGGTCGTCGGCCGCCTCCTGGAGGGCGACCTGGAACCCGGCGACTTCTTCCGGAGTCGCGAGCGCGGCGACCGACGGCGGTGACGAAGTTGTCGGCGTTGTCGGGGGCGAGCGGCCGGATCGCCGCAGGTGAGCGCGGGGAGACCCGGATCGCCGACCGGGTGGTCGCGAAGATCGCCGCACAGGCGGCGAAGGAGGCGATCGACGAGCCGCCGGAGGAGGGCGCCGCACCGCACGCCACGGTCACGGTGCACCGGGACACCGCCCGGGTCCGGGTGAGCCTGGAGCTCGGATACCCCTCCGACATCGGCCGCCAGTGCGGCGGGGTGCGTCGGCATGTCGCCGAGCGGGTAAAGGCGTTGGCGGGGATGGAAGTGCCCGAGGTGGCCGTACAGGTCGAGCGTCTGCATCCGACGGGAGCGAGCATCGCGGCACAGGGGAGGATCCGATGACCGAGCCCCATGAACCCGAGCACGCTGCGCGACGACTGCCCACCACCGGCCCGGTCGAGGAGGCCGGGAAGGGGGATGCGCTCGAAGAGAAGGGTGATGCGCTCCAACTCGACCAGTCCGCCTCGTCCGCCGCGTACGACCCGGTGCCCGCACAGCGGCAGGGCGGCGGCAGGGCGGGTCGCTTCTGGTCCGCGCGCCGCGTCCCCGCCGCGGTCCTCGCGCTCGTGGTCCTCGGCGGCAGTGGCCTGCTGCTCTACGACGTGGCGGCGGTGCGGGCCGACCGCCCCGCGATGCGGTGGCGCAGGGCGCTGGCCGACGAGCTCGCCCGGCGCCCGCTGGAGAGCGCTTGGCTGCTCGGCGCCGCGGCGGTCGCCGTGGCGATCGGCCTGTGGCTGCTGGTGCTCGCCGTCACCCCCGGGCTCCGCGACCGGCTGCCGATGCGCCGCGACCGTCCCGGCGTACGGGCCGCCCTCGACCGGTCCGCGGCCGCACTGGTCCTGCGCGACCGGGCCGTCGAGGTCTCCGGGGTGCAGTCGGTACGGGTCCGGATGGGGCGGAGCAGGGCGGTGGTGCGCGCCGTGGCGCACTTCCGTGAACTCGACGACGTACGGGCCGATCTGGACACCGTGCTCGGGACCGGCATCAGGGAACTGGGGCTGGCCAGGCCGCCGAGCCTGTCCGTGCATGTCCGACGGCCCGCGAAGAAGGGGTGAGCCCGTTGCTCAGGACCGTCAACCGGGTACTGCTCGGCCTGGCCGGGCTGGTACTGATCTGCGGCGGCGGCGCGGTGCTCGCCACCGGTCTCGGCCTCTCCGTACCGTCCTGGTGGCCCTGGTACGGCAAGCGCGATGTGCTCATCAGTGAGGCCGACCGGGGCCGCTGGCGCGACCAGGGCTGGTGGTGGCCGACGGTCATCGCCGTTCTCGCCGTCGTGGTCGTCCTCGCCCTGTGGTGGCTGCTGGCCCAACTGCGTCGCGCCCGCCTCGCCGAGGTGCTGGTGGACAGCGGCGACGGTGAGGGGGCACCGCTGCGGGGCCGGGCCCTGGAGGCGGTGCTCGCCGACGAGGCGGGGACGCTGGACGGGGTGGCCCGCGCCCAGGTCGCGCTGACCGGTCGGCGCAGCTCGCCGCATGCCCGGATCCGCCTGCTGATGGAGCCGCACGCGGCGCCGGACGAGGCGCTCGGCCGCCTCACCGACGAGGCGCTGGCCCATGCGCGGGATTCGGCGGGGCTGGCCGAGCTGCCGGCCGAGGTACGGCTGAGGGCGGTCAAGCACCGCGCGGAGCGGGTGAGCTGACAGCCGGTCGCCGGAGGGGTCGGCCGACGACCGGGGGACGGACCCGGTTCAGAAACCGTGCCGGGAACCGCCGTCGACCGGCACCATGATGCCCGTCAGATACGACGCCGCGGGCGAGAGCAGGAACGCCGCGGTCCGGCCGAACTCCTCCGGCGTGCCATAGCGCCGCAGCGGGATCCGCGCCTCGTTGGCCGCCCGGGAGGCCTCCGCGTCGCCCGCGAGGGCGTCCAGCTCACGTACCCGGTCCGTGTCGATCCGGGCCGGCAGCACGCCCACCACCCGGATGCCGCGGGGACCGAGCTCGTCGGCCAGGGACTTGGCGAAACCGGCCAGGCCGGGACGCAGACCGTTGGAGATGGTCAGCCCGGCGATCGGCTCGTACACGGAGCCGGAGAGCACGAAGCCGATGACACCGCCCTCGCCGAGCACGGCCGCCGCGGCCCTGGCGAGACGTACCGCGCCCAGGAACACCGACTCGAAGGCCGACTGCCACTGCTCGTCGGTGTTGTCGGCCAGGAAACCGGGAGCCGGTCCGCCGACGCTGATGAGTATGCCGTCGAGCCGCCCGAACCGCTCGTGCGCCGCGTCCACCAGGCGCTGTGCGGACGCGGGGTCGGCGTTGTCGGCGGCGAGGCCGACCGCGTCCGGCCCCAGCTCGGCGGCGGCGGCCTCGGCACGCTTCCCGTCCCGGCCGGTGACGATCACCCTCGCGCCGTCGTCGGCGAGCACCCGCGCCGTGGCGTTGCCCAGCCCCCGGGTCGCTCCGGTGACGATGTACACACGGTCCTTCAGTCCAAGATCCATGGCCCCTATCCTGCCGCGTCGGGCTCCAGCGTGTCCTCCCCGGCCAGTGCCATGGCGGTGCCCACGAGGCCGATGTGGCTGAACGCCTGCGGGAAGTTGCCCAGCTGACGGCACCCGGCGGTGTCGTACTCCTCGGCGAGCAGCCCCACATCGTTACGGAGCGCCAGGAGCCGCTCGAAGAGATCTCTGGCCTCTGCGGCGCGTCCGGTCAGGAGCAGGGCGTCGGCCAGCCAGAACGAGCACGCCAGAAAGGCGCCCTCGCTGCCGGGCAGCCCGTCGATCGAGGAGCCGTCCGTGCTGTAGCGGCGGACCAGGCAGCCGCTGCCGAGCTCGGCCCGGACCGCATCGACCGTCCCGATCAGCCGGGGATCGTCCGGCGGCAGGAAGCCCGTCCGGGCGATCAGCAGCGTCGCGGCGTCCAGGTTCCGGGAGCCGTAGGACTGCGTGAAGGTGTTCCGTTCCGGGTCGTAGCCCTTCTCGCACACCTCCCGGTGCACGGCGTCCCGCATCGCCCGCCACCGGTCGGGGTCGCCGGTCAGCGCGGGGTTGTTCTCCAGGGTGCGTACGGCACGGTCGGCGGCGACCCAGGCCATCACCTTGGAGTGCACGAAGTGGCGACGCTGGCCGCGGATCTCCCACAGCCCCTCGTCCGGCTCGCGCCAGGTGGACTCCAGGAAGCCGAGCAGGCTGAGCTGCAGATTCCAGGCGTGCGGCTTGTCGTCCAGACCCGCCTCGCGCGCGAGCCGCAAGGAGTCGATGACCTCCCCGTACACATCGAGCTGACGCTGGCGGACCGCGGCGTTGCCGATCCGGACCGGGGCGGAGCTCTCGTATCCGCGCAGCCACGGCAGCTCCGCCTCGGGCAATCTGCGTTCGCCAGCGAGGCCGTACATGATCTGCAGGTCGGCCGGGTCGCCGGCGACCGCCCGCAGCAGCCAGTCCCGCCAGGCGGCGGCCTCCTCCAGATAGCCGGCCGAGATGAGGGCGCCGAGGGTCAGCGTGGAGTCCCGCAGCCAGCAGAAGCGGTAGTCCCAGTTCCGTACGCCCCCGATCTCCTCCGGCAGCGAGGTGGTGGGCGCTGCCACGATGCCGCCGGTCGGGCCGAAGGTCAGCGCCTTCAGGGTGATCAGCGAGCGGATCACCGCTTCCCGGTACGGACCCCGGTACTTGCACCGCGAGGACCACTCGGCCCAGTCGGACAGGGTGTTCTCCAGGGCCTGGTGGGGGTCGACGAGCTCGGGGCGGGGCGAGTGCGAGGGGTGCCAGGTCAGTACGAACGCCACCTTCTCGCCCGCGGAGACGGTGAAGGACGAGCAGGTGGAGAACTGCTGGCCCCAGGTCTTGACCGGCGGCTCGCTGCGCAGCCAGGCCGAGTCCGGCCCCGCGACCGCCACCCGGTGCCCCTGCGAGCGGCGCACCCACGGCACGATCGAGCCGAAGTCGAAGCGCAGCCGGATCACGGAGCTCATCTCGACCGTGCCGCTGATGCCCTCGATGATCCGCATGACGTCGGGTTCCCGGTCACGCTGCGGCATGAAGTCGATGACCTTGACCGTGCCGGTGCGGGTCTCCCAGAACGTCTCCAGGACGAGGGACTCACCCGCGTAGCCGCGCCGGGTGCAGGTCTCCGCCCCGTTCGGGGCGATCCGCCAGTGGCCGTTGTCCTCGTCGCCGAGCAGGGCGGCGAAGCAGGCGCCCGAGTCGAAGCGGGGCAGACAGAGCCAGTCGACTGAACCGTTTCTGCCGACCAGGGCGGCTGTCTGGAGATCGCCGATGAGGGCGTAGTCCTCGATGCGTGGAGTCACGTTCTGGCGTGTTCCCGAACCTGGGCCTCGTTAAGCAAACCCGGACGGCGTGGGTCACCCGGCCGGAACGCCCCGGCCCGCATCCGGCGGACACGGCGTCACGCCGTGGCGGGTTCCGGCTTCTCCGGCTTCTCCGGTTCGGAGGGCTGCTGCGCCCCGGCGGCGTCCTTGGCCGCTGCCTCCACCCGGTCGCGCTTCTCCCGGCGGGCCAGGACCACGAACCCGACCGGGACACCTGCGGCGAAGAGCCACCACTGCACGGCGTACGCCATGTGCGGGCCGATCGAGCTGTCGTCCGGGGCCTCGATCAGTTCCGGGGAGTCACCTGCGGACTCGGGCGCGGTCTGCTCGATGTAGCCGCCGAGCACCGGCCGGGAGAGCCGCTTGGCCTCCTGGGCGCTGTTGATCAGCATCACCTGGCGGTCCGGCAGGTCCGAGATGTCCTTGATGCCGCTGGCGTTCGTCGTCTCGTCGGCCTTGAGCCGTCCGGTGACGGTCACTTCGCCGCCGGGCACGGCCGGCACATCGGGGAAGGCGCGCTGACTGTCGGCGGAGGGCACCCAGCCGCGATTGACCAGGACCGTGCCGCCGCCCTTGAGGTCGAACGGGATCAGCACATGGACGCCGATCCGGCCGTCGGTGGAGGTCCTGCGGCGTACGACCACCTGATGCGCGGTGTCGTACGTACCCGTGGCCGTCACCGTCCGCCAGTAGTCGGAGCGCGGGACCGTGTGCCCCGGAGCGGTGAGCGAGGAGACCGGAACCGGCTTCGCCTTGAGGTTGCGGGAGATCAGGGAGTTCTGCGCGACCTTGTGCTCATGCCGGTGCAGCTGCCAGAAGCCCAGCTCGACCATCGTGGGAATCAGGACGAGGGCGAGGAGGGCGAGGATCAGCCACTGCCGGGTCAACAGGAAGCGGTACACCCCACGACGGTACAACTGTGCCGTGGGGTGCATCGCGCAGGGGGTGGGGGAAGGAGTCGCGGCGGCCGCTGCTCAGACTTTGTCGATGATGCCCACCTTCCCCTCGGCGCGGGCGCAGTGACCGCCGCAGAACCAGTGCCCGTCGACCTCGACGCCCTGGCCGATGATCTGGACCCGGCAGTGCTCGCAGATGGGCGCCATGCGGTGAATGGCGCAGGAGAAGCAGTCGAAGACATGCATCGCGCCCTGCGCGTGCACCTCGAAGGACATGCCGTAGTCGTTTCCGCAAACCTCGCAACGTGCCATGCGCCACAGGGTGGGACGCGGGGGCGGCGGCGGGCGAGCGGCGGGCGGGCGAGTCGCCGCCGGTTCACTCCGATGACGGCGCGGTCACCTTGGGGTTTTCCGTTCGGATCAGGCCCGATCCGAACGGAAAACCCCTAGGCCGACGCGGGTGCCACGTCGCGCAGCAGATGGGTGAAGGCGCTCTCGTCCAGGATCGGTGTGCCGAACGACTTGGCCTTGACCGTCTTCGACGTCGCCGCGTCCGGGTCGTTGGTGACCAGGAGGCTGGTCAGCCGGGACACGCTGGTCGCCACATGCAGCCCGGCCTCCACGGCCCGGTCCTCCAACAGCTCGCGGTCGACGGAGGTGTCCCCGGAGAAGGCCACCCGCATGCCCTGCATGAGGGGTTTGTCCTTCTCGTACCGCCCGGGGTTCGGATACGGGCACGCCGGGCGCTTGCGCGAGGCGCGCCAGCTGTTCTGACCGTACGAGGGCTGGTAGCCGATCCGCGGTGTGACGGGGGAGTCCGACCACTCGGTCAGTGGCCGGCACTCCAGCAGCGGCAGCCGCACCCCGCCCCGCGCCGCCGCGTGCAGGCTCGGCCGGAACGCCTCGGCCAGTACCCGGGCGTCGTCCAGGGCGTGGTGGGCGCGCTGCTGCACGACGCCGAAGTGCGCGGCCAGCGACTCCAGCTTGTGGTTGGGCAGCGGCAGCCGCAGTTCCTTGGAGAGCGCGATGGTGCACAGCCGCTGTTCGACGGGGGCGACGACCGAGGCCCGTGCGTACTCCCGGGCCAGCATCGACCAGTCGAAAGCCGCGTTGTGCGCGACGAGGACGCGGTCCGCGAGCCGTTCGGAGAGCTGGGCGGCGACCTCCGGGAAGAGCGGGGCGCCTTCGAGGACATCAGTGGTCAGCCCGTGGATCCAGACCGGTCCGGGATCGCGTTCGGGGTTGACGAGGGTGTACCAGTGGTCCTCGACATTGCCCTGTGCGTCCAGGCGGTAGACGGCAGCGGACACTATCCGGTCGTCCCGTGCGAGTCCGGTGGTCTCCACGTCGACGACCGCGTACCCCTGCGGGTAGGCGGTCGGCCACGGTGCTGCGGTCTGGCGGTCGTCGAGCATGGTCACAGAGAATACGGGCCGCGACCGACAGTCTCCTATTCGGCCGCCTCCCGCTCCTGTGCACCGGTTCCGCTGCGCGCCCCTTGTTGCGGGCGGCCTGCCAGCAGTCCTTCCACCAGGGCCCGTACGGAATCCTCGAACAGCCGGTCCGGGTCGGCGGGCCGGGCCAGCGCGCGGGCCAGCGCCGGATCGTCGTCCGCGGCGGACGCGGTCCACAGGTCGCCCTCGCCGGGTGACTGGACGGGGGACCGTTCCCGGTTGCGTTCGACGAGCAGGAAGCCGACGGTCTGGAACTGCACGGCCCGTACCGCTGCCGCCGCCCGTGCCCCGCGCAGCCCCGCGGCGTGCACCTCGTGGACGAGGGCCTGCTGCGCGGGCAGGAACATCCGCTCGGTGAGCCCTCGTTCGTGGACCATCGCGATCAGATGCGGCCTGGCCCGCAGTTGGCGGCGCAGGCCGCGGGCGACGGAGACGATGCGGGCCGCCGGGGTCCGGCCGGCCGGGCGGATGGTGCCCATCTCCTTCACGGTGCGCTCGACGAGGGCGTCCAGCAGCGATTCACGATTGCCGACGTGCCAGTAGATCGACGTCACCGCGGTGCCCAGTTCCGCGGCGAGCGCGCGCATGGTGAGGGCCTGCGGACCGTGCCGCCTCACCAGGGCGGCGGCCGTGTCCAGGACCTCTTCGCGGGTCAGCGAAGGTCGCGCCACAGCACTCCTTGATTCTCGAACTCCGTTACGTGCATGCCTATTTACCCTTCATCCGCGTCGGTGTAACTGTGTTACAGAACCAGGCACGGAGAACCGATTCACGGACGACCGAGAAGGGTGGTACGGCATGGCACGCGTACGGTACGGCGCGCGCACCGAGGCCGAGATCGCGGCGGCCCGCGCGGCCCGCTCCACACTCCCCGACATCTGGTCCACCGGTGTGGTGGCCCTCTGGGAGAGCGACCCCGACGCGGTGGCGGCCGTCCTCCCGCCGCCCCTCAAACCCGCACAGCGCCCGCTCGTCCGGGCCAACATCAGTACGGTCGAACTCCCCGGCTACCCACTCGGCGCGGGCTCCGTCGCCGTCGCCGCCGTCCACGACGGCCACGAGGGCTGGTATCCGCTCGTCATGCCGATGACCCATGAACGGGCGCTGATAGGGGGCCGTGAGGTGTTCGGCGAACCGAAGAAGCTCGGCGAGGTGACCGTCGAACGCGACGGCCTCGTCGTCCGGGCCGCGCTCGCCAGGCACGGCATCGAGTTCGTCGAGGTGCGCGGCGCGGTCAGCGGATCGCTACCGCTGCCCCGACCGACGGCCAAGCTCGACTTCTACTTCAAGTTCCTGCCCGCGGTGGACGGCGAGGGCTTCGACTCCGACCCCGTCCTGATCCACTGCACCCGGCACGAGAAGGTCCGCAGACTGGAACGCATTTCGGGCGATGTGGTGCTGCGCGAGTCGTTGTACGACCCGGTCGCCGATCTCCCCGTACGACGGCTGGTCGACCTCACCATCGGCGAGAAGACCAGCGACCAGCAGGGCAGGGCCGTGGAGCGGGTGAGCGCCGAGGCCCTGCTGCCGTACATCCACCAGCGTTACGACGACCCGCAGCAGATCCACGACGGCCCGCCGGAAGGGAGCGTCCGATGAGACTGGCGGAGGGTCAGGTCGCCGTCGTCACCGGCGCCGCGAGCGGCATCGGCCTGGCGATGGCGCGCAGGTTCGCCGCCGAGGGGCTGAAGGTCGTCCTCGCCGACGTGGAAGAGGACGCGCTCGACAAGGCGGCGGGCGCATTGCGCCAGGACGGTGCGCAGGTACTGTCCAGGGTCGTCGACGTCAGCGAACGCGATTCCGTGCAGGCCCTGGCCGAAGCCGCGTACGACACCTTCGGTGCCGTGCATGTGCTGTGCAACAACGCCGGCGTCGGCTCCGGGGCCGAGGGCCGGATGTGGGAGCACGAGCCGAACGACTGGAAGTGGGCGTTCGCGGTCAACGTCTGGGGCGTCTTCCACGGCATCCAGGCGTTCGTGCCGCGCATGATCGCGGGCGGCGGCCCCGGCCATGTCGTCAACACCTCGTCCGGGGACGGCGGGATCGCCCCGCTGCCGACCGCCTCCGTCTACGCGGTCACCAAGTCCGCGGTCGTCACGATGACCGAGTCGCTGTACGCACATCTGAAGGCCGAGGGCGCGCCGGTCGGTGCCTCGGTGCTCTTCCCCGGCCCGCACATGCTCCGTACCGGACTGTGGGAGTCGCACCGCAACCGGCCGGAACGGTACGCCAAGGAGCGCCCGCGCAGGACCCCGTACCGCAGCCTCGACCAGTGGGAATCCGCCATGCGGGCAGCGGGCCACGAGGTGGAGTTCACCCCGGTGGAGGACGTCGCGGGGACCGTCGTGGACGGGATACGCGCCGACCGGTTCTGGATGCTGCCCGACAGCGAGCACAGCGACCGGCAGATCCGTGCCAGGTCGCAGTCGATGCTGGAGCGGGCCAACCCGTCGTACCTGGAGAGTTTCATACTCGACTGAGGAGCGAGCGATGACCGACGACCCGTACCTGATCATCTCCTCCGACTGCCACGCCGGGCTGCCGACGGAGGAGTACCGGCCCTACCTCGATTCCCGCTTCCACCGGGACTTCGACGACTTCCTCGCCGGGCGCGACCGCCGCCGCGAGGAGATGACCCGCCTCGGCGTACGCAACGAGGCCTTCGCCGACAAGTGGTTCCACGACAACGAGGAAGGTCTGAAGGGCGGTTGGGACGCCGCCCGGCGCCTCAAGGAACTGGACGGCGACGGGGTGGCGGCCGAGGTCGTCTTCCCCGACGCGGACGCCGTCGACAGCCGGACCGCCGCCCCGTTCGGCGTGGGCCTCGGGCTCTCCGGCGATCAAGACCCCGAATTGGGCATGGCGGGCGCGCAGGCCCACAACCGCTGGCTCGCCGACTTCGTCTCGCAGAATCCCGAACGCCACTGCGGGGTCGCCCTGTTGCCCGTCACCGGCGAGGTCGACCGGGTCGTCGCGGAGATCCACCGGGCCAAGGAGTCCGGACTCGGTGCGCTCATGATCCCCTCCATGTGGGTGGACAAGGCCCCGTACCACGACCGCCGTTACGACCCCGTGTGGGCCGCCGCCGCCGAGACGGCGATGCCGGTGGTCACGCACTCCGGGGCGGCCCCGCGCCACGAGTACGGCGACCACCTCGGGATCTACGTCTCCGAGGTCACCTGGTGGCCGTCCCGCCCGCTCTGGTTCCTGCTCTGGTCGGGCGCCTTCGAACGCCACCCCGGGCTGAGGTTCGGCGTCGCCGAGTCCGGCTGCTGGTGGCTGCCGAACCTCCTCTGGTTCATGGACCGGCTCTACCTCGGCGCCCACGGCGGCAAGAAACTCTCCCCGTTCGCCGAACTGAAGCGGCCCCCGCACGAGTACCTCGACCGCCAGGTCTTCATCTGCGCCACCAACACCAAACGCCGCGAGCTCGCCCAGCGGTACGAGATCGGCGTCGACAACATCCTGTGGGGCAGCGACTTCCCGCACCCCGAAGGCACCTGGCCGAACACCGCCCAGTGGCTGCGCGACACCTTCCACGACATCCCCGTCGCCGAGACCCGCCGCATGCTGGGCCTCGCCGCAGCCGAGGTCTTCGGCTTCGACACGGCGAAGCTCGCCCCGATCGCCGAGCGCATCGGCCCCACACCCGAGGACCTGGGTCAGAGCGCCGACCAGACGGCGGTCGAGGCGTCCTGGGCCAGGTCGCGCGAAGTGGGCCGGCACTGGCTGACCGACCACGACTTCCCGGTCCTGGGGGTTCGGTGATGGACCGCTACACGGTCATTTCCGCCGACTGCCATGCCGGAGCCGATCTCCTCGACTACAGGCCCTACCTGGAAGCGAAGTACCACGACGACTTCGACGCGTGGGCGGCGACCTACGTCAATCCGTACGAGGACCTCCTCGCCGACACCGCCGACCGCAACTGGAACTCCGCACGCCGCGTCGCCGAGCTGGAGGCGGACGGCATCGTTGCGGAGGTCGTCTTTCCCAATACCATCCCGCCGTTCTTCCCCTCCGCCTCCCTGATGGCGCCCGCGCCGTCGCAGACGGAGTACGAACAGCGCTGGGCCGGCCTGCGCGCCCACAACCGCTGGCTCGCCGACTTCTGCGCGCAGGCCCCGGGCCGGCGTGCGGGCGTGGCGCAGATCCTCCTCAACGACCCGGCGGAAGCGGCCCGCGAGGTCCGCCGCATCAAGGCCGCGGGCCTGACCGGCGGCATCCTGCTGCCCGGCGCACCGCCCGGCTCCGGCATTCCTGAGCTGTACTCGCAGGTGTACGACCCGCTGTGGGCGGTCTGCGAGGAGCTGGAGGTACCGGTGAACCACCACGGCGGCTCGGCCTCCCCGCCGCTCGGCGACGAACCGGCGGCGCGCGCCGTCTTCATGGTGGAGACGACCTGGTTCTCGCACCGGGCGCTGTGGCACCTGGTCTTCGGCGGAGCGTTCCGTCGCCATCCCGGACTGAAACTGGTCCTCACCGAACAGGGCTCCGGCTGGATCCCCGGCGTCGTGGAGATGCTGGACTACTACCACGGCCGCCTGATCGCGGCGGCGAACCGGGCAGCCACCGCCGAGTCCAGATTCGGCGCGGGGCTCGCCGCCTCGATGGGCGCGAGCCCCAGCGAGGTCTGGCGCGACAACTGCTACGTGGGCGCCAGCTTCATGCGGCCCCATGAGGTGCCGTTGCGCGACCGGATCGGCCTCGACAAGATTATGTGGGGCAGCGACTACCCGCACGACGAGGGCACTGCTCCGTACTCACGGGAGGGCCTGCGGATCGCGTACGCGGGCCTGCCGCCCGAGGAGATCGCGGCGATGACCGGCGGCAACGCGGCCCGCGTCTACGGGTTCGACCTGGCGGCGCTCGACCGCATCGCGGCCGAGGTCGGCCCGACGGTCGAGGAGATCGCCGAGCCGCTGAAGGAGGTTCCGCCCGACGCGACCAGCCCCGCCTTCGCACCGGGCGGGTCGGTACGCGTCTGGTGACCGCGTGGGGTGAGACCATCCCCGGGTGACGGATATCCGGACGCACGACGAACCGCACGGCAACGGGCTCGGCGCACGGCTGAACTGGCTGCGCGCCGCGGTCCTCGGTGCCAATGACGGCGTGGTCTCCACCGCGGGCCTGGTCGTCGGCGTGGCCGGCGCCACCGGCGACCGCGGTGCCCTGCTCACGGCGGGCCTGGCCGGACTGCTGGCCGGGTCCATGTCGATGGCGGCGGGCGAGTACGTCTCGGTCTCCACCCAGCGCGATTCGGAGCGGGCCGCCCTCGCGACGGAGAAACGGGAGCTGACGGAGGCCCCGGAGGCGGAACTCACCGAGCTGACCGGCCTGTTGGAGGGTAAGGGGCTGAGCCGGGACGTCGCCCGCGAGGCCGCCCTCCAGCTCACCGAACGCGATGCGCTGCGCGCCCACGCGGAGGTCGAGCTGGGCATCGACCCGGACGAGCTGACGAACCCGTGGCACGCGGCGGGCGCGAGCTTCCTGGCGTTCACGGTGGGCGCGCTGCTGCCCTTGTTGGCGATCGTGCTGCCCCCGGCGTCGCTGCGGCTTCTGGTGACCGTGCTGTCGGTACTGGCGGCGCTCGCACTCACCGGCTGGTGGAGCGCACGGCTGGGCGAGGCGAGGGTGGGGCCGGCGGTGCTGCGGAACATGGGTGGGGGAGCGTTGGCGATGGCGGTCACCTATGGGGCGGGGGAGTTGCTGGGGGCGGTGGGGGTGTAGGGCAGTGCGCAGCCGCGTTTGGCAGAAGTCACCAAAGACTGCTGACACCGTGTCTCGCATACTTGTTGGTAACAACGTCTGGTGCCGGGCCGACCTGCGGCTCTACGGTGCTCGTATGCCGACGAACCTGCCCGATGTAGTGCTCTGGTCCATACCGGCCTTCGTCCTGCTCACTGTTCTGGAAATGGCCCTCCACCACTTCCACCCCGACGAGGACGCCGCCGGATACGAGACGAAGGACACCGTCACCAGCATCAGCATGGGGCTGGGCAGCCTGGTCTTCGACCTGCTGTGGAAAGTGCCCATCGTCGCGATCTACACCGCGGTCTACGAACTGACCCCGCTCCGCGTCCCCGTGCTGTGGTGGACCGTCCCGCTGATGCTGCTCGCGCAGGACTTCTTCTACTACTGGTCCCACCGCGGGCACCACGTCATCCGGATCCTCTGGGCCTGCCACGTGGTCCACCACTCCAGCCGGAAGTTCAACCTCTCCACCGCGCTGCGCCAGCCCTGGACGTCGCTGACCGTCTGGCCGTTCTACCTGCCGATGATCGCGTGCGGGGTCCATCCGGCCGCGCTCGCCTTCTGCTCGTCGGCGAACCTCGTCTACCAGTTCTGGGTGCACACCGAACGCGTCGACAAGCTCCCCAGGCCCTTCGAGTACGTACTCAACACGCCCTCCCACCACCGGGTGCACCACGCGTCGCAGGGCGGCTACCTGGACCGGAACTTCGGCGGCATCCTCATCCTCTGGGACCGGCTCTTCGGGTCCTTCACCGCCGAGACCGAGCGGCCCGTGTTCGGTCTCACCAAGAACATCGGCACCTTCAACCCGCTCCGGGTCGCCACCCACGAGTACGCCGCCATCGCCCGTGACGTGCGGGCGGCGGGCAGCTGGAGCGAGCGGGCCGGGCGGATCTTCCGCGGGCCCGGCTGGCAGCCGGCCGGAACGGCCGCCCGTACGGCCGCCCCCGCCGCGGAGCGCACCGGATGAGCGCCGACGCCGCCCCGGACCGGCGGGAGGGTCTCGTACGCCCGCTGTTCATCGCCTTCCTCGTGGCCTCGGCCGTCGACCTCGTCGGTGTGCTCGCCGACATCCCGGTCGCCCACCTAGTCGCCAAGCCGCTGCTGATGCCGCTGCTGGCCGGGTACGCCGCCGCCCGGCGCGGCCCCCGGCTGCTCATCGCGGCGCTGCTGTTCGGCTGGGGCGGCGACACGCTCCTGCTGGCCGACGCCGATGCCGCCTTCCTCATCGGGATGGGCTCCTTCGCCGCGGGGCACGTCTGCTACCTGTGGCACTTCGGACGGGCCCGCGGCTCGCTGCCCGCCGGGCTCGTGTACGCCGCCGTCCTGGCCGGCTTCATCGCACTGCTCTGGCCCGGACTGCCCGCCGAGATGCGGATCCCGATGGCCGGCTACAGCCTGCTGCTCACGGCGATGGCGTACCGCGCCGGTACCCTCGGCCGGTACGCGGCCGCGGGCGGGGCGCTCTTCCTGCTCTCCGACGCGCTCATCGCCACCGGCATCGCGGACTGGCCGCAGCTGCCCGCCCCCGACTTCTGGGTCATGCTCACCTACATCGCGGCGCAGTTCCTGCTGACCGCCGGGATCCTCTCCCCGGGGCCGACATGGGCCGGTGCCGCCCCCGGGGCGTACCGTGAACGGAGTATCAGCAGCTGAGACCGGCAAGGACCCCCCACGCATGCGCGCCACCGTCATCCACGCCCCCCACGACATACGCGTGCAGGAGGTGCCCGACCCGTCCGTGCAGCAGCCCACCGATGTGGTGCTGCGGGTCCTGAGGGCCTGCATCTGCGGCAGCGACCTGTGGGCGTACCGCGGCGAGTCCGCCCGGCAGCCCGGCCAGCGCATCGGGCACGAGTTCCTCGGGATCGTCGAGGAGGCGGGTTCCGAGGTGGCCGGCTTCGCCGTGGGCGACCTCGTCGTCGCCCCCTTCGTCTGGTCCGACGGCACCTGCGCCTACTGCGCCGAGGGCCTGACGACCTCCTGCCCGCAGGGCGGCTTCTGGGGCTCGGTCGGCTCCGACGGCGGGCAGGGCGAGGCCGTGCGCGTCCCGTTCGCCGACGGCACCCTGATCAAGCTCCCCGCCGCCGCGGCCGCCGACGACCACCTGCTCACCGCGCTCCTCGCCCTGTCCGACGTGCTCGGCACCGGACACCACGCGGCCGTCGGCGCGGGCGTGCAGCCCGGTTCCACCGTCGCGGTCGTCGGTGACGGGGCGGTCGGGCTGTGCGGCGTCATGGCCGCCAAGCGGCTTGGCGCCGAGCGGATCATCGCCCTCGGCCGGCACCGGGCGCGCACGGACATCGCCCGCACCTTCGGCGCCACGGACGTCGTCGCCGAGCGCGGCGAGGCGGCCGTCGAAGCCGTACGGGAACTGCTCGGCGGCGAGGGCGCGCACGCCGTGATCGAGGCCGTCGGCACCGAGCAGTCGATGCGTACCGCCGTCGGGATCACCCGCGACGGCGGCTCCATCGGCTACGTCGGCGTGCCGCACGGCAGCGGCACCGGACTGGACCTCGGCGTCATGTTCGACCGGAACATCGCCCTGCGCGGCGGCGTCGCCCCCGTGCGCACCTACATCCCGGAACTGCTCCCCGACATCCTGGCCGGCACGATCGACCCGTCGCCCGTCTTCGATCTGACCGTGGGCCTCGACGACGTCCCCGCCGGATACCGGGCGATGGACGAGCGCACCGCGCTGAAGGTGCTCATCAGGCCGTGAGCCAGGTGGCCGCGTCCGCCCCCAGCGGGCCGGGCGGGCGCGACCAGTCGGCGGGCGAACCGTCGAAGGCGACCGGTGGCACCGCGTGCCGCAGCCGGCCCAGCGGGCTGTCCGTCTCCGTGAGCCACTTCTCCGGGTCGTACGAACCTCCGGCCGCCGCGCCGGGTTCCTGCCGGGCGGGCAGCTCGTCGAGCAGCCAGGCGGCGGTACGGGCGAGCGAGAGCGTCGCCAGCCGGGAGCCGCCCTCGTCGTGCTGCTCGGTCAGCGCCCGCAGCACGGCGGCGGCCAGCAGATAGCCGGTGCCGTGGTCGAGCGCCTGGGCGGGCAGCGCACCGGGCCGCCCGCCGGGCCCGGCGTCGGCCTCGGCCGACGCGATGCCGGTGGCCGCCTGGACCAGGCTGTCGAAGCCGCGCTGCCCGGCCCACGGACCGTGCCCCCAGGCCGAGAGCCGCCCGATCACCAGCCCCGGCCTGCGCGCGGCCAGGGACCGGGGCGTCAGCCCGAACCGCTCGACCGCACCGGGCCGGTAGCCGATGACGACCACGTCCGCGTCGGCCAGCAGCCCGTCGAAGGCGGCCGCACCGGAGCGGCTGGAGAGATCCAGGTCCGCCGACCGCTTCCCGAAACCGGTGTCGCTGTGCGCGTCCGGGCTCTCCGGGAGCTGCGGGGCGTCGATCCTCAGGACGTCCGCGCCGAGCAGCGCGAGCGTACGGGTGGCGACCGGCCCCGCGATCACCCGGGTGAGGTCCAGGATCCGCAACCCGGCGGCGGGCAGCAGCGGTTCACCGGTGAGCGGCGCGGTCCGGCGCACCGGTGCGCCGTCGATGCGGTCCCGGGCCACCAGCGGCGTGCCCGCGACCGCGGCGCCCCGCGGATCGGCCGCCCACTCCTCGGGCGTACGGGCGGCCACGGCCAGGCCGCCCGCCGCGTACACCGTCCGCTCGATCTCGTCGCCCCGGCGCCCGGCGAACGAGGCGGCGGCGGTGTGCACGGCGATGTCGTCCGGGGTGTCCCCGGGCAGCCCCAGCGTGGCGAGCAACCGGGCCCGGTGGTGCGGGTAGTTGGCGTGCGTACGGACCCAGCCGTCCGCGGTGCGCCAGAACCGGGACAGCGGGGCGAAGTTGGTCGGTGCGCGTCCGTCGATCCGCAGATGGCGCTCGCTGGTGAACGCCGTGGCCACCGCGCCCTCGTCGATCCGGACCCGCGGCACGGGACGCCCGGTGCGGCGCGCGGCGAGTTCGGCGGCGGCCAGCGAGCAGACCGCGACGGCGGAACGGGCCAGTTCCAGGGCGGGCAGCCGGGCGGGGAGCAGTCCGTCGGGACCGTCCGTCCCGAGGTGCGCGAGAAGTGCGGGATCACCGCCGAGCGCCGCCCAGGCCTGCTCGGTTCCGGACATTCGTGCGTCGGTCATCCCCACACTATGGCACTGAGTGCCACCAGGCGGGAGGGGCCGCCCGAAGACTCCGGCCCCTCCCGCCGCGCGGCGTTCCCGCTACCAGCGGACCGCGTTCAGCGCGTTCACCACACCGGCACCGTAGAAGCCGTTGCGGTTCTTGCCGCCCTCGCAGACGGCGTCGATCTTGCCGTCACCGTCGATGTCGTACGGGGCGCCGCACGCGGTGGCGTCGGCCTCCGCGAGCAGCAGCGCCTTCACCGCGGCCGCCGAGGCGTGCGGGTGCGTCGACTTGATCAGGGCCGCGACACCCGCGACATGCGGGGAGGCCATCGACGTACCGGCCTTGTAGCCGTACTGGCCGCCCGGCAGCGTGGACAGGATCAGACCGCTGGTGGCCGGCGGGGCGGGCGTCTGGTAGGCCGTGGAGTCGCCGCCCGGGGCCGCAACGTCGATGACGCCGTTGCCGTAGTTCGAGTACGAGGCCTTCAGGCCCTTGGCGCCGGTCGCGGAGACCGTCACGACGCCCGGCAGCATCGCCGGGATGTCCAGGCACTCGCGCGGGTTGATCGTCCGGGTGACGGCCGTGCTGTCGTTCGGGCTCTGCGTGTCCTCGATCGCGTCGGAGGCGAGGTCGAAGCTGCTGTTGCCGGACGAGGCGATGTTGACCGTGCCCTTGCGCTCCGCGTACCGCGTGGCACGCGCGACGGCCTCGACCAGGGCGCCCTGGTCGGGGTCGTTCTTGCAGTTGAACATCCACGGGTCGGTGAAGTAGCTGTTGTTGGTGACATCGACACCGTGCTCGGCGGCCCAGACGAAGCCGCAGACGATCGACTCGGTGTAGAAGAAACCGTCCGGGTTCGCCACCTTGATCCCGGCGACCTTCACGCCCGGCGCGACGCCCGTCACCCCGATGCCGTTCTTCGCGGCGGCGACGGTCCCCGCGACATGCGTGCCGTGGTTGCTCTCGCCGGTCTTCGGCCGCCAGGCACCGTCCGTCGTGTCCGGCGCCCCGGAAGCACAGCTCGCCGACGCCCCGCGGTCGAAGTTCGGCGCCAGGTCCGGATGGGTGTCGTCGACACCCGTGTCGATGACCGCGACCGTGACCTTGCGGCTGCCCAGCGTCTTCTTGTGCGCCTGGTCCGCCTTGATGGCGGGCAGATCCCACTGGAGGGGCTCCATCGGATCCTGGCCCGCCTCCGCCTCCGCCGCCGCGGTCTTCGCCTGCGCGGCGGTGAGCGGCTGCTCGGCCCCGGTGTCCGTGGTGGCCTGCGGAACGATGGGGTTGGTACGGGTGGCCCCTGCCGAATCGACCCCCTTGACCCGGCGGACCGTCTTCGCGAAGTCCGGGTTCTGCGAGTGGACGACGATGACGCCGATCTGCTCGTAGGCGACCACCACCGTGCCGCCGGCCTCGGCTATCGCCTTCTTCACCTGCTTGACGGTCCCGTGACCGCCCCGCGTGTTGACCACGTACGAGAGCTTCGGGCCGTCCGTCGACACCGCAGCCGTGGGCTGCGCGTCCATGGGTGCGGCAGAGGCGGCACCCGTCGGCAGGAAGCCGAGCGAGGCCGTGAGTGCCAATCCGACGGGCAACGTGAGTGCGCGCGTCCGTCTGGATCCCAGATGAGCCATGGGGTCTCCACATCATCCGTACCGGTCGACCGGACACGGGCGTGCCCGGTCGCGTACATGACCAGTGAAGTTATCGCTGATCATCCCCGCTCATCAATGAGTTCGGAGGGTCGGGTTCGGCCGGACGGGCGCGAAACGGCGCGCGGGAGAAGTGCGGAGCCGCGGTGAACCGCTTCGCCGCGCTCTCCGTGCCGTTGTCGGGGGAGGTGCACCGACACCTCCCGATACCGGACCTTCCCGGTGAGATCCACCGTCACCGACACCACCGCACCCGCGTCGCGAGGAGATTCCGTGGCTACCGATGCACCGCCGCCGACCGAGGCCAGTACGGACACCCGCCCTGCCCCGCCCACGACCGAGGCGTTCATCGCGATGCAGGAGAGCGAGGAGTTCGGCGAACTGCGCCGCTCGTACCGCTCGTTCGCCTTCCCGCTGACCATCGCGTTCGTCCTCTGGTACCTGCTCTACGTGCTGCTGTCCAACTACGCGGGCGGCTTCATGGGCGCCAAGGTGTACAGCAACATCAACGTGGCCTTCGTCTTCGGCCTCGCCCAGTTCGTCACCACCTTCCTCATCGCCTGGTTCTACTCCCGGCACGCGGCCGCGAAGCTCGACCCGAAGGCCGAGGCCATCAAGTCCCGTATGGAGGCCGACGCATGAGCGCCGCGTACCACTCGCACCCCGCCCTCCAACTGGCCGCCTCCTCGACCACCGAGCACCGGCCGCTGATCATCACGCTCTTCGCCGTGTTCGTCGCCGCGACCCTGGGCATCACCGTCTGGGCCGGACGGCAGACCCGGAGCGCCTCCGACTTCTACGCGGGCGGCCGCCAGTTCACCGCCTTCCAGAACGGACTCGCGGTCTCCGGCGACTACATGTCCGCCGCGTCGTTCCTCGGTATCGCCGGCGCCATCGCCCTCTTCGGCTACGACGGCTTCCTGTACTCCATCGGCTTCCTCGTCGCCTGGCTCGTCGCCCTGCTGCTGGTCGCCGAACCACTGCGCAACTCGGGCCGCTACACGATGGGCGACGTCCTCGCCTACCGGATGCGCCAGCGCCCGGTCCGTACCGCCTCCGGCGTCTCCACCATCGTCGTCTCGATCTTCTACCTGCTGGCCCAGATGGCGGGCGCGGGCGTCCTGGTCTCGCTGCTCCTCGGCATCACCAGCGACGCGGGCAAGATCCTCATCGTCGCCCTCGTCGGTGTACTCATGATCGTGTACGTCACCATCGGCGGGATGAAGGGCACCACCTGGGTGCAGATGGTCAAGGCCGTACTGCTCATCGCCGGTGCCCTCCTGATGACCTTCCTGGTGCTGCTGAAGTTCGACTTCAACATCTCCGACCTGCTGGGCACGGCCGCCTCGAAGAGCGGCCACGGAGCGGCGTTCCTGGAGCCCGGCCTCAAGTACGGCGCCACCGGCACCTCGAAGCTGGACTTCCTCTCCCTCGGCATCGCCCTGGTCCTCGGCACCGCCGGCCTGCCGCACATCCTGATCCGCTTCTACACGGTGCCGACCGCCAAGGCCGCCCGTAAGTCCGTCAACTGGGCCATCGGTATCATCGGCGCCTTCTACCTGATGACGATCGCCCTCGGCTTCGGTGCCGCGGCCCTCATCGGTCCCGACGAGATCAAGGCGAAGAACCCGGCCGGCAACGCGGCCGCCCCGCAGCTCGCCGAATACCTCGGCGGGGTCGGCTCCACCGGCGGCGCCGTGCTGCTCGCGGTGATCTCGGCGGTGGCCTTCGCCACCATCCTCGCCGTCGTCGCGGGACTCACCCTCGCCTCCTCGTCCTCCTTCGCGCACGACATCTACGCCAAGGTCATCCGCAGGGGGAAGGCCACCGAGAAGGAGGAGATGCGGGCCGCCCGCTGGGCCACCGTCCTCATCGGCGCGGTCGCGATCGTCCTGGGCGCCTTCGCCCGTGACATGAACGTCGCCGGACTGGTGGCGCTCGCGTTCGCCGTCGCCGCCTCCGCCAACCTGCCGACCATCCTCTACAGCCTCTTCTGGAAGCGGTTCACCACCCAGGGCGCGCTGTGGTCGATCTACGGCGGCCTGGCCGGCTCGGTGCTCCTGGTGCTGTTCTCGCCCGTCGTCTCCGGCAACCCGAAGACATCGATGTTCAAGGGCGTCGACTTCGCCTGGTTCCCGCTGGAGAACCCCGGCCTGATCTCCATTCCGCTGGGCTTCCTGCTCGGCTGGATCGGCTCCCTCCTCTCGAAGGAGGAGCCGGACAAGGGCAAGTACGCCGAGCTGGAGGTCAAGTCCCTCACCGGTGTCGGAGCGCACTGACCGGGCGCCGTCCCGGGCGGCCCTCCCGCTCCGTGGCCGTGTCGTAGAGTCCTACGACACGGCCACGCCGCTCCTCGTGTCAAACGGGCCCCGCCGTTGTCACCGCTCTCGCGTAGTCTCGGAGGAGTCAGCCGGAAGAGCCGGCCGGAAGAGCGGACTCGGCACCCGGGAAGCAATTGGGGGAGGGGGTCCACATGCTCATCGACACGTACGACCGGGTGGCCACCGACCTGCGCGTCTCGCTGACCGACCGGTGCAATCTGCGGTGTACGTACTGCATGCCGGAAGAGGGCCTGCAATGGCTGGCCAAGCCCGACCTGCTCAGTGACGACGAGATCGTCCGGCTGATCCGTATCGCCGTCACCAGGCTCGGCATCACCGAGGTCCGCTTCACCGGCGGCGAGCCGCTGCTGCGCCCCGGGCTCGTCTCCATCGTCGAGCGCTGCGCGGCCCTCGACCCGCGTCCCAGGATGTCGCTCACCACCAACGGCATCGGTCTCAAGCGCACCGCCGCCGCACTCGAGGCCGCAGGGCTTGACCGGGTCAACGTCTCGCTGGACACCCTGCGCCCCGACGTCTTCAAGACCCTCACCCGCCGCGACCGCCACCACGACGTGCTGGCCGGCCTCGAAGCCGCCCGCGACGCCGGGCTCACCCCGGTCAAGGTCAACACCGTCCTGATGCCGGGGCTCAACGACGACGAGGCCCCCGAGCTGCTCGCCTGGGCCGTCGAGCAGGGCTACGAGCTCCGCTTCATCGAGCAGATGCCGCTCGACGCCCAGCACGGCTGGAAGCGCGACGGCATGATCACGGCAGGCGACATCCTCCGGTCGCTCCGCACCCGCTTCACCCTCACCGAGGAGGGCGACGGGGAGCGCGGCTCCGCCCCGGCCGAGCGCTGGATCGTCGACGGCGGCCCCCACCGGGTCGGCGTCATCGCCTCCGTCACCCGCCCCTTCTGCCGGGCCTGCGACCGAACCAGGCTCACCGCCGACGGCCAGGTGCGCACCTGCCTCTTCGCCCGCGAGGAGACCGATCTGCGCGGCGCCCTGCGCTCGGACGCGCCGGACGAGGAGATCGCCCGGATCTGGACCCTCGCGATGTGGGGAAAGAAGGCCGGATCCGGTCTGGACGACCCGTCCTTCCTGCAGCCCGACCGGCCCATGTCGGCGATCGGCGGCTGACGCCGGTCCGGCCCTAACCCCGGTCGGCGCGGGACTCCCACTCCGCCAGCGTCACGACATCCTTGAGGAAACCCCTGACGTCGAGGAACGAGGAGAGGTGCTCCCGGTGTTCCTCGCAGGCCAGCCAGGTCTTGCGACGCTCCGGGGTGTGCAGCTTCGGGTTGTTCCAGGCGAGCACCCATACGGCGTCGGCCCGGCATCCCTTGGCGGAACAGATGGGTGCGGCGGCAGCGCTCTCGGCCGCGGATTCAGGGGAGTTCACGGACTCAACCCTAGGTCAGCACTGGTGCGGGCCCCTGGCCCGGCCCGCGAGGCCGACGCCCGACCGCATCCCCGGCCGGAGAAAAAACGACGCCGAGCAGCCACGGGGGGAGCTGCCCGGCGTCGGTCCGTCGCTCCGACGGGGGATGCGGAGCGCTTACGAAGTATGTCACGCAGACCGGGGTGCGGTGCACCGTAACTTCATGATTGATCTGAGGTTTTCTTGAGGATCGAGTGCCGTGCGCACCCGACCGGGTTCAGACCGATTCCCCGCCGCTGCGGACCCCGTCACCCTCCGGGCCGGATTCCGCGGCACCGGCCGCGGGCGCCGCGTCGAGTACCGGCCGCATCGGTGCCGGTACGAAGGTGGAGGGAAGCGAAGGGGTGTTCTCCCGGCCCGCGTTGGCGATGACGACCGCCACGTACGGGAGCAGCACACCGAGTGCGAGCGCCACGATCGCGACATACCGCTCGACGTTCCACAGCACCGCGGCCAGGACCACCGAAACCGTCCGTACGGACATCGAGATCACATAGCGCCGCTGCCTGCCGCGCACATCGTCCGCGAGTCCCTGCCGGGCCCCCGTGATCCGGAAGACCTCGCCACCGCTCTGCTTCCGCATCACGTCTCCATCGCCCTTCCCCCAGCGCCTCGGGTCTCTCGTTCGAAAGGCCCTGACAGGCCGGGGGACACCTCATTCCCGCGCCGGACACTCCCCGGACCGGACCGCATCCACGGTACGCCCGGCACCCGACGGCTACGAGACCGGGGCACGCCCTGTTCGTACATATCGGTACCCGAGCCGCACGTACGGACCCCTCCGGCATGCGGCTTGCGGCCCGCGGGCCGAGACTGGGCGCACATGCGCGACATCGCGTCGCACGAGGAGGCGACATGGGCTGGTTGTGGGCAATCATCGTGGGCCTGGTGCTCGGTCTGATCGCGAAGGCGATCCTGCCCGGCAAACAGAGCATCCCACTCTGGCTGACGATCATTTTCGGCATCATCGGCAGCGTCCTCGGCAACGCCGTCGCCACCTGGATCGGTGTCAACGACACCAAGGGCATCGACTGGATCCGCCATCTGCTCCAGCTGATCGGCGCGGTGGTGGTCGTCGGCGTCGGCGACATGCTGTGGGCCTCGTTCCGCGGTTCCCGGCACAAGACCTGAGCCACCCGGGCACGACGCACTGCGGCCGGACACGCGTGACGCGTGTCCGGCCGCAGTGCGTGTACGGTCCCGGGATCAGCCGGTGACCTCGACGGCGGCGAGGTTCTTCTTGCCCCGGCGCAGCACCAGCCAGCGCCCGTGCAGCAGTTCCTCGCGGGCCGGTGCGCTCTCGCCGTCCGTGACCTTGACGTTGTTCACGTACGCACCGCCCTCCTTCACCGTGCGGCGGGCGCCCGACTTGCTCGGCGCCAGGCCGACCTCCACCAGGAGATCCACCAGCGGGCCGAGCTCGGTGACCCGGGCGTGCGGCACCTCGGACAGTGCGGCACTCAGTGTCGCCTCGTCCAGCTCGCCGAGCTCGCCCTGGCCGAAGAGCGCCTTCGACGCCGCGATGACCGCGGCGCACTGATCGGCGCCGTGCACCAGAGTCGTCAGCTCCTCGGCCAGCGCGCGCTGTGCCGTCCGGGCCTGCGGACGCTCCTCGGTGACCTTCTCCAGCTCCTCCAGCTCGGCAGGGCTCTGGAAGCTGAGGATGCGCATGTAGCGGGAGATGTCGCGGTCGTCCACGTTCAGCCAGAACTGGTAGAACGCGTACGGCGTGGTCATCTCCGGGTCGAGCCAGACGGCGCCGCTCTCGGACTTGCCGAACTTGGTGCCGTCCGCCTTCGTCATCAGCGGGGTCGCCAGCGCGTGCACCTCGGCGCCCGGCTCCAGGCGGTGGATCAGGTCGAGACCCGCGGTGAGGTTGCCCCACTGGTCGCTGCCGCCCTGCTGGAGGGTGCAGCCGTGGCGCCGGTACAGCTCCAGGAAGTCCATGCTCTGGAGCAGCTGGTAGCTGAACTCGGTGTAGCTGATGCCCTCGTCGGACTCCAGCCGCCGGGCGATGGACTCCTTGGTCAGCATCTTGTTGACCCGGAAGTGCTTGCCGATGTCCCGGAGGAACTCGATCGCGGACATGCCCGCGGTCCAGTCCAGGTTGTTCACCATGACCGCGGCGTTCTCGCCCTCGAAGGACAGGAACGGCTCGATCTGGGACCGCAGCCGCGACACCCAGGCGGCGATCGTCTCCGGATCGTTCAGCGTGCGCTCCGCGGTCGGCCGCGGGTCACCGATCTGACCGGTGGCCCCGCCCACCAGGGCGAGCGGACGCAGACCGGCCCGCTGGAGCCGGCGCATGGTGAGCACCTGCACCAGATGGCCGACGTGCAGACTCGCCGCGGTGGGGTCGTAGCCGCAATAGAAGGTGACGGGACCGTCCGCGAGAGCCTTGCGCAGTGCGTCCTCATCAGTGGACTGGGCGAACAGCCCACGCCACTTCAGCTCGTCGACGATGTCCGTCACGGTTCCGGTGCTCCTCGTGATGCGTACGGGTAGTGGTATTCCTGCTCAGTCTAGGCGGGTCACACGCCAGGGCTCACCGAACTCATGTTGAAGTCCGGGATCCGCAGCGCGGGCATCGCGGACCGGGTGAACCAGTCGCCCCACTCGCGCGGCAGCGTCTTCTCGGTACGGCCCGCTTCCGAGGCCCGCGACAGCAGGTCCACCGGCGACTCGTTGAACCGGAAGTTGTTCACCTCGCCGACGACCTCGCCGTCCTCGACGAGATACACCCCGTCGCGGGTCAGCCCGGTCAGCAGCAGCGTGGCCGGATCGACCTCCCGGATGTACCACATGCAGGTCAGCAGCAGACCGCGCCCGGTCGTCGCGGCCACCATCTCCTCCAGGGACCGCTCACCGCCGCCCTCCAGCACCAGGTTGTCGATCGTCGGCGCGACCGGCTGCCCGGTCAGCCCCGCCGTGTGCCGGGTGGTCGTCAGGTGCTCCAGCCGGCCGTCCCGCATCCAGTCGGTCGGTGTCAGCGGCAGACCGTTGTCGAAGACGGAGGCACTGTCCCCGGAGGCATGGGCGATCACGAACGGCGCCGACTCCAGGCCCGGTGCGTACGGGTCGCTGCGGAGCGTCAGCGGCAGCTCGGAGAGCTGCTCGCCGACCCTGGTCCCGCCGCCCGGCCTGGAGAACACCGTCCGGCCCTCCGCGGCGTCCCGCGCGGCCGACGACCACAGCTGGTAGATCAGCAGATCGGCGACGGCGGTCGGCGGCAGCAGCGTCTCGTACCGCCCGGCGGGCAGCTCGATACGGCGCTCCGCCCAGCGCAGCCGCTGCGCCAGTTCCGCGTCCAGCTCGGCCGGGTCGACGTCCTTGAAGTCGCGCGTCGCGCGGCCCGCCCAGGACGAACGGGTGCGGTCCGGGGACTTGGCGTTGAGCTCCAGCGTCCCGGTCGGCTGGTCGTGGCGCAGCCGCAGCCCCGTCGACGTACCGAGGTAGGTCGAGGTCAGCTCGTGGTGGGCGAAGCCGTACAGCTCACGGCCGCCGGAGCGGGCGCGGGCGAAGGCGTCGCCGAGCGCCGGGGCGAACTCCGCGAAGACGTCCGAGTCCGTCTCGGCCGGTGCGTCCGTGAAGTCGGGCGACGTGGGCACCCCGGTGACCAGCGGCTGCGCGTCCTCCGCCGGACCGGCCCCGCGCGCCGCGGCCTCGGCGGCCCGCACCAGCGGTTCCAGGTCGTCGGCGGTGACCGCGGACCGCGACACCACACCGGACGCGGTGCCCTGCGCACCGTCGACGGTCGCGATGACGGTCAGGGTCCGCCCCCGCGTCACCCCGTTCGTGGTGAGCGCATTGCCGGCCCAGCGCAGATTCGCGGACGACTCCTCGTCGGCGATGACGACACAGCCGTCGGCGGTGGACAGTTCGAGCGCCCGCTCGACGATCTCGTGCGGCTTGCTGTTTTGCCTGCTCATCGACTGTCTCCAGTGCAGTGTGGACATGAGAGTTCCCTTGGCCGGGCCGTCGGGTCGCGGTCAGTCGACGGCGCCCGGATGCGCCGTGTCGATGATGGCAAGGCATCAGCTGAGAAAAGAGAGCTTATCCGCCGCGGACCTGACAGTCTCGGCC
This sequence comes from Streptomyces sp. NBC_01363, assembly GCF_026340595.1. Classification (GTDB taxonomy): domain Bacteria; phylum Actinomycetota; class Actinomycetes; order Streptomycetales; family Streptomycetaceae; genus Streptomyces. The sequence goes on from NZ_JAPEPF010000001.1 coordinate 3,962,512, forward strand.
TGCTGGGCGCAGCGATTCGAGACTGCTGTGTCGTAGTCATGTTCGATATGAACTCTGTTGAGTGAATGGCGAGTTGGGGATGCGGTGGCGTGTGCTTAGCTTCGTTGCGCACGTGTAGCCAATCGACATGCATGGGGTGAATTCGTGTGGCGGCCATCAAGCACGAAGACTGCGACTGCCCAGGGCGCAGGAAGCCGGACTGCGCTCACTTGACGTATCGCGTGGCATACCGCCAGGCCGGCGAATTGCGTGAGGTTCCTTTCAAGCGGCTCGAGGATGCGGAATCCTTCGCGATCGGGGTCGAACGACGTAAGGACCTGGGAGCACGGCTCGACCCCGAGGCGGGGCGGAGGGTCTTCGCAGATGTCTGGCGCGAGTGGGTCGAGGCCGGAGCTCTCGAAGAGTCGACGAAGCGGAACTACCAGAGTGTCTATGGCAACCACTTCGGGCGGACATTCGGATCCATGGAGATGGCCGACATCGCACCCGCGGATATCGAGCGGTGGGAGGCGTACCAACGGGGACGCGGCTATGCGGAGAACGGTGTCAACGGTCGCAAGAACGTGCTCTCGTCCGTGTTCAACTACGCGGTGACGGCCGAGATCATTGGTCGGAACCCTTGCCGCAAGGTGAATCCTCACCGGCGTGCTGGGAGGCCGCTGACGCCGATCGGCGACGACGATATCCCGGCCATGGAGGAGGTGATGGGGATCATCGCAGAGGCCCCGAAACTGATCCGTGCCGGATTTTGGGCGATGGCGGGATGCGGGCTGCGTCCAGGCGAGGCCTTGGCGATCTCGAGTGCGTCGATGAACTGGGATCGCGGCATCCTCGCGGTGGACCATCAGGTGTCGGCGTACGGGTGCCAGAAGATCTCTGGCTCTCGCCGCGGTGTGAAGCGAGGAACTAAGAGCCGTGGCTCGGGCGAGGCGCGGAGGACCCCCGTCCCCCACTCCATCCGTCAGGTCTTCAACGATCACGTCGACGCGTTCGGGATGTGGGGTGACAGGGGATGGTTCTTCGAATCTCCGCGTCAGAACGACCGGCACCCGTCGTACGACTGGTTCCTGGCCCAGTTCAAGGTGGCGACAACGGCTGCGGGGACCCCGCGGTACACCCCCAAGAGCTTCCGGCACTTCTTCGTCTCCGAGGCGATCCACTCTGGTATCCCGCTCTTCGAGATCGCGGCGTGGGTCGGGCACCGCACTACCCGCACGACGGAACTGATCTACGGACACCTGGTGCGAAGGTCGATGCACCAGGGGGCGCTCGTCATGCACAACCGCCTTGGGCTGGATCTCGCGCCTCTCCAGGGGAGCATTCCGTTGCCGAGTCTGCATCCGTCCGGCGAAGCCGCCGACGACCAAGACGATGCCGCATGATTGCATGTCGCACCGCCGCGTCAGGAGCGTCCTGACTCGCTCGAGGTGTTGAGGATGTTCACACCCCGGAACAGAGCCGTTGGGCAGCCGTGCGAGACGGCTGCGACTTGGCCGGGCTGAGCCTTCCCGCAGTTGAAGGCTCCACCGAGCACGTACGTCTGGGGGCCGCCGACTGCTGTCATGGACCCCCAGAATTCCGGGGTCGTCCCCTGGTAAGCGACATCCCGGATCTGGCCGACGAGACGGCCGTCCCGGATCGCGTACGCCCGTTGCTGAGTGAATTGAAAGTTGTACCTCTGCATGTCGATCGACCAGGACCGGTCGCCGACCACGTAGATCCCGCGCTCCACCCCGCCGATCAGATCCTCCGTGGACAGGCCGCCCGGATCCGGCCGCAGCGACACATTGGCCATCCGCTGCACGGGGACATGGCCCGGCGAGTCCGCGAACGCGCACCCGTTGGAACGGCCCAGCCCCGTCAGCCTCGCGATCCGCCGGTCCAGCTGGTACCCGACCAGTGTCCCGTCCTTGACCAGGTCCCAGGACTGCGCCTCGACACCCTCGTCGTCGTACCCGATCGTCGCGAGCCCGTGCTCGGCGGTGCGGTCGCCCGTCACATTCATCACGGGGGAGCCGTACGCCAGCTTCCCCAGCTGGTCGAAGGTGGCGAACGAGGTCCCGGCGTACGCCGCCTCGTACCCCAGCGCCCGGTCCAGCTCGGTGGCGTGGCCGATCGACTCGTGGATGGTCAGCCAGAGGTTGGACGGGTCGACGACCAGGTCGTACGTCCCCGCCTCGACGCTCGGCGCCCGCATCTTCTCGGCCAGCAGCCTGGGAATCCGCTCCAGCTCGTCGTCCCAGTCCCAGCCGGTCCCGGTCAGGTACTCCCAACCGCGGCCCACCGGCGGGGCGATCGTCCGCATCGAGTCGAACTCACCGGTGGTCCCGTCCACGGCGACCGCGGTGAACTGCGGATGCAGCCGCACCCGCTGCTGGGTGGTGACGGTGCCCGCCGTGTCCGCGTAGAACTTGTTCTCGTGAACGGTCATCAGCGAGGCGTCCACATGCGCGACGCCCTCGGCGCCCAGGAGCCGACTGCTCCACTCGGCGAGCAGCCCCGCCTTCTCCTCGTCCGGTACGGCGAAGGGGTCGACGTCGTACGCCGAGACCCAGGTCCGCTCGCCGTGCACCGGCTCGTCCGCCAGCTCGACCTGCTCGTCGGAGCCGGCCGCCGCGATCACCTTGGCCGACAGCTTCGCCATGGCGACGGCCTGCGAGGCCACCTTCGCCGCGGCGTCCATCGTCAGATCCACGCCGGACGCGAACCCCCACGCCCCACCGTGCACCACCCGCACCGCGTACCCGAGATCGGTGGTGTCCGAAGTCCCGGCGGGCCGGGCGTCCCGCAGCCGCCAGGACGCGCTGCGCACCCGTTCCAGGCGGAAGTCGGCATGCACGGCACCCAGCGCACGCGCGCGGGCGAGCGCCGCGTCGGCGAGGGCCCGCAGCGGCAGGGCCAGGAATGACTGATCTACCTCGTGGGGCACAGGGAATTCCCTTCTCGATACACCACGGAAGTGAATCACGCCGGACGGTGACCGCACCGGGGGTTAATCGGACACCGCCGCCACGGGCCGGACGCAGAGCGGCCCGACGGACGACCCTCTGTAGGAATCCCACAGTGCCCGGGGGAAGGCGCTGTCAGGGGCCGATTGCTCGTGGAGCACCTGGTACCGATAGGTTTTCGACGTACCAGACCGCTAGGGAAAGGGTGATCCGTTGAGCCGCTCGGTTCTCGTCACCGGAGGAAACCGGGGCATCGGCCTCGCCATCGCCCGCGCTTTCGCCGACAACGGCGACAAGGTCGCGATCACCTACCGCTCCGGCGAGCCGCCCGCGGCGCTCACCGAGGCCGGTGTTCTCGCGGTCCGTTGCGACATCACCGACGCCGAGCAGGTGGAGCAGGCCTACAAGGAGATCGAGGAGAAGCACGGTCCCGTGGAGGTGCTGGTCGCCAACGCCGGTATCACCAAGGACCAGTTGCTGATGCGGATGTCCGAGGACGACTTCACGTCCGTCGTCGACACCAACCTCACCGGCACCTTCCGGGTCGTCAAGCGCGCCAACCGCGGCATGCTGCGCGCCAAGAAGGGCCGCGTCGTCCTCATCTCCTCCGTCGTCGGGCTCCTCGGCTCGGCCGGGCAGGCGAACTACGCCGCGTCCAAGGCGGGTCTGGTCGGCTTCGCCCGGTCGCTGGCCCGCGAGCTCGGTTCCCGGAACATCACTTTCAACGTCGTCGCGCCCGGTTTTGTCGACACCGACATGACGCAGGTGCTCACCGAGGAGCAGCGCAAGGGCATCGTGTCCCAGGTGCCGCTCGGCCGCTACGCGCAGCCCGAGGAGATCGCCGCCGCGGTGCGCTTCCTCGCCTCCGACGACGCGTCGTACATCACTGGAGCCGTCATCCCCGTTGACGGCGGATTGGGCATGGGTCACTGATCACCATGAGCGGAATTCTCGACGGCAAGCGCATCCTCATCACAGGTGTGCTGATGGAGTCGTCCATCGCTTTCCATGCCGCGAAGGTGGCCCAGGAGCAGGGCGCCGAAGTCATCCTGACCGCGTTCCCCCGGCCCACGCTGACGGAGCGCATCGCCAAGAAGCTGCCGAAGCCGGTCAAGGTCATCGAGCTGGACGTGACCAATACCGAGCACCTGGACCGCCTGGAGGGCCTGGTCCGTGACGAGCTCGGCTCGCTCGACGGCGTCGTCCACTCCATCGGCTTCGCGCCTCAGGACGCGCTCGGCGGCAACTTCCTCAACACCCCGTTCGAGTCCGTCGCCACGGCGATGCACGTCTCGGCGTTCTCGCTGAAGTCGCTCGCCATGGCCTGCAAGCCGCTGATGAGCGAGGGCGGCTCGATCGTCGGCCTCACCTTCGACGCGCAGTTCGCCTGGCCGCAGTACGACTGGATGGGCCCGGCCAAGGCCGCGCTGGAGGCCACCTCCCGCTACCTCGCCCGCGACCTGGGCAAGGACGACATCCGCTGCAACCTGATCTCCGCCGGACCGATCGGCTCCATGGCCGCGAAGTCCATCCCGGGCTTCTCCGAGCTCGCGGACGTCTGGAACACCCGCTCCCCGCTGTCCTGGAACATGGCGGACCCGGAGCCGGCCGGCCGCGGCGTCGTCGCCCTGCTCTCGGACTTCTTCCCGAAGACCACGGGCGAGATCATCCACGTCGACGGTGGCGTGCACATGATGGGTGCCTGATCTCGTACGACAGGCTCTGACGCAGCCGCGTACCGCCTCCGAACAGGCGGTACGCGGCTGCGTCGTGTCCGCGCCCGGCTCCGGCCCGCTCAAGTCGAAAAGATGGTCGATCCACCGCAGAATGTGGTGAACCGGACTTCGGGTCGGGCTACGGGGAGGAGATCGCCATGCGCTCCACACGTCGCCGGACCGGGATACTGCTGGCGGCCTCCATAGCCGTCGCCGGACTCGCCGCCCCGGTGGGGATATCCGTGGCGGGGCGGGCGGGAGCCGGGGCATCCACCCCCGACGCTCCCACCTCGGACCCCGCCGGATCCGAATGCCGTACGTCGGTCCGGGGCTCCCGGGTCGTCGCCTACTGCCACAATCCGTACCCCTCCACCGACCGCGTGCAACTGCACACCGAATGCCGCCGCTGGTGGGACATAGACGCCGACGCCCCCCCGGTCGACGTGGGCCCCGGGCGGACCGTGCGGCTCGACGACCGCTGCTGGAAGGAAGTCGGCTCCGTCTGGGTCACGCACCGGGTGCAGGGCACGGTCTAGGGCGCCCGGACGGACCTCAGGCCCGTTCCACCAGGCAGCTCAGTGCATGGCCCGCGGCCTCGGCTGCCGCCGTCTCCCCGTCCCCGGCCCGGATCGCCTCGACCAGCCTGCCGTGGTCCATGTGGTTCTCCGGCCGCAGCTCATGACCGATGTCGCCCCTGAGATAGTCGCGCAGCAGATCGCCCAGGTCGGCGTAGAGGCCGGTCAGTACGTCGTTGTGCGAGGCCGCGACCACGGCCAGGTGCAGCGTCGCGTCCGCCGCGACGAACGCCTCGGCGTCACCTGCGGCCCAGGTCTCCTCCCGGCGCGCCATGAGCGCGTCCAGCTGCTTCAGATCCCGCTCGGTGCGCCGGGCGGCGGCCAGCCTCGCCGCCGACGACTCCAGGGTGGAGCGCAGCTCGGCGACATGGCGCGGATCGGCGGAGGCGAAGCGGCGGTGCATCACCCCGGCCAGCTCGCTGGTGGCGACGACATAGGTGCCCGAACCCTGCCGGATGTCCAGCAGGCCGTTGTGCGCGAGGGCGCGCACGGCCTCCCGGACGGTGTTGCGGGCCACCCTCAGCTGCTCCACCAGCTCGGGCTCGGTGGGAATGCGTGACCCCACGGGCCACTCGCCCGAGGTGATCTGATTCCTGAGCTGGGCAATCACCTGGTCGGCGAGTGCCGAACGCCGCGGAGACGTCAGCGCCATGGTGCTCCTTGGTCGGGTTGCTGGAGTGATGAGTCGGGTTGCCGGTGCGGTGAGGGGTGACGGGAGTTGCTGTCGTTGCTGTGCCCGGAGCGAATGGTCTCAGAGGGCCCCTCGCGTGATTGGACAATCAATCATCCCATGATTCTATGATGGGCCTCATGCCCGACGACGAGACCCGGACCCTGCGCCCCGCCACCACGGTGGACGCCCCCATCAAACCCACGACCACGCAGGCCTCGCAGGACCCGCGGACGGTACGGACCGCCGACGGGCCCTCTCCCTGGCTGCTCCGGCTGGTCGTCGTCGGGCTGGTCCTCACCGCGCTCAACCTCCGCCCCGCCATCACCAGCCTCGGCGCCCTCCTCGAAGAGGTACGGGACGGGCTGCACATGAGCGGCAGCGCCGCCGGCGTCCTCACCTCCGTACCGCCGCTCTGCTTCGCGGTCTTCGGCATCATGGCGCCGCGCCTCGCCCGCCGCTTCGGCCCGGGGACGGTCGTCTGCGCCGGGATGATCGCCATCACCGCCGGTCTGGTGATTCGGCCGCTCGTCGGCGGGACGGCCGGCTTCCTCGCCGCGAGCGCCCTCGCCCTCATGGGCATCGCCGTCAGCAACGTCCTGATGCCGGTGATCGTCAAGCGCTGGTTCCCGGACCGGGTCGGCTCCATGACCGGGCTCTACTCGATGGCCCTGGCCCTCGGCACCTCGCTCGCCGCCGCGGTGACCGTGCCCATGACCAGCGCGCTGGGCGGCAGCTGGCGGCTGGGACTCGGCGTCTGGGCCGTGCTCGCCGCTGTCGCGATCCTGCCCTGGATCCCGGTGGTACGGGAGCGGAGCGGCGCCCCGGGACAGCCCGCCGCCCAGCACCCGGACACCCCGGCCCTCAGGATCACCCGCAGTCGTACCGCCTGGGGCCTCGCCTGCTTCTTCGGCCTGCAGGCCACCGCCGCGTACATCACCATGGGATGGATGCCGCAGATCTTCCGCGACGCCGGGGTCTCGGCCGGTACGGCGGGTGTGCTGCTCGCCGTGACCATGGCGATGGGCGTGCCGCTCGCCTTCGTCATCCCGCGGGTCGCGAGCCGGATGAAGAACCAGGGGCCCATCGTCGTCCTCCTCGGCAGCTGCGGCCTCATCGGCTACGCGGGCCTCTACTTCGCACCGGCCGGCGGGGCCTGGGCCTGGGCGCTGCTCCTCGGCATCTCGAACTGCTCCTTCCCGCTCGCCCTGACCATGATCGGCATGCGCTCGCGCACCGGCGCGGGAGTGGTCCGGCTGTCGGCGTTCGCCCAGTCCGTCGGCTACCTGATCTCGATCCCGGGACCGCTGCTGATCGGTGTGCTCTACCAGCACAGCGGCGGCTGGGAGCTGCCGATCGCACTGATGGCGGGCCTGATGGTGCCGCAGATGGCGGTCGGAATCCTGGCCGGACGGGACCGGACGATCGAGGACGAGTGCTGAGGTGCGAGACTGGGGCCATGTCTCCTGTGCTCGACCCGAATCCCCAGAACGGTCAGAAGAAGCTACTCGTCGTACTCGGCGCGATGCTGCTGGTCACCGTGATCGTCGCGGTGATCGCCTCGATCGCGTCCCCCTGAGCCGCGCGGCCGCGGTCGCCGATGGTGGGGTTAACCCCCGCGTCCCCTAGGGGGCCAGGGTCAGGGTGAAGTGGGTGGGTCGCCGGATGGGGCCCCCGGCCCCGGATCCGTAGGTTTTCGGTATCAGTACCGATGACCCACGGAGGCGGACATGTCGGCCCGAACGCACACCCGGACCACCCACCCGGCCACGGGCAGTGTCGAGGTGCGGCTGCCGTGGTGGGCCATCGCGCTGCCCGCGCTCGCGTTCGCCGCACTGCTGCTGCTGATCGTGGGACCCGGCGAGGCGCACGCCGCGACCACCGACCCGGCGATCAGCCGGTTGCTCGCGCGAATCACGGCCCTGGTGACCGGCTGACGGTGCCCGCGCACCCCGCACAGGCCCTTCAACACCCTGCGCCGGGCGGCACATTTCGTGCGAAGCTGAGGTGTATGAGCGTCGATACACCTCGCAGGATCGTCCTTCTCAGGCATGCAAAGGCGGAATGGTCGCAGGACTCCGACCATGAGCGGCCGCTAGCGGAACGCGGCCGCAAGGATGCCCCCGTCGCAGGCCGCAAACTCGTCGACTCCGGGATCGACCTCGATCTGGCCCTCTGCTCCACCGCCGCCAGGACGCGCGAGACGTGGAAGCTGGCCGTCCACGAGATGCCGCACCGCCCCAGGACGGTGTACGAGGAGCGGCTGTACGAGGCGTCCCTCGGTGAGCTCATCGCCCTGATCAACGAGACCCCCGACGATGTGCACGACCTCCTGGTCATCGGCCACAACCCCGGCATGCACGCGGTCGCCGACGCCCTCTCGGAATCGGCCGAGGGCGACGCCCTCACCCGGATGACCCGCGGCGGATTCCCCACCGCCGCGTTCGCCGTCGTCGAGTTCACCGGCTCCTGGAAGGGCGTGGAGCACGGAGTGGGCAGGCTGGTCGAGTACTGGACGCCCAACGACTGATCCCGCTGTCGTACGAGCAGGGCCCCGGTGCGGAAAGCACCGGGGCCCTGTTTCGTATGCGCGAATACGTCAGTGCCGGTACGCGCGAGCGTGTGAGTGCCGGTATGCGCGAGCGCTCAGCGCCCGTACCCGCGAATGCCTCAGTCGACGAGACCGTCGGCGGCCTCGACCTCCTCGCGGGTGATGCCGAGCAGATACAGCACGGTGTCCAGGAACGGCACGTTCACCGCGGTGTGCGCGGCCTCGCGGACCACCGGCTTGGCGTTGAAGGCCACCCCGAGCCCGGCGGTGTTCAGCATGTCCAGGTCGTTCGCACCGTCACCGATCGCGACGGTCTGCGCCAGTGGCACCCCGGCCTGCGCGGCGAAACTGCGCAGCAGCCGGGCCTTGCCGGCCCGGTCGACGATGTCGCCGACGACCCGGCCCGTGAGCTTCCCGTCGACCACTTCCAAGGTGTTGGCAGAGGCGAAGTCGAGCCCGAGCCGTTCCTTCAGATCGTCGGTGACCTGGGTGAACCCGCCCGAGACGACACCCACTTGGTAGCCGAGCCGCTTCAGCGTACGGATCAGGGTGCGCGCGCCCGGCGTCAGCCGCACCTCGGCGCGCACCTTGTCCACCACCGACACATCGAGCCCGGCCAGCAGTGCCACCCGTGCGTGCAGCGACTGCTCGAAGTCGAGTTCGCCGCGCATCGCCTGCTCGGTCACCTCGGCGACCTTGTCCTCGCAGCCCGCGTGCGCGGCGAACAGTTCGATGACCTCGTCCTGGATGAGCGTCGAGTCGACGTCCATGACGACCAGCCGTTGCGCCCGGCGGCTCAGCCCGGCCGACACCACCGCGACATCGACACCGATGCCGGCGGCCTCCGTCGCCAGTGCGGTCCGCAGCTCCTCGGTCACGGTGCCGGACACCGCGAACTCGACTGCCGTGACTGGGTACTTCGCGAGCCGGAAGATCCGGTCGATGTTGCCGCCGGTGGAGGTGATCGTGGCCGCTATGGCGGCGGTCGACTCCGCGGTCAGCGGGTGCCCGAGCACCGTCACATGGGAACGCCCGTCGCCACGCGGCCGGTTGTCGCCCGTACCGGAGATGATCTCGGCCTGAAGCCTCAGCGAGTCGGCCCAGCTGTGCACGGTCGCCCGCAGATCGCCCTCGGTGGTGCCACCCGCGGTCGGGGTGGTGACCAGTGCGCACAGGACGATGCGGCCACGGGTGACGACCTGCTCGATGTCGACGACATCGACCGAGTAGGCGGCGAGGGTGTCGAAGAGCCCGGCGGTGATGCCGGGGCGGTCCTTCCCGAAGATCTTGACGAGAAGGGTGGGTGTGTCGGTGCCCCGACGGGACTCAGGGGGCTCAGGGGACTCAGGAGACGAGGAGGACCGAGGTGGCTGAGATGCGCTCATGGTGCTTCCACCGTATCGGTCCGCTCCGAGGCGCCGAAGGCCCGTCCCGAGGACCGGACAGCGCGTCGGCCCCGTACCCCCGCCCGGAGCACACGCGCGGTGACGGACCGCGCGCGTCCGGATCCGTCCGGTGGCCGGCGGACGGAACACAGGGGTTCGGGCCGCCCTGGATGTCCCTTTTGCTAGCGGTTCGCGTGTACTCGGGGTACTTACCGTGCACTGCTCCCTCTATTCGTGTCAGCACCGTAACGATGCAGGTCTCGGCAGGGTCTTCACCCCGCCCGACTTTCGTATCCGGGACTGCTCCTGGAATAGTTCCTCACGATGTTCAGCATCCCTAGGCTCCCTGTGATGGGGGCAATTCGGGGGACAACTAGTGGGGCGCGGAGTGCCGGAACTCGTACTGGAATTGAATGGAAGGACCTGGACGCTCGATCCGTCCAGGTCGTACACCCTCGGGCGCGATCCGCAGGGCGACCTGACGATCGACGACGCCAGGGTGTCGTGGCGGCATGCCACGATCAGCTGGGGGGGCCGGAGTTGGTTCATCGAGGACCACGGCAGCACCAACGGCACCTATGCGCAGGGCAGCCGGATCCAGCAGCTGGAGATCGGCCCCGGCTCCGTCGTACATCTGGGCAATGCCACTGACGGCCCGCGGTTGAGCATCACCGCCGCGGCGGGCGCCGATGTGTACAGCGGGCAGGGCGCGGGCGCCCAGCAGGCCCCCGCCCAGCCCCAGCAGGGCGGCCCCGGCTGGCCCGGTCAGCAGGCACCCGCTCCGCAGCAGCCGCAGCAGGGCTGGCAGCAGCAGGCCCCCCAGGGCCCTCCGCCGCAGCAGCCCGCGCAGCCGCAGGTTCCGCAGCAGCAGGGCATGGCGAGGACACCCGGCGCGGGCGGTCCCGGCGGGGCCGCGGGGGCCCCGCCGGCGTACGGCGACCGCAGTCCGACCACGTTCCACCGGCTGGACCTCGGCCGCGTGATGCGTATCGGCCGTGCGCTGGAGAACGAACTGGTCGTCTCCGACCTCCAGGTCTCGCGCCACCACGCCGAATTCCACGCGACCCCCGACGGCCGCTTCGAGATCCGTGACCTCGGATCCCACAACGGCACGTACGTCAACGGTCAGCCGCTCTCCAAGTCCGGCTCCGCGCTCATCGGCCCCAACGACATCGTCGGTGTCGGTCACTCGACCTTCCGCCTGGTCGGCGACCGGCTTGAGGAGTTCGTCGACACCGGTGAGGTCTCCTTCTCCGCCCGCCACCTCACGGTGACGGTCGACGGCGGGAAGCAGATCCTCAAGGACGTCTCCTTCGGCGTCCCGGAGAAGTCGCTCGTCGCAGTCATCGGTCCGTCGGGATCCGGAAAGTCCACCCTGCTCAAGGCGCTCACCGGCTACCGGCCCGCCAACCAGGGCGACGTTCTCTACGACAACCGGAACCTGTACAAGCAGTTCGCCGAACTGCGCCAGCGCATCGGTCTGGTCCCGCAGGACGACATCCTGCACAAGGAACTCACCGTCACCAAGGCCCTCAAGTACGCGGCCAAGCTCCGCTTCCCCGCGGACACCACCGAGGCCGAGCGCCAGGCCCGGATCCTCGAAGTCCTCGCCGAGCTCAAGCTCGACATCCACAAGGACAAGAAGGTCACCTCGCTCTCCGGCGGGCAGCGCAAGCGCGTCTCCGTCGCCCTGGAGCTGCTCACCAAGCCGTCGCTGATCTTCCTGGACGAGCCGACCTCCGGCCTCGACCCGGGCATGGACCGCGATGTCATGCAGCTGCTGCGCGGACTGGCCGACGACGGCCGCACCGTCCTGGTCGTCACGCACTCCGTCGCCGAGCTGGCGATCTGCGACAAGCTGCTCGTCATGGCGCCGGGCGGTTCCGTCGCCTACTTCGGCCCGCCGGAGGAAGCGCTCAACTTCTTCGGCTACACCACCTGGGCCGACGTCTTCTCCGCGTTCGAGAACTACCGCGACTACGACTGGGCGGGCCGCTGGCGCGGTTCGCAGCACTACCAGATGTACGCCGCGGACATCGACGCCGTCGCCGCGCAGTCCGTCCACATGCCGCCCCCGCAGCAGATGCGCCCGCCGAAGCCGCAGAGCTGGTCGGCCCAGCTGTGGACGCTGATGCGCCGCTACGTCTCGGTGATCGCGTCCGACAAGGGCTTCATGGGCCTGATGGTGATCCTGCCCGCCGTGCTCGGCGTCGTCAGCGTGGTCATCCCGGCCAAGTTCGGCCTGGCTCCGCCGGACCCGCCGTCCCGGTTCAACAGTGCCGCCGGAACGATCATGCTGATCCTCGCGGTCGGCATGTGCTTCTCCGGTGCGGCCAACTCCGTACGAGAACTGATCAAGGAACGCGTCATCTACGAACGGGAACGGGCCACCGGTCTGTCCCGCTCCGCCTATCTGATGTCCAAGGTGATCGTCCTCGGCGTGATCACCGCCATCCAGGGCGTCATCATCTGCGGCATCGGCTTCGCCACCCGAGAGCTGCCGGCCGAGGGCCTGATCATGCCGCCGGCCGTCGAGATCTGCCTGACGATCATCGCGCTCGGCTTCACCTCGATGATGTTCGGCCTGGTGATCTCCTCGCTGGTGAAGACCGCCGAGAAGACCATGCCGCTGCTGGTCATGTTCGCGATCGTCCAGGTCGTCTTCACCGGCATCCTCTTCCAGGTGTACGGATCGCCCGGCCTGGAGCAGTTCGCCTGGCTGATGCCGTCCCGCTGGGCCATCGCCGGAGCGGGCACGACGCTGGACCTCTCGCACCTCATGGCGCCGTGGGACCCGAAGAACCCGACCGATCTGGACCCGCTGTGGGAGCACTCGGCCGGCCAGTGGGGGATCAACATCTCGGTGCTCCTGCTGCTCGGCATCATCTGCGGCGTCGTGGTCGCGCGACTGCTGCGCCGCCACGAGCCGGAGGTCATGCGCAAGTAGGGCACCGGACGCATACGCCGAAGGGCGGCACCCCGCGCGGGGTGCCGCCCTTCGGCGTATGCGGACGCTGTCCGGCCGGGTGCTCCGCCGGTCAGTACGCGCTGTTGACGTTGTCGATCGAGCCGTACTTGTCGGCCGCGTAGTTGGCCGCGGCCGTGATGTTGGCGACCGGGTCGTAGATGTTCGACGAGGTGCCGGGGACGTGGTACGCGCTGAACGTCGGCTGGATGACCTGGAGCAGGCCGCAGGACGGGGTGCCGTTCTGGGCGTTGATGTCCCAGCCGTTGACCGCGTTCGGGTTGCCGGTCGACTCACGCATGATGTTGCGGTGCAGACCGTCGTACGAGCCGGGGATGCCGTGGGCCCGCATGATGTCCAGGGCCTGGTTGATCCAGCCGTCCAGGTTGTTGGCGTAGACCGGGGTGCGGGCCTCGGAGCGGCTGGCGGCCTGCGTCTCGGAGCGCTTCGCGACGACGGCCTCGGCCTTCACCTTGGCGGCGGCCCTGGCCTTCGCCTCGGCCTTCGCCTTCGCCTGGGCCTTGACCTCGGCGGCCTTGGCGGCCTTGGCCTTCGCGGCGGCGGCCTTCTTGGCCTTGGCGAGGTCGGCGGCCTTCACCAGCTTCTCGGCGGTGGAGTGCTGCTCGATGATGCTGGCCTGCACGGCCTTGGCCTGCGGAGTACCGGCAGCCGACGCGAAGACCACGGGGGCGGCGGACACGGGGCTCTCGGCCTCGGGCTTGGGGTCGGCGTTGGCGGGGACGAGCGAGAACGAGAGCGCGGCGGCGGCCATGGCGGAGATACCCGCGACGGAGAGCTTCTGGGTCTTGTTCAGGCGACGACGACGGCCGAGGATGCTGGACACGGACATGCAGACTTACCTCTTCGTATTGCGGGAGTCCTCACGGAGGACGAAGACGGGAAGCGGCGTTTCGCATCTCCGTCGGGGACGAGTGCAATTCTTAGCGCCAGCAAAATCCGGTGGCAAAGGTGTGACGTACGAACCCCGGTAGTGGATCGGGACCCCGCTCGAACGTGTCGGGCCGCGCTCATGACCACTGATGTGGCGATTACGTGTCCACTAGCAGACTTCGTAAGTGACGTGGGTCCTATGTGCGGCCTCACATCGGCCGGGTAACAACCTGACCAACCGTTGCGTCAGCAATCCGGAGTGTCAGATTCCGGCTCTGGGGCGGCCGTGTGACGCGGTCGCCGCTCCGGTGCGCGGGCGGCCGGACCTAGGCCCTGCGCACTAATCCCCGGCCGTCCACAGGCCGATACGGCGTTCGGACCCCGCCGGTACGGTGAGGCCATGAGCCATCGCCCACCGTCGGGTCTCGCAGCCGTGAGCGCCGCGCTGCTCGCCATGAGCCGGCATCTCGAAGTACGCGACGTCCTGAAGACGATCGTCGCCTCGGCCCGCGAACTGCTGGACGCCGAGTACGCCGCCCTGGGCGTCCCCGACGATCACGGGGGCTTCGCCCAGTTCGTCGTCGACGGCGTCAGCGACGAGCAGTGGAAGGCCATCGGCCCGCTGCCCAGACAGCACGGCATCCTCGCCGCGATGCTCCACGAGGCGAAGGTCGAGCGCCTCGCCGATGTCCGCAAGGATCCCCGCTTCGAGGGCTGGCCCGCTGCCCACCCCGACATGTCCGACTTCCTCGGCCTGCCCATCAGGGACGGCGAGGAGATCATCGGCGCGCTCTTCCTCGCCAACAAGCGCTGCCCCAAACCCGAAGGCAGCTGTGGCTTCACCGCCGAGGACGAGGAACTGCTGGCCATCCTCGCCCAGCACGCGGCGATCGCCCTGACCAACGCCCGCCTCTACGAACGGAGCCGGGAACTCACCATCGCCGAGGAGCGCTCCCGGCTCGCCCATGAGTTGCACGACGCGGTCAGCCAGAAGCTCTTCTCGCTGCGGCTGACGGCCCAGGCGGCCACCGCCCTGGTGGACCGTGACCCGGCCCGCGCCAAGGGCGAGCTCCAGCAGGTCGCCGCACTCGCCGCCGAAGCCGTGGACGAACTGCGCGCCGCCGTCGTCGAGCTGCGCCCCGCGGCACTCGACGAGGACGGCCTCATCGCCACCCTCCGCACCCAGATCCAGGTCCTGGACCGGGCCCACACGGCCCGGGTCACCTTCGAGAGCCTGGGCATACGGGCCCTGCCCGCCGCACAGGAGGAGGCGCTGCTCCGGGTCTCCCAGGAAGCCCTGCACAACGCACTGCGCCACTCCGGGGCGGAACACGTCGATGTCACGCTGGCCAGGCACGGCAGCGGGACGCTGCTGCGGATCACCGACGACGGCGGCGGCTTCGAACCCGCGGCGACCCGGCAGGCGGGCCGGCATCTGGGCCTGGTGTCGATGCGGGACCGCGCGAACGGCGTCGGCGGACGGCTCACCGTTGAATCGGCGCCCGGCAAGGGCACCACGATCGAGATGGAGGTACCCGGTGGCTGACAAGATCATCAGGGTGCTGCTGGTCGACGACCACCAGGTGGTCCGCCGCGGTCTGCGTACGTTCCTGGAGATCCAGGACGACATAGAAGTGGTCGGCGAGGCGGCCGACGGCGCCGAGGGGGTGGCCAGGACCGAGGAGCTCCGCCCCGACGTCGTCCTGATGGACATCAAGATGCCCGGCACCGACGGCATCGAGGCCCTGCGCAGGCTCCGCGAGCTGGAGAACCCGGCCAAGGTCCTCATCGTCACCAGCTTCACCGAGCAGCGCACCGTGGTCCCCGCCCTGCGCGCCGGAGCCTCCGGTTACGTGTACAAGGACGTCGACCCGGACGCCCTGGCCGGCGCCATCCGCTCGGTGTACGCGGGCCACGTCCTGCTCCAGCCGGAGGTCGCGGGAGCCCTGCTCGCCCAGGAGGACCCGGGCAGCGGTACGGGCCGGGGGAGCACGCTCACCGAACGGGAACGGGAGGTGCTGGGCCTGATCGCCGACGGCCGTTCCAACCGCGAGATCGCGCGGGCGCTGGTCCTCTCCGAGAAGACCGTCAAGACACACGTCTCGAACATTCTGATGAAGCTGGATCTCTCGGACCGGACCCAGGCGGCGCTCTGGGCCGTCCGGCATGGGGCGGCGGGCTGACCGGCAGCGAAGCGAACCTTCTTCTTTCGGACCGAGATTCATGCTGTCGGGTGGATGTCACCCGGACGGCGCAACCCGTTCGACTCCGAGGCGTTCTCCAGGGTGCTGCGGCGGCTGGCCGCAGCCACGCTAGGAGGATCCTGAAGTGAAGAACCTGAAGAAGGCCGCTGCCGTCACCGTGATCGCCGGTGGAATCATCGCCGCCGGCGCGGGCGCGGCCTCCGCCACCGGACACGGCGCGGGCGCCCACGGTGTCGCGGCCCACTCCCCGGGCGTGGCCAGCGGCAACGTCGTCCAGGTCCCCGTGGACGTCCCGGTGAACGTGGTCGGCAACACGGTCAATGTGATCGGCCTGCTCAACCCGGCCTTCGGCAACCTCGGCCTGAACGGCTGACCGACCCCGGGACCGAACGGCCGACCGAACCCGCGGTCATACGTCGCCGGACGGAGCGCGTCGAGCCCGTCCGGCGACACCGGGAGCCCGCCCGGCCAGCGCCTACCGCTCCCGCTCGCGCTCCTCCACATACGCGTTGTACGCGGCGACCTGCGCCCGCCTGGCCACCCGCTCCACCGGCCGCAGTACCTCACCCCGGGCCGCGATCTCCGAAGCGCTCACCGCGCCGCCGTGCCCGTTCTCGTACGCCACCGAGATCAGCAGCCCCACCCGCTGCGCGAGCTCCAGAACCCGCACCGCCCGCGGCGGGTACCCCGGAGCCAGCACCTCGCGCCCCCGCTCAGCCCGTGCCCGGTACGCGTCCACCGCCGCCTCGGCCACCGGCCCCGAACCGGCCACGTCCAACCGCGACAGCATCGCCGTCGCGTCCCGCAACCCCTCGGCGAGCTCCCGCTCCGCCTCGCTCAGCGACGGCACATCGGCCGGCGGCGCCTCCCGCACGGGCAGACAACGCCACACCACCTCGACGTGCAGATCCCCTTCCGGCCCCGCCTCACGCACCTCGGGAACCAGCCCGTACGGCGCGCCGAAGGCCACCACCGCCTCCTCGGCCTCCAACGCCCGCGCGTTGAACTCCGGCGGACCGCTCAGCCCCAGCGGATGGCCGGGCGCCGGCAACGCCACCCGGAAACCCGTCACCCCCAGACCCCGCAACCGCCCGAGCGCCAGCGTGAGCCCGACCGGCCCCGCCTCGCCCGGCAGTCCCTCGACGCGGTGCACCGCGTCCTCCCCGACAATGGCGAGCGCCGCCTCGTCCGGCGACACCAGTCCCGCCAGAAGCGCGTTTCCCCAAGCGGCCAACAGCCCTGAGCGTGGTTCCGAAAGCATGGGAACAGCCTAGGGAACGGGCCCGGGGCCTGTCGTCACGCGGGCCCAGCGCCGGGAGCACTCGTACGGTGGCGTAGATTTCCCTGGGAGCTGTGCCCACAGGCACCGACGATCTCGACACTGCATGGGGAGACAACGCGCCATGAGCGATGTACTGGAGCTGGTGGACGTATCCGTGGTCCGCGACGGACGCGCTCTGGTGGACGACGTCTCCTGGTCGGTCAAGGAGGGGGAGCGCTGGGTCATCCTCGGCCCGAACGGCGCCGGCAAGACCACCCTCCTCAACATCGCGTCCAGCTACCTCTTCCCGAGCACCGGCACCGCCAAGGTCCTCGGCGAGCAACTCGGCGGCGTCGGCACCGATGTCTTCGAGCTCCGGCCCCGCATCGGCATCGCGGGCGTCGCCATGGCCGAGAAGCTGCCCCGGCGCCAGACCGTGCTGCAGACGGTGCTCACCGCCGCGTACGGCATGACCGCCACCTGGCACGAGAACTACGAGGCCGTCGACGAGGAGCGCGCCCGCGCCTTCCTCGACCGGCTCGGCATGACCGAGTACCTCGACCGCAAGTTCGGCACCCTGTCGGAGGGCGAGCGCAAGCGCACCCTGATCGCCCGCGCCATGATGACCGACCCCGAGCTGCTGCTCCTCGACGAGCCCGCCGCAGGTCTCGACCTCGGTGGCCGCGAGGACCTGGTCCGCCGCCTCGGCCGACTGGCCCGCGACCCGTACGCCCCCTCCATGATCATGGTCACCCACCATGTCGAGGAGATCGCCCCCGGCTTCACCCACGTCCTGATGATCCGCCAGGGCAAGGTGCTCGCCGCCGGCCCCATGGAGACCGAGCTCAGCTCCCGCAACCTCTCCCTCTGCTTCGGCCTGCCGCTCGTCGTCGAGCACACCGGCGACCGCTACACGGCCCACGGACTGCCGCTCTCCTAGGCCCTGTCGTCAAACTGCCGTCTGCCGCGCGGTGTCCGGCACGCACGCTCGCGGCGTTGCCGAACACAACGGGCCCCGCCGTGCGCAGTGGCCCGCTTGCGCCCTGTCGGCGAGGGCGCCCGCGGTTCTACCATGACCACGTGGACATCGACGCGTGGGTGTGGTGGCTGATCGGCGCGGTGGGACTGGGCATCCCACTCGTCATGACTGCGATGCCCGAGTTCGGCATGTTCGCCGTCGGAGCGGTCGCCGCGGCAGTCGTCGCGGCACTCGGCGGCGGCATCGTGGCCCAGGTACTGGTATTCGTCGTGGTCTCCGTGGCGCTCATCGCCGTGGTTCGCCCGATCGCCGCCAGACACCGCACCGACCGGCCCCAACTCGCCACTGGCATCGATGCCCTGAAAGGCCGTCAGGCCGTCGTCCTGGAGCGGGTCGACAGCAGCGGCGGCCGGATCAAGCTGGCCGGGGAGATCTGGTCCGCCCGCGCACTCGACGAGGGCCAGAGCTTCGATCCGGGCCAACAGGTCGATGTCGTCGACATCGACGGAGCTACGGCAGTCGTCATGTGACCGAACCACCCACAAGGCAGAGCGCGTTCTGTCAGACTTGATGTCGATCATCATGAGATCGGGACCGGCACGACATCCGGTCCCTCCCGCGATCTCGATCTCGACCTCGATCATCGCGATCCGTCGGCAACCGAAGGGCAATGAGGAACACGATGCAACCGATCATCATCGTCCTGATCATTCTGGTGGTGCTCGTCTTCATCGCCCTGATCAAGACGATCCAGGTCATCCCGCAGGCCAGCGCCGCCATCGTGGAGCGCTTCGGCCGCTACACCCGCACGCTCAACGCAGGCCTGAACATCGTCGTTCCCTTCATCGACTCCATCCGCAACCGCATCGACCTCCGTGAACAGGTCGTGCCGTTCCCGCCCCAGCCGGTGATCACCCAGGACAACCTGGTCGTCAACATCGACACCGTCATCTACTACCAGGTGACCGACGCGAGGGCCGCGACCTACGAAGTCGCCAGCTACATCCAGGCGATCGAGCAGCTCACCGTCACCACCCTCCGCAACATCATCGGTGGCATGGACCTGGAGCGGACCCTGACCTCCCGCGAGGAGATCAACGCGGCCCTGCGCGGAGTTCTCGACGAGGCCACCGGCAAGTGGGGCATCCGCGTCAACCGCGTCGAGCTCAAGGCGATCGAACCGCCCACCTCCATCCAGGACTCGATGGAGAAGCAGATGCGCGCCGACCGTGACAAGCGCGCCGCGATCCTCCAGGCCGAAGGAACGCGCCAGTCCGCGATCCTCACCGCGGAGGGCGAGAAGCAGTCCGCGATCCTGCGCGCCGAAGGTGAGGCCAAGGCCTCGGCCCTGCGCGCCGAGGGCGAGGCCCAGGCGATCCGTACGGTCTTCGAATCCATCCACGCCGGCGACCCGGACCAGAAGCTCCTCTCGTACCAGTACCTCCAGATGCTCCCGAAGATCGCCGAGGGCGACGCCAACAAGCTCTGGATCGTGCCCAGCGAGATCGGCGACGCCCTCAAGGGCCTCAGTGGCGCCTTCGGCAACCTCGGCAACGGCGCCCCGGGGTTCGACACCGGCAAGGAACGCCGGGAGCAACCCCCGGTCGAATGACGCGTACACGCCCCGTGCATGATCAGTGCACCAAGCACCGATCATGTACGGGGGATGCGCCATGAACATCTGGGAGATGCTTGCCGTCTTCGTCGCGGGAATCAGCGCCGGCACGATCAACACGATCGTCGGCTCGGGAACGCTGATCACCTTCCCCGTGCTGCTCGCCACCGGTCTGCCCCCGGTCACGGCCACCGTCTCCAACGCCCTCGGTCTGATCCCCGGCTCCGTCAGCGGCGCCATCGGCTACCGCAAGGAACTCGCGGGACAGGGCCGTCGCGTACGCAAGCTCGCCGTCGGCGCCCTCATCGGCGGCCTCACCGGCGCCACTCTCCTGCTCACTCTGCCCTCCACGGCCTTCGAGACCATCGTGCCGATCCTGGTGGCGCTGGCCCTCGCCCTGGTCATCCTGCAACCACGCATCAGCAAAGCGGTCCAGCGCCGACGCGAACACAGCGGCACCCGCGCCCATCCCGACGGCGGACCGCTCCTCTTCGTCGGACTGATGCTCGCCAGCGTCTACGGGGGCTACTTCACCGCCGCCCAGGGGATCATCTACCTCTCCCTGATGGGCATGCTGCTCGACGACACCATGCAGCGCCTCAACGCCGTAAAGAACGTCCTGGCCGCCGTCGTCAACAGCATCGCCGCGCTCTTCTTCCTCTTCGTCGCGGACTTCGACTGGACGGCCGTCGTGCTGATCGCGGTCGGCTCCGCGCTGGGCGGCCAGATCGGCGCCAGGATCGGCCGCCGCCTCAGCCCCACCGTCCTGCGCGTGCTCATCGTCGCGGTCGGCACGGTCGCCATCGTCCAACTGCTGCTCCGCTGACACGGGGAAGCCCGCCTCCCCCGGAGACGGGCTTCCACCACGACGAAATGCGTACGCCGACTACGCCGCGGCGCGGTCCAGCCACTCCGGCAGCTCCGACCGCTCACCGGCCCCCAGCGCCAGCAGCATCGCCTGCGCGGGAGACGGCACGAACGGCTGACGCAGCAGCGGCATCCCCGCCTGCTCCGGCGTCCGGGCCGCCTTGCGGTGGTTGTCCTCGGCACAGGACGCCACCGTGTTGAGCCAGGTGTCCTGACCCCCCTGGGCGCGCGGCACGACATGGTCGACGGTGCTCGCCCGCCGCCCGCAGTACGCGCACCGGTGCTGGTCCCGTATCAGCACACCCCTCCGGGACCACGGGGCATGTCTTCGGAACGGCACCCGTACGTACCGGCACAGCCTGATCACCCGGGGTACCGGAATGTCCACGGCGGCGCCACGCATGCGGAGATCGGGATGCGACTGCTCGACGACGGCCTTGTCCTGCAGGATCAGCACCACCGCACGGTTCAGCGTCACCGTCGACAGCGGCTCGAAGCTCGCGTTCAGTACCAGCGTGTCCCGCATCCCGCCCACCTCCCGTGTGCCGCCCGCCCCCTGGCAGGCCCGGATCAACTCTGGCTGGGCAGGCCGTGATGGACAACGCAATAAAAATGCCCTGCCCTGGTCTCTCCAAGACCAGGGCAGGGCAAACAGCAGGGGAACTCTCGGCTCGGCGGGCGCTACGCGGGACCTGAGTACTCACCGATCAGCTGGGCACGGCCCAGCGTGTGGAACCGCAGGTTGAACCCGACGACCGCGGGCGACACATCGCTGTCGACCCCCAGCTTCTCGGTGTCCACCGCGTACACGGTGAACACATAACGGTGGTTCTCGCCGGCCGGCGGCGCGGCACCGCCGAACTCTTTCGACCCGTAGTCGTTACGGACCTGCACGGCACCGGCGGGCAGCCCCTCGAACTTTCCGCTGCCCGCACCGGCCGGCAGCTCCGTGACCGACGCCGGGATGTCGAAGAGCACCCAGTGCCAGAATCCACTGCCCGTAGGAGCATCGGGATCGAAGCAGGTCACGGCGAAACTCTTGGTCTGCTCCGGGAAACCCTCCCACCGCAGCTGCGGCGAGGTGTTCCCGGCCGCGAACACCTGGGCGTCCGCCAGCACGGCGCCGGGGGCGAGATCCTCGCTCACCACCGTGAACGACGGCACCTCCGGATGGAAGTCGTGCGGCAGCGGCGCCCTTTTCGGCTCGGTCACGTCAGCACCTCTCCTGATCGCTCTACTGCTGTCAGCAGGTCTCCCACCGACCCTAGAGCCAGTTGCGCTGACCGCCGACCTGCGCCAGCCACTGATTGAGGTACGCCGCCCAGTCGGTCCCCTGGAAGTCGTTCAGCCCGACCTTGAACGCGCGGTACGAGTCGCTTCCCTCGCTGAAGAGCCCCGCCTTCTTGTCCATCTCCAGGACGACATCCATCTCACGGTCGTCCGCGACGAACGTCAGCTCCACCTGGTTCAGACCGCGGTACTGCTGCGGCGGGAAGAACTCGATCTCCTGGTAGAACGGCAGCCGCTGACGCGTACCGCGAATGTGACCGCGCTCCATGTCCGCGCTGCGGAAGCCGAAGCCGAGCTGCCCGAAGGCGTCGAGGATGGCCTGCTGAGCCGGCAGCGGGTGCACATTGATCGGGTCCAGGTCGCCCGAGTCCAGCGCCCGCGCGATCTCCAGCTCCGTGGTCACACCTATGTTCATGCCGTGCAGATGCTGACCGGCGAACATCGTGATCGGCGTCTCCCACGGAATTTCGAGCCCGAAGGGTACGACGTGCACGGCACCGGCCCGCACCTCGAACGCGCCACCGAGCCGCAGCTTGGTGAACTCGATGTCCTGCTTGGTCTCCGTGTCATGGCCCTCGACCTCGACCCGGGCCTGCAGACCCACGGAGAGTCCCTCGATCTGCTGATCCACGGATCCGCCCTGGACCCGCACCTCACCCTGGACGACCCCACCCGGGACGACGTTGAGCTCGGAGAGCTCGGTCTCCACCGAAGCGCCACCGGCACCCATGCTCGCGAGCAGCCGCTTGAAGCCCATGTTTACTCCTCCTTGGTCCTGACCCCTACATACGCGCCACGACCGTAGTCGGTTCCCGGTACCCTCGACCGCCATGATCGAGGGCTTGGAACGTACGCCGCTGACACGCGACTTCTTCGACCGCCCCGTACTGGACGTGGCACCCGACCTCCTGGGCCGGACCCTGGTACGTGCCACACCGGACGGACCCATCGAGCTCCGCCTCACCGAGGTGGAGGCGTACGCCGGCGAGATCGATCCCGGATCGCACGCGTTCAGAGGCCGCACCGCACGCAACAGCGTCATGTTCGGACCGCCCGGCCACGCGTACGTCTACTTCACCTACGGCATGTGGCACTGCCTCAACCTGGTGTGCGGCCCCGAGGGCCGGGCCAGCGGGGTCCTGCTCCGCGCCGGCGACATCCAGATCGGCGCGGAACTCACTCGCGAACGACGAAACTCGGCCCGCAATGACAAGGAACTGGCCAAAGGCCCGGCCCGCCTGGCCACCGCCCTCGATGTCGACCGAGCACTGAACGGCACCGACGCCATCGCCCACCCCGGCGCCTCCCTGTCCATGCTGCACGGCACCCCACCACCACGTGACCAGGTACGCAACGGCCCACGCACCGGAGTGGGCGGCGATGGAGCTACACACCCCTGGCGTTTCTGGATCGACGGGGACCCCACGGTGAGCCCGTACCGGGCCCATGTGCCACGCCGCCGCGCAACTTGACTCGCCCTTGAGGGCCGCCTAATGTAGCCCGAGCCGCTTGAAACGGGTACTGCTGTCGGTACGGTCCATCGGACCGCATCCGAGCATCCCGGAGCGACCAACCACTACCTTCGACTCACCCTGGCGGGTGCGAATTCGGCATGCCGTAATTCAATCCCTTCGACTCGATTATGAGTCGCCAAGGAAATCGGTTAATGTAGTGGACACGCCGAAAGGCGAAGGCCTCTCCAAGGCCACCGGAATTCAAATTCGGACCGGAAACGGAACGAAAAAGAGTCTGGTAAGGTTGGAACCGCCGGAAAGGGAAGCGCGAAAGCGAAGAACTGGAAAGCACAACCCGCTTCGACCGGGAATCGGACACGAAAGAGTCTGATAGAGTCGGAAACGCAAGACCGAAGGGAAAAGCCCGGAGGAAAGCCCGAGAGGGTGAGTACAAAGGAAGCGTCCGTTCCTTGAGAACTCAACAGCGTGCCAAAAGTCAACGCCAGATATGTTGATACCCCGGCCTGCTTCGGCAGGTTGGAGGTTCCTTTGAAAGTCCCACGGGGTCACTGACCCGGTGGGCAATTTACACAGCGAGGACGCTGTGAACGACCGGTCTTATTCCGTCCGGTCGTTCCGCTCTCGTGTTGTGTTGTCCCGATCACGGGAAAACATTCACGGAGAGTTTGATCCTGGCTCAGGACGAACGCTGGCGGCGTGCTTAACACATGCAAGTCGAACGATGAAGCCCTTCGGGGTGGATTAGTGGCGAACGGGTGAGTAACACGTGGGCAATCTGCCCTTCACTCTGGGACAAGCCCTGGAAACGGGGTCTAATACCGGATAACACTCTGTCCCGCATGGGACGGGGTTGAAAGCTCCGGCGGTGAAGGATGAGCCCGCGGCCTATCAGCTTGTTGGTGGGGTGATGGCCTACCAAGGCGACGACGGGTAGCCGGCCTGAGAGGGCGACCGGCCACACTGGGACTGAGACACGGCCCAGACTCCTACGGGAGGCAGCAGTGGGGAATATTGCACAATGGGCGAAAGCCTGATGCAGCGACGCCGCGTGAGGGATGACGGCCTTCGGGTTGTAAACCTCTTTCAGCAGGGAAGAAGCGAGAGTGACGGTACCTGCAGAAGAAGCGCCGGCTAACTACGTGCCAGCAGCCGCGGTAATACGTAGGGCGCAAGCGTTGTCCGGAATTATTGGGCGTAAAGAGCTCGTAGGCGGCTTGTTGCGTCGGTTGTGAAAGCCCGGGGCTTAACCCCGGGTCTGCAGTCGATACGGGCAGGCTAGAGTGTGGTAGGGGAGATCGGAATTCCTGGTGTAGCGGTGAAATGCGCAGATATCAGGAGGAACACCGGTGGCGAAGGCGGATCTCTGGGCCATTACTGACGCTGAGGAGCGAAAGCGTGGGGAGCGAACAGGATTAGATACCCTGGTAGTCCACGCCGTAAACGTTGGGAACTAGGTGTTGGCGACATTCCACGTCGTCGGTGCCGCAGCTAACGCATTAAGTTCCCCGCCTGGGGAGTACGGCCGCAAGGCTAAAAC
Organism: Streptomyces sp. NBC_01363; assembly: GCF_026340595.1. Taxonomy (GTDB): domain Bacteria; phylum Actinomycetota; class Actinomycetes; order Streptomycetales; family Streptomycetaceae; genus Streptomyces. Next base: position 3,987,440 of record NZ_JAPEPF010000001.1, read on the forward strand.
TCAAAGGAATTGACGGGGGCCCGCACAAGCAGCGGAGCATGTGGCTTAATTCGACGCAACGCGAAGAACCTTACCAAGGCTTGACATACACCGGAAAGCATCAGAGATGGTGCCCCCCTTGTGGTCGGTGTACAGGTGGTGCATGGCTGTCGTCAGCTCGTGTCGTGAGATGTTGGGTTAAGTCCCGCAACGAGCGCAACCCTTGTTCTGTGTTGCCAGCATGCCCTTCGGGGTGATGGGGACTCACAGGAGACTGCCGGGGTCAACTCGGAGGAAGGTGGGG